>WHTO01000051.1 GCA_009377665.1 Dehalococcoidia bacterium
CGACCGTGCACTGGTCGCATGCGCCGCTCGGCCGACCCCAGCGCAGCCGTGGCGGCGATTGCGAGAAGGGCGACGAGGAGCCACGCGTTGGCTGAAAGGATTTTCGGGCAACGCATGATGTCCTCCCCCGGTCGTACGATTAGGCGCTCTATATATCGCCGGCCGGATCCGTGCGCAGGGGGATCGCCCGCGAAACTAAGCTGAGAGCGATGGGCGAGAAGCGGGCATACTTCGACCACGCGGCGACGACGCCGCTTGACCTGCGGGTGCTCGAGGCGATGATGCCCTACCTGGCAGGGGCCGGGTGGGGAAACCCCTCCTCCATCTACGCCGAGGGGCGGGAGGCGGCGAAAGGGCTCGATCTCGCCCGGCGCAGGGTGGCCGAGCTGCTCAATTGCCGGCCCGCCGAGGTCATCTTCACGGCCGGTGGCAGCGAATCGGACAACCTGGCGATTCGCGGGGCGGCCCACGGCAACCGCCGCCGCGGCGACCACATCGTGACGACGGCCATCGAGCACCACGCCGTCTTGCACGCGGTCGAGCGGCTTGAGCAGGAGGGTTTCCGCGCGACCTACCTGCCGGTGGACGGCGAGGGCTTCGTCGACCCCGGCTCGCTCGAGCGGTCGCTGACCGGCGACACGACGCTGGTCAGCGTCATGTACGTCAACAACGAGGTCGGCACGATCCAGCCGATCGCCGAGACCGCCGCGCTCGTCAAGCAGCGGGCACGGCGCATCGTTTTCCACACCGACGCCGTGCAGGCCGCCGACTACCTCGACCTCGACGTCGAGCGCCTGGGCGTCGACATGCTGTCAATCGCGGCCCACAAGCTCTACGGGCCGAAGGGGGTGGGCGCCCTCTACGTGCGGCAGCGCACGCCGTTGCAGGCTCAACTCCTGGGCGGGTCGCAGGAGCGTAGTCGTCGTGCCGGTACGGAGAACGTGGCCGGCGCCGTGGGCCTGGCGACGGCGCTGGAGCTGGCTGTGCGAGAGCGCGTGACACGGGCGGCGCACGTTCGCGAGCTGCGCGACTTCCTGCTCGGAGCGATCCCGGCGGACCTCGCTCGGAGGCTGCCGTCGAACCTCTCCCTGTGCTTCGAGGGCGTGGAGGGCGAGCCGATCCTCGTCAACCTCGACCTCGCCGGCATGAGCGCCAGCAGCGGGTCGGCCTGCACCACCGGGTCGCTGGAGCCTTCGCACGTGCTGACGGCGATGGGTATCGACGAGGACACGGCGCGCGGCAGCCTGCGCCTGGCGCTGGGCAAGGACAACACCATGGAGGACTGCCAGCGATTGGTGGCGGCGCTGCCTGAGATCGTTGAGCGCGTGAGGCGGCTGCAGCCGTCGTACCGGCTGGCGGCGGAGCGCAGCGCGGCGTCGAGCGCCGGGCGATAATGGGAACATGAGTAGGACAGGCCAGCGTGTAGCCAACCCTCGTGTAAGAGTGGTCGAGTTGACTGATCGCGAAATCAGTGCGCGACTCCGGGAATTTGAGTCCCGCCATGGAATGGAATCCCATAAGTTCTACGAACGCTGGAGCCAGGGAAAGATTGAAGACCACGACCTGATGGAATGGGCTTCGCTTTGCGATGCTGCCCTATACCGAGCGGCACACCCGCACGGCGACCAGGAAACCACGTAGCTGCTGCTCGCCGAGTACTTCGGGACTCTGGTAGAGCGGCTCGAAAAAAGCACCGGCGGCTTGTTCGCCGCCGGGCGAGAGTTGGATATCAGGCCGATTGAAGGCGAGTGGGGAACCCTGAAGGGCATTCTTGAAGTGCCTTCCGGCCACCGTCTGGCCATTGAACTTCAATGTGACATGCGGGAAGGCTATCCCAACTGGGTCCGGTACAACTTCCAGCTTCTCGAACCTTCCGGCAGTCGCGTCTGGAGGTACGACAACTCGCCTTATCATCCCGAGCTCCCGACTTCCCCGCACCATCGACACGTTGGAAGTGACCCGCCGCATCCGGCGCCGGCGCCTACTCTCCAGATGGTGATCGATGGTTTGCACGAAGCAGTTGCGAAAGGGAGTGACGACTGATGGATCTGAACCTGGCGGGCAAGGCGGCGATCGTCACGGGCTCCAGCCGTGGGCTCGGCAGGGCCGCGGCGGTCGCGCTCGCGAATGAGGGGTGCGGGGTGGCCATCTCGGCGCGCGGCGCCGAGACGCTGGATGCTACGAAGCGTGAGCTTGAAGCGGGGGGCGCGAAGATCGTCGCCACGGCGGCCGACTTCAACACCGCCGAAGGATGCCAGGCGGTCTTCGATGACGCCATGAAGGCGTTCGGACGGGTCGACGTCCTGGTCAACAACGTGGGCGGCGCAGGCCGCGGCGACGAGGACGAGGTCTGGATGGAAGCCTACGAGCGCAACGTGCTGGCGGCCGTGCGCATGTGCCGCCTCGCCGTCCCCGTGATGAGGCAGAACGGGGGTGGCGCCATCGTCCACGTCTCGTCGATCTGGGGCCGCGAGTCGGGGGGGTTCCCGCAGTACAACAACGTAAAGGCCGCACTCATCTCTCACGCCAAGAACCTTGCGCTCGAGCTGGCGCCCGACAACATCCGCGTCAACGCGGTTTGCCCCGGTTCGATCCGCTTCCCGGGTGGAGGTTGGGACCGCCGCGCCAACGAGGATCCCGAGGGCATGGACAGGTTCGTGCGCGAGAACATCGCAATGGGGCGTTTCGGGCGGGCCGACGAGGTCGGCAACGTGATCGCCTTCCTCTGCTCCGAAAGGGCGAGTTGGGTCACCGGGGCGGCCCTCAACGTCGATGGCGGCCAGTCGCGGTCGAACATCTAACTAGCCACCCGTAGTTCAGAGGGACATCAGAGGACGGACGAGATCGCGGCCATCGCAGGGGCGTTCGCGGCCGGCGCAGCCTGCGGGCTGGCCGTCGACCGCGTGTTGAACGCGTCCTACTCGGAAGCGGCGCTGGAGGAGCGAAGGGCGCTGCCCGGCAGGCCTCTCGTGCTGGCCGCGCTGCTAGCGACGCTTTTCGCCCTCGCGGCGGCGGTCGCCGACGATACCCGCGAGTTTCTGCTGCTCGCCCTGTTCACGACGCCGCTGGCCGCGGTCGCGATCACAGACATCGAAGCGCGGGTGCTCCCCAACCGGATCGTCTATCCGGGTATCGTGGTGGCGCTGGCGTTGAGCTGGGCTTGGCCGGATAGGGACGTCGGCCACGCGCTTATCGGCGGGGCGGTTGGCTTCGGCTTCATGCTCTTCCCTTTCATCATCAGCGCGGGGCGGGGCATCGCGGCCGGCGACGTCAAGCTGGCGGCCTACATCGGGCTGGCGAGCGGCTGGCCGGCCGTGATGGCCGGGCTGCTGATCGGGGTGGTCGCCGGCGGGGTCGCGGCCGTGATCATCGGCGTCGCGGCGCGCTCGCGGCGGGCCGCGTTCGCCTATGGCCCGTTCCTGGCGCTCGGGGGCGTCATAGCGTTGTGGTTCGGCGAGGAGGTCGTCGACTGGTACCAGGGTGAATAGGAAGTAAAGGGAACACGCCTTTGGACCCCGCCAGGGAGGAGCGCCTCTCTGGACCCTCCCGCAGCGTTAGGGTCGCTTCTGCGGGTCAGTCGGTAACGAAGACGACGTAGGAGTCGCCGTACTCCACGAGGAGCACCTCGCGGTCGGCCTCGAGGTAGGGCCAGACCATGTCCGGCAGGGAGGCGGAATGGCCCTTGATGCGCGTGCCCTTGCCCGAGTACTTATAGATCCTGCCGCCGTACTCCTTGGCGAGGCCGATCTCACCAACCTCCGCAGCCACCGGTAGATCGAGGCCGTCGATGACGACGGACGCCACGATGTCGGTCCTGTAGATGCGGTAAACGGCGTCGCCGGATGTGCCGGGCATCGCGTAATGCGGGTCGGGCTTGTCCGGTTCCGACTTGAAGATGCGCTCGCGCAGCGGCTCAAGCCGATCTTTGGCCATCTCGGCCTTCTTCTCGATGAACTCACGAAGGGGCATCGGCGGAATTGCGACCTCCAGCGGGCGGGTGAAGGTGATGGATGTCTGGCGACCCCGATCGGATTCGAACCGACGATCTCCAGCGTGACAAGCTGGCATGTTAACCGCTACACCACGGGGCCGTATGCAGTTGCAAACGCCCGAGTCCCTCGAACTCGGGCCTGCGTCATTCTAGTGGATTGCAGGGGCAGGGCAACGCCGTCAGGCACCCACCCGCCCCTCTCGGAGGCCCGCCAGGACGACCAGGTCGTCGGATATCAGCCCGTCGACCTGCCAATCGAGGACCTCGCGTACGCGCCGGCGGTCGTTGACGATCCCCGTCCAGACAAAGAGTCCTGCCCCCTGCGCCCGGCGGACCACGGCCGCGTCGAGATTATCGGGCGGAATCGAGATGCCGCGAACGGGCAGTGGGTCCATCGCGAGCAGCCTCGCCAGGCCCATCCTCGTCCGCGGATAAAAGACGGTTTCGGCGTCCGGGAGAAGCGAACGGATGAACCCCAGCGTCGGAAGGTCGGAGCTTCCCGCGTAGATCGTGCGCTCGCCATTGCCCTCGATGACGCGGACGACCTCGTTGGCCGTGCGGCGGCCCCTGGTCTTCAGGTCCAGGTAGACGTCGACGCCCGCTGGCAGCTCCCTCCAGGCATCGTCGAGTGTCGCCGAAGTGTAGACGAGAGGATGGAGCAGACGCGGGATGATGCGGGGCGGGGTATGGACGACGTCGAGGCGTCCGCCGACGAGGGCGACGTCGATCTCGACGACATCGACGTTGTGCGCCCGGACAAGCTCCATGCCCTCCTTGGTATCGCCGCCGTTGTGGGCGATACCGAGCGTCGCCGGAGACTCCGTGAGGGGCGCCTCGAGCGACTCGCCGATGAAGATCGGCGCGAAGGGCTGCAGGCGGCGGCGGACAGACCGGCGCAGGACGATCGCCGCGCCGAGCGCCAGCGCTGCAAGCGCTGCGGGCAGGAGCCATACCCCCGGGCCCGCGTTCCCCGGCGCCTCTGCCTGCCGCTCTCGTGAGCCGTCGGGGACGGAGTTCAAGCTCGTGACCCGGCGCTCTCACGTTCCAGCCGTCCGATCAGCGCCCGCGAGATGACGAGGCGCTGGATCTCGTTGGTGCCCTCGAAGATCTGGAAGATCTTTGCGTCACGGACCCACTTCTCCAGCGGCTCCTCCCGCATGTAGCCGACCCCACCGTGGAGTTGGAGAGCGTCGATCGTGACCTTCATCGCCACGTCCGACGCAAAATACTTGGCCTGGCTGCCCTCGGCCCTCCACATGGGCTGGCCGCTCATCGCCAGCCAGCAGCCCTTGTACACGAGCATCCTCGCGGCCTCGATCTCGGTGTGCATCTCGGCCAGCTTGAAGGCAATGGCCTGGTTCATGGCAATCGGCTTGCCGAACTGGACACGCGTTTTCGTGTATTCGAGTGCTTTGTCGAAGGCGGCCTGCGCAATGCCCAGGGCAAAGGCGCCGACAACCGGACGCGTGCGCTCCAGCATCGTGATGGCGCCGGGTGCGCCCGGCCCGCGCGGCGCACCGTCCTGCGCCGACGGGTCGTAGCCGAGCTTGTGGTCGGCGGGGATGCGGCAGTCCTCGAGGATCACGTCGGCCGTGTGCGAGGCGCGGATGCCCATCTTCTTCCACTTCGTGCCCATCGAGAGTCCGGCCGCGCCCCGGGGCACGGCGAAGGCGGAGAGCCCATCCCAACCTTTGCTCTTGTCCTCGGTGGCGAAGATGACGTGGACATCGGCGATGCCACCGTTGGTGGTCCAGCGCTTCGTGCCGTTGAGGACCCACTCGTCGCCATCGCGGACCGCGGTCGTCTGCAGATTCGCCACATCGGAGCCTGCCTCCGCTTCGGTCAGCCCCATGGCGCCGAGACGGACGCTGCCGTCGGCGCTCGTGCACAACGGCAGGAAGCGCTCCTTCTGCTCGGGTGTGCCGGTGGCGGCGATGGCGGCCTGGGCCAGGCCGCTGGAAGCTATGGCCAGCGCAATGCCGGCGCAGCCCCAGGAGAGCTGCTCGGTAACCAGGGCCGGCGCGAGGGGCGAATCGACCTCGGCCCGTCCGCTGGAGAACGCCGAGGCAAGCCCGAGTCGCGATGCCTTGCCGATGATCTCGTAGGGCACCTCTTCAGACTCGTCATAGAGGTGGGCGACCGGCCTGATCTCCTTTTCCGCGAAGTCCCTGGCCAGCTTCTGGATGAGGCGCTCTTCTTCGTTGAGTTCGAAATCCATCGGCCCGTCTCCATCTGCCGCCTTGGCCCGGACGGGCAGTTTGTGCTCAGATCCTAGCCGTCAGCGGATGGCGGCGGCGTTGGCGACGCCCTGCAGCCACGGCCAGTTGATGCCGCGGCCGGCGGCAGCGGCGAGCCGCTGCTCGACCAGCCGGTCGGCGGCGCTGGCGGCCGACTCGTCGTGCTCGCGGGCGAGGCGGAAGACCTCGCGCGTGCGGTCGTAGACGCGGAGGCCCATCTCTTCGGCGCGGCGGCTGTCGTAGCCGCCCGGTTCGAGCTCGGCGGCAATGTTGATGATGCCGCCCGAGTTGACCAGGTAGTCGGGCGCGTAGACGATACCGCGCTCGCGCAGCGCGTCGGCGTGCCGATCCTCGGCGAGCTGGTTGTTGGCGGCGCCGCAGACCACCTTCGCGCGCAGCCGCGGGATGGTGTCGTCATTAAGGACGGCTCCCAGCGCGTTGGGCGAGAAGATGTCGCAGTCCACGTCGTAGATGTCGCCGGGGTCTACGGCGCTGGCGCCGAAGCGCCTGGCCAGGACGGCTGCGTTGTCGGCGTCCCGGTCGGCGATGGCGACAACGTTGGCGCCGCCTTCGACGAGGTGGACGAGGAGCTTACTGCCAACCTTACCGGCGCCCTGCAGCGCGACACGAAGCCCACGCAGGTCGTCGCTGCCGAACGCTTCCTCGGCGGCGGCCCGCAGCCCATGGAAGACGGTAACGGCCGTCAGGATGGAGGTGTCTCCGCCGCCGCCCAGCTCGGGCGACGTGCCTGTAACGAAGGGCGTCTCGGAGCGCATGAGGTCGAGGTCCTGCGTCTTTAGGCCGACGTCGGTGGCGGTCAGGTAGCGGCCGCCAAGCGAGTGGACGAAGCGGGCGAAGGCGCGGATCACCTCCGGTGTCCGCGATGCTGGGTCGCCGATGATCACGGCCTTGCCCCCGCCGAGGTCCAGGCCGGCGGCCGCCGCCTTGTAGGTCATGCCGCGGGCGAGACGCAGCGCGTCAACCAGGGCTTCGTCGAGTGATCCGTACGGGTACATGCGGGCGCCGCCGAGCGCCGGGCCGAGGAGCGTGCTGTGGATGGCGATGATCGCGTGGAGGCCGGTCTGGGCGTCGCGGCAGAAGACAACCTGCTCATGGGCGGCGCTGGCGATGTTCTCCGTAGCGTTCAATCGACTCCTCGCGGATGGGTGCAGCTGGCACGCTGCGCGTGGCGCCCCGGGGCAGCGCGGGCAATGAAATCCTACCAGCCTCATACAATGGCTCTGAGCCATGCCCCCTGTCGAGGGCCGAGCGCCGCACGCGGCCCCGGCCGGTCCGCCAAGCGATGAACCCGGGCACGGGGCGGCCGATCACAGCGATCGGGCGGCTCCCCAGTATTCAGCCCGCGAGCGCAGGGCGATCGCGATCTACACCGGGCTCAGCGACCTGCTGGGCCGCAAACGCTGGCTGCGGGTAGCCCTCGGGATTCTCGTCCTCGGCTTTGCGCTGGTCCTGGCCGCCGGCCCCTGGCTGATCCAGCTGGCCGGCGAAGACGCCGAATCCTACGGGCGTTTTGGCTACGCCGGGATCTTCGTCGTCAACCTCATCAGCACATCGACAGTTTTCATCCCGGTGCCCGCGCTGACCGCCGTCGGGCAGGCGCTGATCGTGGACCAGGCCACCGAGCTCAACCCGGTGCTCGTGGGTATCGCCGGCGGTTTGGGCATGGGGCTGGGCGAGGTGACGGCCTACCTGGTTGGACTGGGAGGCGGGCACGTCGCCCGGGGCCGCGAGATCAAGGCGCCGGCGCGCCTGCAATCACTGATGACGGGCCTTGCCCGTCGCGTGAACTGGCTGATGGGCCACTACGGGACGGCCACGCTGTTCACCCTGGCGGCGATCCCAAACCCGGTTTTCGAGTTCGCCGGGATCACGGCGGGAGCGCTGCGTTTCCCGTTCCGGCGCTTCATAATCGCCGTCACTCTCGGTAAGGTGATACGTGGGCTGATCCTTGCTGCGATCGGCTATTACTCGGTCGACGTCTTCGGACTCTGACCGAGCGCCTCCCCCGGATCCGAGAGCCCTACAGGGCGGACGCAAGCCAACGAAGTCCGCGCCGCCGGAGCGGCGGCGCATGAGCAGAAGAAAGGAAGAGCAAGATGGCAACAGCAGATCGATCGGCCGAAGTCACATGGAACGGGACCTTGCAGGAGGGCAGCGGCACGCTGCAGACGGGCAGCGGCGCTGTGAAGGACCTGGGCGTGACGTGGGCGTCGCGCGTCGAGAAGTCGGACGGACGGACCAGCCCCGAGGAGTTGATCGCCGCGGCCCACGCCAGCTGCTTCGCGATGGCGTTCTCGGGGACGCTGGGGCGGGGTGGGACTCCGCCGGAACAGCTCCGCGTATCAGCGACGGTCTCGCTGAACCCCAAGGAGGGCGGCGGGTTCCAGGTCACGAACAGCAAGCTGGTCGTCCGCGGCAGGGTGCCGGGCCTTGACCAGGCGGCGTTCGCAGAGGCTGCCCGCAGGGCCGAGCAGGGCTGTCCGGTCTCGAACGCGCTGCGCAACAGCCTGCAGATCGACGTCGAGGCAACGCTGGAAGGCTAAGCCCGGCGGGATCCGGTCGCGCCCCCAATCATCAAAGGCCCCCGCGCTGAAGCGGGGGCCTTTCTGTGCCGATATTTAGAGCGATGAGCTCACCACCTCAATCCGATAGCAACCACGGAGGCCGCCCCCCTTCCTGGCCGGCCGCGCCTCAAAGCGTGGCTGACCTGGGCATACCCATGCCCTTCCTCAGGGAGTTGGGCCTCAAGCTCCTCCACTACAACGAGCAACTGACGATCGGCGAGATGGCGCAGCGGATGAAGGTGCCCCGGCACATCGTCGATGAGATCAGCCGCGAGCTGCGCAAGGAGAAGATGATCCAGTTCGTGGCGGCGAGCGCGGTCCACTACGAGAACGTGCCAATCAGGCTCACCGAAGTCGGCCGTGAGCGTGTCGACGAGGCCTTGAAGCGCAGCCGCTACGCCGGTCCAGTGCCGGTGACGCTCGAGCAGTACAACAACACCATCGAGTCCTTGATGTCTATCAGGACGAGCGTCAAGCGAGAACGCCTGCTGCGTTCGCTTTCACACCTCGTCTTCGCGCCAGAGGTCCTGGAACGAGTGACGGCGGCATTGCATTCGGGCCGCGCGTGCCTCGTCTATGGACCGAGCGGAAACGGTAAGACCGAGATCGTGAGCTCGTTTGCCGCGAACCTCGAAAGCGGCACGATCGTCCCCCACGCCATCTATACCTACGGTCAGTTGATCAAAGTCTTCGACCGCCTGCACCACACCCCCGTTTCCAACCCGCCGACCGCTCGGGGCATGGAGGTGGACGAGCGTTGGGTACACATCAAGACACCCGTGGTGATGGTGGGCGGCGAGCTGGCGCGCGACGCCCTCGAGCTCGGCCACGATGCGAACGCAGGCCTCCACCAGCTTCCGCCGCACCTCAAGGCGCAGAACGGCGTGTTCATCGTCGACGACTTCGGGCGGCAGGCCATGCGGCCGGAGGAGATGCTCAATCGCTGGATCGTGCCGATGGAGCGGTCGTGGGACATCTTCAGCCTCAACACGGGCGAGATCCTATCCGTGCCGTTTGACGTGACGCTCGTCCTCTCGACCAACCTCTCGCCGGCCGACCTGATGGACGAGGCGTTGCTCCGGCGTATCCCGTACAAGGTGCACGTCCCCGCCCCCCAGCCGCAGCAGCTCTGGAAGATCGCCAACGTCGTCGCCGAGTCGATGGGAGTCGAGATTCACCGCGACGGGCTTGAGTATCTGATGGACAAGGTCTTCAGCGCCGGCCGGGTGCCGCGCGCCAGCGTGCCCCGCGACCTGATGCGCATCATCGTCGACGGCGCGCGATTCTACGACGCCCCGGCTCGACTCACGCCGGAATCGGTAGAGCGCGCCTGGAACCTCAGTTACGGCACCGATTCCGACGGCCAGGCGGGCGCGGTCGTGACACCGCGTCAGCGGGCGGGCATCCCGGAACGGACGCCCGTACCCCGCGAGACATTACCGAACGGGGATAAGCCCCGGCCGCGAGCGGAGTCGCTGCCAAAGAGATAAGCCTCGTTCCCGGCACGGGATCCATGGGGGCCCACCCTCGCGGGAGGGTGCCTTCGCCCTAACCTAGGGTTGTGGACGCTCCACTGAAACTGACTGTCTTCTCGAGCTACATCTGCCCGTGGTGCTACCTGGGGCTGGCGCGGGTCGAGAAGCTTGCGGGCGAAATTGACCTCGCGGTGGACTGGCAGCCCTTCGAGCTGCACCCCGAGATCCCTCCCGAGGGAATGGCGCCTGAGGACCTTTTCGGCGGGCACCGGCGCGCCGACGACTACATGGGAATGCTTCGCGAGGAAGGTGAGAAGGAGGGGCTGATCATCCGGGCTCCGCGACGGATCTCGCGTTCGCTCCCTTCACTCGAGGCAGCGGAGTTTGCACGCGACAGTGGAGAGGACGCCGGGCGCTTCCGGTCCGCGCTCTTCGAGGCCTACTTCAGCGAAGGCAGGGACATCGGAGACCAGCAGGTCTTGTTGGATGTCGCCACCGGCTGCGGCATGGACGGCGGGATGCTCACGGCGGCGTTGTCCGCGGGCGCCTATCGGGACAGCGTGCGCGACATCACGCGGCGGGCGCACCAGTCCGGCGTAACCGGGACGCCGACGTTCATCTTCGATGACCGCTTCGCAATGGTGGGCGCGCAGTCGTTCGACGTCTTCCGTTCCGTCGCACAGAGGCTGATCGAGAGGAGAACGACCGTCCCCGACGCGTAAAGGCCTCGCGCCGACGCCTCGTTCGCTGGCGCCGTGGCTAGTCGGGGCCGCTGCAGGTCTATCTGAACGCTGTCTTCGAGACCTACCGTAAACCGTGGGGAGTGACTGGCAGTTCGCTACGCACCGGGAACAGTTCAAGCGGGATTGGCGTTTCAAAGGCAGGGCCGCTAACAAGGCATATCTCTAGCATGAGTTTCTGAATGGTACGAGTTGAGATAGTCATCCCGGTCTACAACGAGGAGCACGCGCTGCCGCTCGCGATCGATACGCTGGTCGAGCGCCTCGATGGATGGGAGCACGATTGGCGAGTCACCATCGTCGATAACGCCTCGACGGACGCAACGCCGGAGGTGGGCCCGGCGCTCACCGATGGTGCTCGGGTCTTCTACCGGCGCCTGGAGCAGAAGGGGCGGGGTCGAGCGCTCAAGGCCGCCTGGCTCGGGAGCGACGCCGACGTGATGGCCTACATGGACGTCGACCTTTCGACAGACCTCGAGGCGCTGCAGCCCCTCGTCGCGGCGCTCGCCAACGATGGTGGCTTCGATGTCGCCGTGGGCAGCCGCTCGATGGGCGGCTCCCGGGTCGAGCGTTCGAGGAGGCGTCGATTCCTGACCTGGGGTTACGCCCGGCTGCTTCGGCTGGCTTTGCGTGTGCGCTTCTCCGACGCCCAGTGCGGTTTCAAAGCAGTCACCCGCCAGGCGGCGACGGCGCTGCTGCCGCTGATCGAGAACGACCGCTGGTTCTTCGATACGGAGTTGCTTGTCCTGGCGGAGAAGGCAGGCTATCGCGTCAAGGACATCCCTGTGCGCTGGGTCGAGGACAAAGACTCCCGCGTCAACATCGTTTCGACCATCCTCGAGGATTTCGGCGGCGTGCTGCGCCTGGTGGTTTCGCGGCCGTGGCGAGACGTACCCGCGCCGGCGCCCCAGGCTTCCTCCGCCCCGGCTACGCCCCGCTAGGCGTGGGGGTTCGGGCGTGCTTCTCGCGAATGGCGCCGCTCTGTTCGTGGGTCCGCTCAAGGTAGGCATCGACTACCTCTGTGGGTTCTCCCCCGGCCAGGACCCGCCCTTCTTCGTAAAGGAGCGCGCGGTCGCAGAAGGTCTTCACCAGCTCGAGGCCGTGGGTAACAAGGACGATTGTCACCCCCCGGTCCCTGAACCGGCTCATCCGCTCCTCGCACTTCTTTTGGAACGTGAGGTCGCCGACGGCCATCACCTCGTCGACCAAAAGGATCTCGGGTTCGCAGTGGATGGCGACGCTGAAGCCGAGGCGGCCGTACATCCCAGACGAGTAGCGTTTAACCGGCGTGTCGATGAACTCGGCAAGTCCTGCGAATTCGACGATCTCATCGAAGCGCTCCCGTATCTGCCTCCAGGAGAGCCCGAGGATTGAGCCGTTGAGGAAGATGTTGTCGCGACCCGTGAGCTCGGGGTGGAAGCCGGCGCCGAGCTCGATCAAAGGCGAGACGCGCCCCCTGACGCTGACCTCGCCTCGAGTCGGGACCATGACCCCGGCGATCAGCTTGAGCGTGGTGCTCTTGCCACCGCCGTTGCGGCCGATGATCCCCAGCACCTTCCCCCTCTCAACCTTGAAGCTGACATCGCGCAGGGCGTAGAAGGCGTCGGCGTCGCGGCCGCCGATCACACGCGGGAGGAGCTCCATCAGCGTCTTCTCCCTGATCGAGAAACGCTTGCTGACGCCGTGGAACTCGATAGCCGTATCAGATGCGGTCAGCAAAACCCGACTCCAGCTTCTTGAAGATGTAGTAGCCGACGATGAACGTCGTCACCGCTATTGCCGCCGCGAGCGCAAGCCTCTCGATGCTCGGCGCCTGACCGCCGAGGTAGGCGCCCCGGTAGGCATTGATGAAAGCGGCGTTGGGATTGAACTCATACAGGAACTGATATCGTTCCGGGACGCGCGAGGCCGCATAGAAGATTGGCGTAAGAAAGAAAAGCATGTGGAGCGTCACGCCAACCAGGAAGCGCACGTCGCGGAAGAAGAGGTTGAGGGCCGCGAGCGGCATCGCCAGGCCCACGGTGAACAGGAACTGCAGGAAGAAGACGGGCAGCACCCAGAGGGCGGCCCAGGACATCCCCACGCCGTAAACAAGCGTCACCCCGATCAGGATGACGACCCCGACCAGGAAATCGATCAGCTTGGTGATGACGGCCGTGATGGGGAGGATCTCACGTGGGAAGTACACCTTGGTGATCAGGCTCATGCCGCTTGCGACGCTCTCCGTTGCGAAGCTGATCGCCGAGGAGAAGAACAGCCAGGGAAGCAGTCCGATGAACAGGAAGATCGCGAAGGGGACACCGAACTGCGACTCCTGGCGGAGGATGGTCGAGAAAACAAACGACAGGATGATGAGCTGGGCGAGCGGGTTGACCACGGTCCAGGCGTAGCCGAGGGCGGACTGCTTATATAGCGCCTTGAAATGGCGGACCGTGAGGAACCACACGAGCTCGTGGCGCTCGAACAGCCGGGCCATCGAGCTGGGAAAGTCGCGCAGCCGGAAGCCGCGGACGGGGCGGACGTAGCGGTCGTCCGAAGTCGTCCCCACTGCCATTGAACGGAGTCTAGTGGCGTGGGTGGTTGAACGCGCCCTTCGCGTACCTCAGAAGAGGGCGGCGTCGAGACCCCAGGTCATTCCCGCAGCAGTAGCCAGGACAACAACCTCGATCAGGATCATCATCAGGTTCTGCCCCTGCTCGCCCTGGTCTCGCAGGCCGGCAAGTAGCAGATAGTTGAGGTTCAGGAAGATGGCAACCAGGGCGCCGACCGGAGTGAGCAGGCCGAGCACGAGGCTGAGGCCGACGGAGGTTTCGCCCGCCACCACCAGCCACGAAGCGACCAGCCGCCGCCGCTGACTGCTGAGGGCGAGCCCTCGGATAACGGCCGCGAATGCTGGGATCGGGTGGTCTCTCGTCAGCGACTCGACCCACTGCATGCTGTCACCGCGCAAGAATCCGGCGAGGTCCTTGTGGCGCACGCTCTCCAGCCACCAGACGCCGACGCCGATCCGGAGAATGGCGAGCCATTGATCGTTGCTGAGCCAGCCGGCGATATCCACGGGTCGCCTTCCAGCTTACGCGTCCGGAAGCGGGCTGGAGGGGCATATTTTCGCTGTTAGAATCGAGGCAGGCACTTACATCGGATGGCCATACGCACGATCACCAGGATTCTTCCTGGCGAGTTCCCCACGCCTTCGACCGGTCTCCTCATGGCGGCGCTGGTACTCCTGGTACCGGTAGCCTTGATGGCGCCCTTTTACCTGGAGCCGTTCGAGCGCGACGAGGGCGTGTTCGCGACGCTGGCTCAGGCCATCCTGCACGGCGAGTTGCCCTATCGCGACGCCTGGGACCACAAGCCGCCGCTGGTCGCCACCTGGTACGCCGGTAGCTTTCTCCTCTTCGGCGAGGGAATCGAGGCGCCGCGGATCGCGGCGTCGGCGTCAGCAGCGGCGACCTGCCTGATCGTCTTCCTCCTGCTGCGCAGGATGTTCGGCGACCGAACGGCGTTCATCGGCGGCCTGATGCTGGGCCTGGCCTACGGCATTCCCTACCTGCAGATCAACGCCAACTCCGAGGTTTTCCTGATGCTGCCGATCGTGGCGTCGTTGTTCAGCTACTGGCGCTACCGCGAGAGCCGGTCGAAGGGCTGGTTGATAGCGGCGGGGGTCCTCGCGGGCCTGGCCTTTATGACCAAGCAGGTCGCGATCTGGAACCTGTTCGCCCTCTGCGCCTTCGCCCTGATCCGGCCCATGGAGCCCGGCAGCAGGAGATCGGGCTTGAAGGAAGTGGCCACCCTGGTGGGGACGGCGCTGGCGGCGACCCTGCCCTTCTTCGTGTTCTTCGCCGCGCACGGAGCGCTTGGCGACTTCATCTACGCGATCTTCACCTACAACGAGATGTTCGCGCGTGAGATCCCGATCGAGACCCGGGTGCTGCGGATGGTGATGGTTGAACACCTGGATCTGATCCCGGCCACCAGCTTTCTCTGGGCGGGAGCCGCGGTGACGGTCGTCCGGCTGATGTCCAAAAGGAAAATCAGCGACGGACACCTGTTGTTGCTGGTTTGGCTGGCGGGTTCATACCTGGGGGTGAAGACATCGGGGCGCGACTTTCCCCACTACTACGTCCAGCTGCTCCCGGCGCTGGCGATGCTCAGCGCGCTCGCGCTTTCCGATTTTGCCGCCTGGTTTCAGCGCAGCCGGCTGCCCCTGGCGCCGGTAGCTGGCGCCATCGTGCTCGTGGTCGCCAGCAGCGTGGGCTGGAACTCACGCGTGTACGCCAGTGGCAGCCTCCAACAAGCGCACGAAGAGAAATTCCCGGATCGAACGGTCACCGAGGCGGATCTCGAAGCGACCGAGATCGCTCGCTACATCGAGATGACTACCGAGCCGGGCGACCGGATATTCAACCTCGGCCGCGAATCCCAGCTCTACTTCCTGGCCGACCGTCTGCCGGCGACCCAGTTTATCTACGACCGATCTTTCTGGCTGGACGAGGCTACGTTCGAACATGCACTGCGTGATCTGCGCGCCAATCCACCGGAGATCATCGTTGACTCGCTATCGATAGAGCTGGTGGGCGCGAGAGCGGATGAGCTGCCACCGCGCTTCAAGCAGTTCATCAAAGAGCACTACGAATACGCCGGCGAGCTGAACTACGCCCGCATCTTCAGGCTCAAGCCGACGCCGTCGTCTTTTGGTGGCGACCTCCTGTCTACATCGTTCTCGGGCGTCTACTGACGCCTGGTTGGTTGCGCGGTGCCCGCGCGTGACCCAACCTTTTCCCATGCGCGTAGTTGGCCTGACCGGGGGAATCGGCAGCGGAAAATCCACAATCGTGGCCAGGCTCGCCGAGCTGGGCGCGGCCGTCATCGACGTGGACAGGGTTGCGCATTCTACCTATCGCCGGGGGAAGCCTGCGTACGACAGGTTGACAAGCCTGTTTGGGCCGGGAATCGTCGGCAACGACGGGGAGATCGATAGGACAGCGCTGGGCGCTGCCGTTTTCGGCGACGCCGGCCAGATGAAGAAACTGACCGGCGTCGTCTGGCCGGCCACGCACGAGGCGAGCCGCGAACGCCTCAAAGAGGAGGAGGCTCGCGGGGCTGAGGTGGTGGTCGTAGAGGCCGCCGTCCTGGTCGAGGCCAAGTGGATGGACGTGGCGGATGAGATCTGGGTGGCGACCACGCCTCCCGAGCTCGCCATCGCGCGCATCGTCAGCCGCAATGGCATCAGCGAGGAACAGGCTCGGGAGCGCATAGCGTCGCAGCTCAGCAACGAAGAGCGGATGCGCTACGCCGACGTGGTCATCGTCAACGACGGCACGATCGCCGAGCTGATCGAGCGCGTCGACCGCTGCTGGGACGATCTCCTGGCGCGGATCGCGGCCGGGGCCACGCCGGAGCGACGCTGACCTACATATCCCTCAGAATGGAATCACAGTGAGCGAAATTGCAGGACCTTTCCGTGAATACGCCGTCGAAGAATATACGGTCGACCGCGAGCCCTATTACGTACCGATCGCCGACGAGGTCCAGCTATTCGAGGTCGCATACGAGCAGAAGATCCCGGTCCTCCTGAAGGGCCCTACCGGCTGCGGCAAGACCCGCTTCATCGAGCACATGGCCTATCGCCTGGGCCGGCCGATGGCACGCATCCGCGACGTGACGCAGGACGATGGCCACGCGCCGGGCCTGCCAATCATCACGGTTGCCTGCCACGAAGACTTGACAGCCAGCGACCTCGTCGGCCGCTACCTGCTGGAGGGCGAGTCGACGCGCTGGATCGACGGACCGCTAACGCGGGCGGTCAAGGCCGGCGCGATCTGCTACCTGGACGAGGTCGTCGAGGCGCGTAA
>WHTO01000052.1 GCA_009377665.1 Dehalococcoidia bacterium
GTCGCCGCCTCGGCCATGATCAGCGGGTGGCGCATGTAGAGGATGGTGATCCCGCTGGCGACCGTGATCCGCTTCGTTTGCGAGGCGAGCCACATGTCCACGGCCAGCGTGTCGGTCAGCGATTCAGATGTGTAGATGCGCGCGTAGTCGAGGTCCTCGGCGGTCCGGGCGACATCGGCCATCTCGCGAAACGGGATCGGTGCGAAAGTGACTATGAGGACGCCGAGGTTGGGCATGACCTGCCTCCGTCGCCGGCCCGCCGGCGTGCGCTGCGGGACTCCCGTCCCGGTTGTCGTCGAGTAATCATATAGCGACGCGCCGGGCGTCCTGCTCGTAGCGTTTCGCTGGATACGATTGACTGTACGCCCGCCGCCGGGCGCAAGGAGGATGCCTTGAGGGACGGGTTCGTTGTCAACGATGGGGTCAGGATCCACTACCAGGTCGAGGGCAGCGGACCGCCGTTGTTCCTCCATCACGGCTTCACGGGCAGCAGCCAGTCGTGGCGCGACTTCGGCTACACGAAGGAGATCGCGGACGGCTACACGCTGGTCCTGATTGACGCCCGCGGGCAGGGCGCCAGCGACAAGCCGTATGACGTGGAGGCCAACACAATGGAACGGCGCACCGACGACATCCGCCTGGTCCTCGACGAGCTGGAGATCGACAGGGTGCACTTTTGGGGGTACTCGATGGGCGGCCGCACAGCTTTCGCCTTCGTCCAGCGCTACCCTGACCGGCTGCGCTCGCTGGTGATCGGCGGCGCCTCGCCCTACGTGGTCCCTGAATCGACCGCATGGAACAACGCGCTTGCCGTCGCCGCCGAGCGGGGCGACGCTGCCATGCTCGCCGGCGACGTAGAGGGCGACATGGCCTTCATGGAGGAAGGTTTACGACGCAGCGACAGGAAAGCCCTCGCCGCGACCCAGCGTGGAATCATGAAGTGGCCGGGCGTCGACCCGGCGACCATCACGACGCCGGCGCTGCTGTACTGCCCGACCGAGGATCCGCGGCTAGGCCACATGGAGAAGGCGGCGGCGGCGATGGGGACCAAGCTGCACCTGGTCCAGGGCAAAAGCCACGCCCAGGGCTTCTATGACGGGCTGGAGGTGATCCCGGCCGTGCGGGGGTTTCTCGCGGGCGTGGAGCGTGGTGACGCACCCCGGGCGGCGGGTTGAGGGTGGAGCAGTGAACCGGCCGCTCGCCGAAGGGAACTACCTCACCCCAAACCCTCGCCACGGCGAGTCGCCTGCGGAGACCTCTCCGCACCCGGCGAGGGGCTGACGGACGACGACCTGCCACACACCGCGTTGCCCCACGGTTTGATATGTTGCCCGCATGGTGGAGGTGGCTAAACGATGATGGCCTACGACGGCGTCACGATCCTCGATTTCACGGCTTACCAGCTGGGGCCGCTGGGCACGATGCTGCTCGCCGACCTGGGCGCGAACGTGATCAAGGTCGAGCCTCCGCGCGGCGAGATGGGCCGCCGCATCTTCACCGACGAGACGGGCTTCAGCGGCTTCTTCGAGTCGCTGAACCGGGGCAAGAAGAGCATCGTCCTGGACCTCAAGGAGGAGGCCGACCGTGAGAGGGCGCTGCGGCTCGTCGAGAAGGTCGACGTTGTGACCGAGAACTTCGCGTCCGGCACTATGGACGCCTTCGGCCTCGGCTACGAGGCGGTCAGCGAGCGTAATCCGAGAATCGTTTACGTCTCGGCCACGGGATTCGGCCCCCGCGGGCCGCTGGCGAGCGCGCCCGGCTTCGACGCCACGGCCCAGGCCTTCAGCGGCTTGATGGACGCGCAAAGCGCCGGCCCCGAAGCGCCGCCCTCGCCCATGCTCTATGGCCTCGCGGACAGCGTCGGCGGGCTGATGTTCAGCCACGCTGTCAGCATCGGCCTGCTGTCTCGGGAGCGGAGCGGCAGGGGGATGAAGATCGACGTCTCGCTGATCGGGTCGCTGCTCTTCATCCAGTCGCCGAACGTCGTCGAGACGCTCTCGATCGGACGGCAGCCCTACATGAAGATGCGCCTGTTCCCGACGTTCGGGCCCTACCTGTGCGCCGACGGCAAGTGGTTGATGCTGGCCTCGGTCAATCCCAAGGAGTGGAAAGCCATCTGCCAGGCCATTGAGCGCGAGGACCTTTTCGAGGATGCCGAGATGGCCAGCTCGAGGTGGCGCTCGGCGCACGGCGACCAGGTGGAACCGCTGCTGGAAGAGGCCTTCGCCGGCCGCGACCGTGAGCACTGGCTGGAGCTGCTGACCGAGGGCGACGTGCCCTGCGCCCCCGTCCTCGAGTACGTCGACCTGCCGGGCCAGGAGCAGATCCTGGCAAACGCCTATCTGACACAGGTCGAGCACCGCGAGAAGGGCCCGGTCCACGTCGTGCCGGCGCCGTTCACCTTCAGCGAGCCGCGCGAGCACACGTTCGAGCCGGCGCCCCAACTCGGCGCGGACACCGAGACCATACTTGAGTGGGCCTCCGAATAGCGCGAGTCCAGACCGCGTCCGCACCTTGGGCGGGTTGACGCCTATGGCAATTGCTGGGATGCTTTGCCAACGCAGGGCCCTCCGCGGCCGACCTATCCGGCCGCCTTTTGTTCAAGGGCCCGACGTTGATTGAGGAGATAGTGCGGTGGTAAAAGTCATCCTTCAAACGTTCCCCGTCATCCCCGCGGCCGGCCCCGAGGAGCGGGCGGCCAAGCGGCCCATCGGGCGCAACGTCGAGCTCTACCAGGAGACGCTGCGCGGCTGGAACGAGGTGATCCAGGCCGCCGACGAGCTGGGCCTGTGGGGCGCCGGCACGATCGAGCACCACTTCCACTCGGAGGGCTACGAAGTGGGGCCGAGCCCGGGAATCATGAACTCGTACTGGGCGGCGATCACGAAGAACATCCGCGTCGGCCAGCTCGGTTATGTCATGAGTGCGCAGAACCCTATCCGCGTCGCGGAGGACGCGGCGATCCTCGATCACCTGACGAAGGGGCGTTGCTTCGTCGGCTTCGCCCGCGGATACCAGGCGCGCTGGACGAACATCGTCGGCCAGCACGTTGGGACCAAGGCGACGATCTCGGACGGGAGTTCGGACGACGAGATCAACCGCAGGCTCTTCGAGGAGGGCGTCGAGCTGGTGTTGAAGGCCTGGAAGCAGGACTCCATCGACAACGATAGCCCCAACTGGAAGATCCCCTATCCCTATGACGAGGGCATCGATTGGCTGATGTCGCCGGTGACGGAGAAGATGGGCGGCCACGGCGAGGTCGAGGACGGCAAGATCCGCACGATCAGCGTCGTGCCGAAGCCGTACACCGACCCGCACCCGCCCGTGTTCGTATCGAGCAGCGCCTCGCAGGCGACAATCGAGTACTGCGCCCGCAAGGGCTTCCACCCCGTCTATTTCTCGGACATCAACCGCGTCGACCGGCACGCCAACGCCTACGTCGCCGCCGGCCGCGAGGTCGGGCGCGAGTATGCCTTCGGCCAGAACCAGGCCACGGTGCGCTGGCTTCAGTTCGGCGAGACGATGGACGAGGCCCGCGCGAAGGTCATCAAGTACGACGTCGAGATCCAGAAGGGCCTCGGCTACCTGCTGCCAAACGCGATGAAGGACTTCTACGACGTCATCCGGGGCTCGGACCAGAGCTTCGTCGACGCGCTCGTGAAGTCAGGTCTCTGGATCCCGGGCACGATAGACCAGGTGCGGGACGAGTTCGTGCGTCAGTGGAAGCAGGTGCCGGCGGAGTACGTCGTGCTGATCATCCATTACGCGCAGCAGCCGAAGGACAGCACGATTGAGTCGCTGGAGAAGTTCATGAAGTACGTCAAGCCGGCGCTCGACGAGGTAGTGGAAGAAGCCAACGCCGTCGGCGCGTCTGCGCGGTAGTCGCGGCCCTAGCTGAACCTGACCTCGTGCCGTGGCTCGGATTCTCAGCCCCCTGGGTTAGGCCAACCCGGCAGCAGCACGGGTTCTGTCAACGGTAGCCAGATGCCATGAACGTTACCGACAGCGCAGCGGCGTCTGCAAAGGACACTTCAACACCCGGCACATAGCTGCGGATCATGTACCGAAGGATGTCCATTTCTTCGAAGCCGAACTCGTTGCTCAGCGCCACCACAACACTGCCAGCGCGGCTGTAGTTGCCTTCCGACAGCGGAAGGCCGTACAACAACATCGCTTCGTCGATTACTCTCTTGATTTCCGCACGCCCGTAGCCGCCGTCGAACGCGAGTTCCATCTGATCCAAGGGATCGTCCGGCAGCCCCTCAGGAAGATCTTCTGGTTCGTCTGAGTCTTGGCTTTCGTAATCTCGCTCGTCATCTCGCGACGAACTGCGATCGGAATCGACTATCTCCTGCTCGTCGTGTGCCTCATCGCAGGACATTATGGTCATCAGTAAGATCGCGAGGGCGATCTGCGAGGCTGTTCGAGTTAAGGCGACCACGCTACCGAGGTTATGCCCGCCGTCGACATGTCGTCAACTTACGCCTTGACAACCATCGGGAATGTCCGCTGTTATCGACCGTCCAGTCGAGACGCGACGAGGTGTTCTTCGGTCAGGACGTGAATTCTTGACTCGGTGAGGTCGATGAAGTTGGCTTCGTCGTCCAGCAGGCGCTGACGGAGGTCCACCGAGGCGGGCTTGCGCACCGCCTCCATGCTCTCGAAGTAGACCTCGACCATGCCGTCCCAGGGCGGCTCTACGCCCTCGATGGTCTCCAGTGGGAAGCTGACGACGATCTTCTCGCGGCCGGGCGTCGAGGAGACCACCTGCTGCTCCAGCTTCGCGTGCTGCGTCAGCCAGTATTCCTTGAACTGCTCCTGCGTGAGGTCCCCGCGACGCTTAACCGTCCTGACGAGCTTGACCTTCACGGTGCGTCCTTTCTGTGACCGGCGCGGCCTCGCGCCGCCGCGGCGTTAGCGGCGGCGGCGTGGTCGCCAGCCGCGCGGCGACGGCGGGCGGATGGCCGAGATCACGGGCGGGCCGTCGCGGCGCAACGAGTCGGCGGACAGTATGTAGCGCGACTGCGCCTTCGGTGGCGGCGGCGCTTCCTCCCTCGGTGGTTCCCAGGACTTGAGGTCGAGCAGCCTCGGGTCACCCGAGTGCACGGCGACGATCTGCTGTCGCACGCCGTCCTGGCGGCGCATGTCGCGGACCTCCATGACCTGGTGAGGCAGCACGAGGGTCACGACCATCCCGGCCTCGCCGGCGCGCGCGGTGCGGCCCGAGCGGTGCAGATAGGTCTTGGTGTCCTCGGGGGGGTCGTAGTGGAGGACGGTGTCGACGCCGTCGATGTCGAGGCCGCGGGCGGCGACGTTGGTCGCCACCAGCACGGCGATCTTGCCGTCGGCGAAGGCGCCGAGGGCGCGCTGGCGCTGGACCTGTCCCAGCCCGCCGTGGATGGCCTGCGTCTTCAAGCCCTCGCGATGCATAAAGTGGGCGACGCGGTCGGCCAGGCGCTGCGTGCGCACGAAGACCAGCGTCCGCGCCGAGCCTGTACAGATATCCACGGCAACCTTGAGCTTGTCGTCCTCGGTCACCTGGATGAAGCGGTGCTCCATCATCTCGACCATCTCGGTTGCCGAGGCGACGGCGTGGTGCACCGGGTCCTTCTGATAGCGCCTGATCAGGGCGCCGACGGCGCCGTCGAGCGTCGCCGAGAAGAGGAGTGTCTGGGCCTTGTGGCCGAGCTGGTCGAGGATCGCCGCGACCTGGGGCAGGAAGCCGATGTCGGCCATGTGGTCGGCCTCGTCGATGACGACGAAGTCGACATCGACCAACGTCAGCTCACGCTGGTTGAGCAGGTCGTTCATGCGGCCCGGCGTCGCGATAACGATCTCCACGCCGCGTTCGAGCAGCTGGCGCTGCCGGCCGAAGCCGACGCCGCCGTAGACGCTGAGGGTGCGCAGCCTGCGCACCGCCGCCAGCGGCTCCAGCACTGACTCGACCTGGACCGCGAGCTCGCGGGTCGGTACGAGGATGAGGGCTCGCGGGCGGCGCGATACCGCGCGCTGGGTTCGTTGGAGGAGGGGGATGCCGAAGGCCAGCGTCTTGCCCGAGCCGGTCTTGGCCTTGCCGCAAACATCGCGCCCGGCGATTGCGTCGGGGATGGTCAGCTCCTGGATGGGCCAGGGCTCGTTGATGCCGGCTCTTTCGAGTGCGTCCGCAAGGTCGTTGTCGACTCCGAGCCCGGCAAAGCCGGGACGGAAGTCCGGGTCGCTGTCGGACCCACCTGCGTTACTTGTTCCGATTGTCTGTGTTGTCAGAATGTGCTCCGTTCTTTCGGGGGTGTGTGGCCTGCCCTCGGGCAACCACACGAAAGAACGGTCCGGCGAGGGAATGCCTTGCACCATTGCGAGGTGCCTACACTGTCAAGTTAGCAGGTTGCGAGCGGCAACGTGCTGTCTGTGTAGATCATCGTCAGGAATGGCGAGGCCGTGAGAGATTCATCGGCCAGGGTCTGGGGCATTGGCTCATCGCGGCGCCAGATGCTTCCCCGCTTTGGGTACCGATTGCAGCGACGGCACCGGGTAAGCTTATCGATTAATGGGCGAAGTTTTCGACGGCTGGTCGGCTGACGGCGCCGTATTCGCCAGCCACTCAGCGCGACCGGGCCGAGACGGGTCTGCATACGCATGGGGCCGGGCGGGAGACGTTGACCGCCTCGCCTGGACCGACGGCATCGACCGAGTCGGTCGAACGCGGCCTGCCGGCGCGCGTGTTCTCGCTGCTGCTCACCAACGGCTTCCTGATGATGAGCTTCGGCGCGGTCGCCCTGCTGATGCCTGTCGTGCGCGAACAGCTCGATATCAGCTTCAGCCAGGCCGGCGCGCTGGCCTCGATCTCGGTGCTGCTCTACGCCTCGATGCAGATCCCGGCGGGGTATTTCGCCGACCGTTTCGGGTCAAAGCGCGTGCTGATCGTCGGCTTCGGCCTGACGGGTTGCATGACGCTGGCCTTCGGGCTGGTGCAGAACTTCCCCCAGGCGTTGATCGTGCAGGCGGTCTTCGGTTTCAGCCGGGCCCTGGCGTTCGCTCCAGCCCTGCTCCTGATCAGCCGCTGGTTTGGACCAGAACGCCGCTCCACTGCTTTCAGCCTTTTGATCGCCGGTGGGTTCGGCTTCCAGGTCACGCTCAACCTGATCGGACCGACGCTGGAGGAGCTGATCGGATGGCGCGCCGTCTTTGTCGGCATGGGAGTGCTGGGCGTGGCCTCGGTGCTCGTCTTCATCAGGGTCGCCAGCGACCCGCGGCCCGCGGCCGCCAGCACCCACTCGTTCCTCGACGGTTTCGGCCTGCTGGTGAAGTCGCCGGCGATGTGGATCATCGGCGCGATCCAGTTCATCCGGCTGGCCGTGGCCAACAGCTACATCTTCTGGATGCCGACCTTCCTCGTCGAGGACCACGGCTTGAGCCTCTCGACCGCGGGGTTCGTGGTGGCGCTGGGCGCCGCCGTCACGGCGCTGGCCAACTTTGGCGGCGGCTATGTGGCTGATCGACTGAACCGGCCCCTCCACTACATCGCGGGTGCGATGTCGCTGATCGGGACGACGACGCTGTTGATCTCCGCCATCGACAACACCGTCATCGTGATCGCGCTCTACGCGGTCAATGCAATGTTCGTCCAGGTCTACTTTGGGCCCCTGTTCGCCCTGCCGATGGCCTTCCTGCGGGTGCGCAACGAAGGCACGGCGACGGGCTTCTCCAACCTCTTCGCCAACCTCGGCGCAGTGACGTTCGCCTACACGCTGGGGGCGATCAAGGACCGCACAGACTCGTTCTCGACGGGGTTCCTGGCGCTCGCCGTAATGACTTTCATCGGCGTCGGGCTCGTGGCCCTGCTCTCGCGTATGCCCGGCCGCGAGGAGCCGACCGTTGCACCGCCTACGCCAGCCCTGGAGCCCTCCGGCAAACGCGTCGGCTAGGCGTCCTGGTTCGGCAGCGCTCGCTCCGAGATGCCCCCGGGGACTGTCAGGCGAGGGGCGCCGTTGCGAAAAGGGTGCTGAACGCCCGGCACCAGACAACCGTGCTTTGGAACTGCGCGAGGTCGGTACCCGGCGGGATCTCGTAGTTGAAGGCGCCATCGGTGGCCTTAAGCTCCTCCAGGTTCAGCGCGCCGTCGGCGTAACCGCCAGGGTTGGGCGAGAGATAGACGAAGAGGTCGGGCCCGTTGCGGACCGAGAACTCCTCAAAGCGCAGGACGTACTGGCCGGGCGCCGTCTCAATCAGCAACGCGGTCCCTCTTCCAAAGTGGAATTCGTCAGCGCCCGAGAACTCGCCCTGGCGGCGCACACCCGGTTCGAACGGTGGATCGGTCGGCTCGGCTTCAGCGGCTTCAGTGGCGGTGGGCGTGGGGGCGCCTGGTGTGGCCGAGGGAGGGGCCGGGCTGGCTTCGTCGGCGGCCATATCTGCTGCAGCCACCGCCAGCGGGCTCTCCTCCTCCAGGTAGCTGCGCTCCCAGAGCGGCGAGAGCGTGTACCAGCCAAACGGTATGGACACGGCGAGGACGGGTATGGCGATGGCAGTCGCGATCAGGCGGTGGTTCCAGACGATTCGATGCAGCCCACGCTGGTACGAGAACCAGGCGGCCCCCGCAAAGGCCACGACCAGGGCGAGGGTGATGGGAATTCGATAAGGATAGAGGTCTGAAGCGACGCTCTCGATGTCTCCAAAGATCGACATCTCAATCTCCTCGCGAGACGCCGGACCCCGCCCGGTGGAAACCGCTACGCAGAGAATACGCCCGCGCGACAGATCGGGTTTCGCGGGCGGTAGTCGCCGCCACCCGCGGCGCGGACAGGCAGAGGCTGAGCCCCCGCGACGCGTCCTGCATATGCTGGACATTGGGTGGAAAGGTTACAGATCATCATCGCCAGCACCGGCCGCTCGGGGACTACGTGGCTCCAATTGCTGATGGCCGACCTTTACAACGCGGCCGCGCTGGGCGCCCGCGGCTGGAAGCCCGAGACCGGCCTCTTTGTGCCTGCCGCGACGGGCAGCAAGGTCAACCACCTGGTCGCCGGCGCCCAGGGGATGCTCTATCGGACGTGGCCGGAGTTCTGGTCCTACCTCCCCGGCCGCGCGGTCGTCAACGCCCACTGGCACGCCTATCCGGAGATCGTTGAGGAATTGCAGGCACGTGGCGTGCCCGTGGTGACGCTGGCGCGTCATCCGTTCGATATCGCGATCTCGCACCTGGCGTGGGTGAACCGCTACGACCAGGTCAATCTCGATATCGACCACCTTAAGGGCCTGGCGCCGACCAGCCCCGGTTTCGTTGATTTCGCCAGCGGCGAGCTCGCGCAGTGGCTGTTCTCGATCACGCGCGGCTGGTGGACCCGGGAGTGGGTGCACCGCGTGCGTTACGAAGAGCTCGTGGCCAGGCCGCTACCCGTGCTCGCCCAGCTGGCCGAGGAGATCGGCGCGCCACCGGCGCTGTCGGTAGAAGATACGTTGGCCAGGGACGAGCGGCGAGGATTGCGGACAGACCGGCTCAGCCGCTGGGCGCGCATCATCCCGGGCCGGCATCGCGACGCTCTGCTTGACCTGTGGTCGGGCGCCGTGCGCAAAGGCGGCCGCGGCGCCTATGCCGAGCGTCAGCGCCAGCGCAAACACTACTGGCAGGGGCGTCCCGGCCTCTGGAGAAGCCTGCTGCCCGCCGAGCAAGCGGAGGAGATCGGCAGGGCGCACGCTGAGCTGCTCGAGTTCTTCGGCTACGACTGTGACCCCGACCCAGCGCTGACGCCAGGGCAAGCGGACGCCAACTGGCGCGCGATGATGGACGCGGGCTGACCCGCGCCAATTCACTGTGCAGGGACTGAACTACGCTTGCTCCAGCGGTGGGCCGAGCGAGGAGTTCAGGCATGGATGAGAAGCGGGTCCTGGGCAACGTGAGGGAGATCGCGCAGGAGTTCGCGGCCGGGCGGGCAGATCGGCAACGGCGGCGGTTTCTTGACCCCGGCGACTTCGAGCGGCTCGCCGACGCCGGCTTCCTCCTCACAGGCGTTTCTGGCGAACTGGGCGGCATCTGGGCCAATCCGGCAATCTCAACGCGCCCTGTTGCCGAGATCCTGCGCGCGCTGGGCGCCACAGACCCGGCTGTGGCTCTCGTCAGTGCCATGCACCCGGCGGTCTGCGCGTTCTGGCTGGCGGCCCCGGAAGCCAGTGACCAGAGCGAGGCGTGGCGACGCCAGAAGCGCCTGGTCAGCGAGATCGCCCTGGAGGGCGGCTGGTGGGGGACCATCACCTCCGAACCGGGAAGCGGCGGTGATATCGGCAGGACAAAGGCCACCGCGACGCCCGACGAGGGAGACGGCTGGCGGCTGAGCGGCCAGAAACACTTCGGCAGCGGGTCCGGAATCGTGTCGTTCATGATCACGACGGCCCGCCCCGAGGGGGAGGACCCTGACTGGTTCTACCTGGACGTGCGTGACGCCAGCTGGGACGGCTCCGGCGGTATGAAGCTTGTCGCCGAGTGGGATGGGCAGGGCATGACAGCCACTCAGAGCCACGGCTTCGCGTTCGAAGACTACCCTGCGACGCGCATGGCGTGGCCCGGCCATATGCGCGACGTAGCGGCCGCGGCCGGGCCTTTCATCGGCTGTTGTTTTACCGCGGTCGTCCTCGGCATCATCGAAAGCGCAGTCGCGAAGGCCAGGGAACAGCTGAGCGGCCGGCTGGACTCCCTGCGACCTTACGAGCGCGTCGAGTGGATGAAGGCGCTGAACAATGCCTGGCTGATGGAGCAGGCGTACGAGGGAATGCTGCGGGCCGTCGAGGGCGGATCGGCCACGGTGGCAGCGGACGTGCTCAAGGGTAAGACCGCGTGCGCCGAGCTGGCCGAGGAGGTCATGACCGCCGTTTGCCGCGTTATCGGCGGCGGGGCGTTCAACCGCTCGTCGCCGTTCGGTTTCTGGTTCGAGGATGTACGCGCGCTGGGCTTTCTCAGGCCGCCGTGGGGGCTGGCCTTCGATTCTCTGTTCGAGCTCGAAGCCGCGCGCTAGTCAGGCCCCGGCCAGCTTCGAAACGATGGGCGCGCCCTCCGCAACGTCATTGATGGTTACGTAGTTGATGCCCCAGCGATCTCGCCGCTCACGCAGCCTATCGACGCAAGCGTCGACTGTGCCCACCAGGACGGCTGGCGACTCGTTCAGCTCCGCTGGAGGCAATTCGTAGAGCGCGGAGAGTCGGCCCAGCGCGGCGTCCGTCTCCGACTGGCTCGAGGTCACGACGCAGTGATAGACGATGGCCTGCAGCTCAACGTCATCGAGCGACCGGCCACAGGCACGCATCGCGTCGTTCACCCACCCCACCCGCGTGTCCGTGAGGTCGGCGTTGAAACCGGCGCGCTGCGACGGCGTGAGCACGCCGTCCTTGATCGTCGTGTTGACGCCGATGATGTCGGCTTCGCGGGCGGCGAACGACAGGAGCCTCTTGCCGCCGCCGCCGATCAGGATCGGCGGGTGTGGCTTTTGCACGGGCTCCGGAAGACCGTCGAGGTTGGTGATGCGATAGTGCTTTCCCTCGAAACTGAATGGGCCGGGAGCGAAGAGCCCCTTGATCACCCGCACGGACTCTTCGAACCGCGACACCCTTATACCGGGCGCGTCGTAGGCGATGCCGGCGGCTTCATAGTCAGCCAGCATCCAGCCCGCTCCGATCCCCAGCTCCAGGCGTCCGCCCGAGAAGAGGTCGATGTTGGCGGCTGACTTGTGGAGCACCACCGGGTGGCGGTAGTCGTTGCCGGCCACGAGCGAGACGATGCGGAGGCGGTCGTTGGCGACGGCGATGGCAGCCATGTAGGTGAACGGCTCGTATCCAGCCGGCCCCATAAAGTGATCAGGGACTGAAATCGTCGAGTATCCGCTGTCCTCGATTCGCGCCAGGTCGTCTTTCCACTGGCTGCTGGTCGTGAAGTCGGGGACTCGAGCGCTGAAACGGAATGGACGGGCCAAGGCTCACCTCCTTGCCGTCCAATGTACTTCCTGCACCACGTAGCGCCCGGGCGTTCGATGCCGGGGATGACCGAAAGGAGGCGACACCGTGAAGGTTGGCATCCTGCTTCCCAACGCCGTGATAGGCATGCAGGGCAGGCTATTGATCGACTGGGCAAAATCAGCCGAGGCTCACGGCTTCTCGACGCTGGCAACGGTTGATCGCCTGGTCTTCCCCAACTACGAGCCGCTTACGGTGCTGGCCGCGGCCGCCGGAGCGACGGAGCGTATCGGGTTGATGACCAACGTCCTCCTGGCTCCGACCCGCAACCCGGTTCTGCTCGCCAAGCAGGCAGCGAGCGTCGACCAGCTCTCCGGGGGCAGGCTAACGCTGGGGCTTGGCGTTGGCTCGCGCGAGGACGACGCGGTTGCCTCCAACACCGACTTCCACACCCGAGGGCGCCGCATGAGCGGCGTGATCGACACCCTGAGGAGAGCATGGCGCGGCGAGCAGGTTGCGGGCAGCCCGCGTCCGGTCACGCCGGCTCCGGTCAACGGGGACATTCCAATCATCATGGGCGGCAGCTCGGATGCCGCCTTCTCCCGGGCCCGCAAGTGGGCCGCCGGATGGACGTCGGGGGCTGGCGTTGCGCCCGAGGTACTGAAACCGTTTATTGACCGCGTGCGCAATGACTTCCACGAGGAGGGCCGCGAAGCGCGGATCCTGGCCATGGCCTACTTCGTGCTGGGCGGCAACGCGGACAAGCAGCGCGCCACCTTCGTGCACGACTACTATTACGCGCGGCCGGACTTCGCCCGAAAGCTATCCGAGCGCACACTGCGATCGCCCGAGGCACTGCGTGAAGCGAAGGCTGCTTACGAGAAGGTAGGGGTGGACGAGCTTATATTCGGACCCACGCTTGGTGACCTGCGGCAGGTTGAGTTGCTGGCCGAGGCGATCTTCTAGTCCGCCGACCAGCAGGGATTCGAAGCATCACCAGGGTCTTCTTCGCGGCGCGCGGCCGCCAGGGCACCGGGCAGCGACCACCAGCGACAGCATCTTGTCCAGGAAGTGGGGCAGTGGCGTGCACCTATACTTCGATGCGTGACCCGCAAGTGTCGCGGCCGAGCGTGTTCTGCCCACAACAGGCGACGCCGCCACGGTGACGACGGTGGCTGAGTCCCCTCACGCCGGTAGGCTGCGGGCGCTGGCCTCCGAGATGCTCGCGGAGCGTCGGCTGATCATCGCCAGCAACCGCGGGCCGGTCGAGTTCGCGCTGGACGAGGACGGGACTCCCGCCGGTACGCGGGGTAGCGGCGGCCTGGTAACCGCGCTAAGCGCGGTGGCGCGGTACGCCGAGCTGACGTGGATCGCCAGTGCCATGACCGATGGCGATCGCGTGATCGCGCGGCGAGAGGGTCCCAGCCGCTTCCGCGGCCCAATACCCGAGGAACAGATGTACCTGCTCTTCGTCGAGCACCAGAAGGCCGCCTACAACCGCTACTACAACGTGTTCAGCAACCCGCTTCTCTGGTTCATCCAGCACTATATGTGGAACACGCCCCGCACGCCGAACATCAACCTCGCCGACTACGAGGCGTGGGACGAAGGATACGTACCGGTGAACAGGGCGTTCGCCGACTCCATCGTGCGCGAGGTAGCGGGCGACCCCCTGGCGCCCTACGTCATGGCGCAGGACTATCAGCTCTATCTCGTCCCGGGATTCGTGCGCGAGAGTCTACCGGGCGCGATCATCCAGCACTTCGTCCACATCCCATGGCCGGACCCACGCTACTGGGAGCTTCTGCCGAACCACATGAGGCTGGCGATCTTCGAGAGCCTGGCCGCCGCCGACTTCGTCGGGCTCCAAACGAGCCGCGACACGCGCAACTTCCTGCACTCCTGCGAGGCCATCCTGCCCGGTGCTGACATCGACTATCGGCGCTCGTCGGTTTGGTACAAGGGGCGGCTGACCAACGTCCGTGCCTATCCCATATCGATCGACGTGCCGACCGTGGAGGACCTGGCGCGTTCGCAGGAAGTTGAGTTCTACGAGAAGCGGCTGGCGCCGCTGTTGGGCGACCTTAACATCCTGCGCGTTGATCGCATGGAGCCTTCCAAGAACATCGTTCGTGGCTTCCGCGCCTTCGAGCTACTTCTGCGCCGCCATCCCGAGCTGCGCGGACGCGTGAACTTCTTAGCCTTCCTTGTACCTTCGCGGCAGGAGATCGCGCTCTACCAGACCTATACGGACGACGTCTTCGAGATTGTCGATGGCATCAACGATCAGTACGGCGATGAAGAGTGGCAGCCGGTCCGGGTCTTCCACGAGAACAACTACACCCAGGCCATCGCGGCGATGAAGCACTATGACGTGCTGCTGGTCAACCCGGTGATCGACGGCATGAACCTGGTGTCCAAGGAAGGACCGCTGGTCAACGGACGCGGCGGCGTCTTGATCCTCTCCGAAGCGGCCGGATCGCACGAGCAACTCGGACAACACGCCATCTCGGTGGCCACCGCCGATGTCGAAGGGACGGAGCGCGCGCTTTTCGAGGCGCTGACAATGGGCCCGGACGCGCGCTCGACGCGGGCGGCGGCGATAGGCCAGCAAATCCGGAACTATGACATCGCTGCCTGGCTGGAGAGCCAGTTCCGCGACCTCCGATCACTGGCCTAGATCTGCTCGAGCAGGTCTTCGACGGCGTCGACGCCATCCAGCGTGTAGTCGGCGGCGGCGGCAACGGAAGGATCCGTGTCCTGGCCAAGGACCGCAATCGAGATCGTGTGCAGGCCCTCTTGTTCGCGCAGATAGCGCAGAGCTTCGAAGGCGCTGATGTCCGTTATGTCGTCTCCTGCCATGAGGACCGCGCGCAGACCCCAGTCCTGGGCGAGTTGCTGTAGCGTGCTGCCTTTGTTGATCAGCAGGGGCGGCCGCAGCTCGATGACGCGGCGGCCCTCCTGGAGGGTAAGCACGCCGGCCTCGGGCGACTCCGCGATCCGATGCAGGATGGCTTCCCTGGCCGCGTCGTGGTCGGCGGCCAGCCTGTAATGGATGCTCAGCACGGGGGTGCGGGGCTCGAACAGAATTCCGGGGATATCGAGGAGGTCGCTCAGTTCGTCCGTAAGGCGATCGACAGTTTCGACGAATGCCAGTGCCTCGGGAGGAGTCTGATCCTTACCGTCGAGCAATAGTGAGAGTCCGTGATTGCCGACATATGCGATGTTGGGACCGAGCAGCCCCACCATCGACGCGGCATCGGCCGGCGTCCTCCCGCTAATGAATGTGAGCCGGGCAACGCGCGCCGCAAGCCGCTCCAGGGCGGCCACTGCCCTCTCCGAAACCGTCGCTTCGAATGGGGTGGGCGCTATTCGGCTGAGGGTACCGTCGAGGTCGAGGAATACCCCCGCCGGAGCGTGGTCAATTAGTTCCCTAACACGGACGGGCGATGCCAGCGCAACGGCCATGCTATCCGGCTGAGGGCCGCGACCGCCGCTGCTCCAGGCGCAGCGCGTAGAGATTGCCGGCGAATCCGCGAAATCCGCCGTCCTCGAAGTTCAGGCTGATGGCCGAGGCGACGGCTTCGTCGCGAGAGACGGTGCGGTCTCTGAGGCCCGCGCCTGCCTTCTGGAGGATCACCCAGATCGAGGGGTGGCTGGCCAGCCTGTCCCGCAGGTCGCGGAGCGACTGCTCGAACAAGCCGAGCGTTACCGGCCAGATCAAGGCGACGTCAATGGGTGCCCTGGGCCCGGCCTGGGAGACCTCAATGAGGCGGGCACGGCGAGGGATAGCTGCCTCGATGGCCTCGCGATAGGCCGTTGGAGCGTTTAGGAGCACGATCCTGTTGCCCTGGCGAATCCCCAGTCTGCGCAACAGATAGCCGGTTATGCCCTCGATTCCATCGTGTTCCGCCAAGCACCCTCCTCAAGCATCGGATCCTCCCTAATACGATAAGCCACGTACTCAGCACGCCACCCTCGATTCTCGCGACAGGAGTGAGATTTCGAGCGACATGGTCCCGCCCGCGTCGGTGACAAAAACAGCCCGCGGAGTGTGAGTCCTCTCATCGATCTCTCTTTACGGGCGGACAACACTTGGCTTGCTATTCCCTAGGAGTCGACTCATCTACGATTCCGCCATCTAATCATTGGAGGACACCTTGGACAGAAGATCTCGCCACCTGGCCATCGCAGGGCTGTTGGGCCTGACGCTTGCCGCGCTCGCCTCGGCCTGCGGGGGTGGGGGTGACGACGAGGACTCGCCCGAGGACTACTTCGCCGACGTGGAAGATGTCGCCAACGAATCCCAGGATGTCGGGGACGAGCTTGAGGAGGAATTTATCGAGGCGGTTGAGGACCCTGATGACGACGACGAACAGTTCGGTGACACTCTTGCCGAGGTCCTGGAACGAACCGTCGAGAACCTGGACGACACTATCGGACAGCTCGATGATCTCAACCCGCCCGGTG
>WHTO01000053.1 GCA_009377665.1 Dehalococcoidia bacterium
AGATCCTCCCTGGCGATCGGGTCCTCGTGGAGCTTTCGCCGTACGACCTGACCCGCGGCAGGATTACCTATCGATTCAAGTAGCAGGAAACGAGGCGGAGCTTCCGTCCAATGAAAGTTAGCGCATCAGTTAAGCCACGCTGTGAGAAGTGCCAGGTGATCAGGCGTCGCCGGATCGTGCGCGTTATTTGCACGAACCCCAGGCACAAGCAGCGCCAGGGATAGGTGGAGTAGCAAATGGCCCGTATCTCCGGTGTCGACATCCCTCGTGACAAGCGCGTCGATGTCTCGTTGCGGTACATCTATGGCATCGGCCCAACCAGCGCCGCCCAGATCATCGAGGGGGCGAACGTCAACGGCGCCACGCGCGTGCGTGACCTGACCGATGACGAGGTCGCCCGCATCCGCGAGATCATCGACCGCAACCACATGGTCGAGGGCGACCTGCGCAGCCAGGTCCGCCAGAACATCCAGCGCCTGATCGAGATCAACTGCTACCGTGGCATGCGGCACCGTCGTGGGCTGCCCGTCCACGGACAGCGGACCAAGACAAACGCACGCACGCGCAAGGGCCCTGCCAAGACCGTCGCCGGCAGGCGGCGTGCGGCGGCCAAGAAGTAAGAGTTGGAGAACTAGATGGCAGAGCCGAAGAAGAAACAGCGGGGGCGGCGCCGCGAACGCAAGGTCGTGCCCTCGGGCAAGGCTTACATCCAGTCCACGTTCAACAACACGCTTGTGACGCTGACTGACCCGAGCGGCAACGTCCTCTCGTGGGGCAGCTCGGGCCAGGCGGGGTTCAAAGGCTCGCGCAAGAGCACACCATACGCCGCCCAGCTGGCCGCCGAGCAAGCTGCACGGCGCGCGATGGAGCACGGCCTGCGCCAGGTCGAGGTCATGGTGCGCGGACCGGGGAGCGGTCGCGAGGCTGCTATCCGCTCGCTGCAGGCGGCGGGCCTCAATGTCGTGAGCATCCGGGATGTTACGCCAATCCCCCACAACGGTTGCCGCGCCCCCAAGCGGCGGCGGGTCTAAGGGGGATGAAGGGATAGATGGCACGATATACAGGACCGGTCTGTCGGATCTGCCGCCGGCACGGACAGAAGCTCTTTCTCAAGGGCGACAAGTGCATCACGAACTGCACATTGGAGAAGCCCGGACGCAACAATCCACCTGGCCAGAGGATGGCGCGCCGGCGCAAGGTGTCAGACCGCGGTATCCAGTGGCGGGAGAAGAACAAGGCACGCTCGCTTTACGGCGTGCTGGAGCGCCAGTTCCGGGGCTATTACGAAGACGCTGTGCGCCAGCCCGGGATCACGGGCGAGAATCTGATCCGCACCCTGGAGATGCGTCTCGACAACGTCGTCATGCGCATGGGCTTCGCGGATTCGCGCAACCAGGCGCGGCAGTATATCCGCCACGGCCTGATGGCCGTGAACGGCCGCAAGGTCACGATTCCCTCGTTCCAGGCAAAGAATGGCGACGAGGTCGGCTGGAGCGATCGTGGCCACAAGAGTGAAGCATTCAAGATCCAGGAGGGGGGCATCGCCAGCGCCACCAAGGCCTCGTGGGTCACTGTCGACGAGACCCGGATGACGGGCCGCGTCATCTCCGAACCGAGGATGATGGACACGGAATCGCTGTTCGATCCGGCCGTCATCGTCGAGTTCTACTCACGGTAACCCGCGCCGCCGCAGGCGCTTTGTGCCCCAAGGAGGGGATTTCTTTTGACGGATTTCCAAAGACCCACCATCGAAGTAGTGGAGAGCGACGACACCTACGCGCGTATCGTTGCTGAGCCTCTCGAGCCCGGATTCGGGGTAACGATCGGTAACGGACTGCGCCGCGTGCTCCTGAGTTCGCTCCAGGGTGCGGCCGTAACCAGCGTGCGCATCGACCAGGCGCAGCACGAGTTCTCGACCATCGAGCACGTTAAGGAAGACACGATGGAGCTCCTCCTCAACGTGAAGGAGATCAGGCTGCGCGCCCTTTCTGACCGCCCTGCCAAGATGTACCTCGACTTCACCGGAGATGGTGAGGTAACCGCCGGTGACATCGAGGTACCCGCGGACTACGACGTGATCAACCAGGACCTTCACCTGGCGACGCTGACTTCGGGCGAGGGCCGCCTGACGATGGAGTTCAACGTGGATCGGGGCAGGGGCTACCAGCCTGCCACCTCGACCGACGGTCTGCCGCTGGGCGTCATCCCTGTCGACGCGGTGTTCACCCCGGTGCGCAAAGTCAACTACCAGGTGAGCAAGACACGAGTCGGGCAGATCACGGACTATGACCGGCTGACGCTCGAGATCTGGACCGATGGGACGATCAGTGGAGTCGAGGCTCTCAGTCAGAGCTCGGATGTGCTGATGAACCAGTTCGCGATTTTCAGCCAGCTGGGACGCCCTCAGCTTCCGTCCATGGATCGGGGGTTGGGTTCCGGCTCGATGCTCCCGCCGGACATTTACAACATGCCGATCGAGAACCTGAACCTGTCGGTCCGGGCTTACAACTCGCTGAAGCGTACGGGCATCATGACCGTCGGCGCGCTGCTGGAGCGCAGCGAGGACGAGCTGCTCGGTATTCGCAACTTCGGTCGCAAGTCTTATGACGAGGTCAAGGAGAAGCTCCTCGAGATGGGCCTTGTCGAGGAGGGCGAGATTGGGGCGCAGTCCTATAGCTTTGAGCCCGGCGACGACGAGGATGAAGAGATGCCCGAATCGCCGGCTGCGGGGCCGGCGAGAGACGAAGAGGAGGCCGGCGAGGGTCTTGCGTCACAGCTCCCGCCGGATCTGCGCCGCAAGCTGCGCAGCATGATGGCGGCGGAGAGCGGCGGCGAGGAGTCGCGATGAGACACCGGCAGAACTACCGCAAGCTGGGACGGCCCACGACCACCGTTTGCTGATGTTGCGCAACCAGGTCACCAGTCTGCTGAGGCACGGGCGGATCAAGACGACGACGGCGCGCGCCAAGGAGGTGCGCGGCCTGGCCGAGAAGATGATCACGCTGGGCAAGGACGGCAGCGTGCCGGCGCGGCGTCGCGCCCTCGCCTTCGTCCTCGACCCGGATGTCGTGGGCAAGGTCTTCGCCGAGCTGGCGCCGCGTTATGCGGCCCGCGCCGGAGGCTACACGCGGATCACTCGGATCGGCGCGCGCAAGGGCGACGGCGCGGCGATGGCTCAGCTCGAGCTGATCGACTAGCATCGCCCACCCGGCTGTGCTGCTGTCTCGGTTCGCGCTGGTGCTCGAGTACGACGGCACGGGATATGCCGGTTCACAACTGCAAAAGGGCGTGCCCACCGTGCAGGGCGTCCTGGAACAGGCGCTGACCAGGATCGCGGGAGAGCGCCTGCGCACGGCCTTCGCGGGCCGGACCGACGCCGGCGTGCACGCGCGAGGCCAGGTCGCCGCCTTCAGCAGCGAGCGCAGGCTGCAGCCCGGCCAGTGGCAGGCTGCAATCAACGGCAATCTTCCTGCTGACGTGGCCGTGGTCGCCGCCCGCGAGGTGGCGCCCGGTTTCGACCCGCGTCGCCAGGCGCGGCAGCGCTGGTATCGATACACGATCCTGAACCAGGCGGGTCGATCGCCGCTGATGAGGTTCACAACCTGGCAGGTGGGAGATCGGCTGGATCTGGCACAGATGCGGCGGGCGGCCCGGGTTCTCGCCGGGCGGCACGACTTCGCGGCCTTCTGTGGAAGCATCGAGGAAGGGCGGACGACGGTCCGCACCGTCTTCGAGACCTCGGTAACGAAGGAGCCGCCGCTGATCTGGATAGACGTTAGCGGCGACGCCTTCCTGCCCCAACAGGTGCGGCGGATGGCGGGAGCGCTGGTCCGCGTCGGCGCCGGCAGGATGCAAGTAGGTGAGTTCGAGGCTACGCTGAGGGGAGCGCGGCCAGGTTCGAGCGCACACGTGGCGCCCGCCGCAGGGCTCTGCTTGATGCGCATCGACTACGAGGGGATTGATTTTGGCAACAGGTACGAAGACCTTTAGCCCCAGCGCTAAAGCGATTGTGAAGAGCTGGCAGGTCGTGGACGTTGCCGATCGGCCGCTGGGTCGCGTCGCGTCTGAGATCGCCAGCCTATTGAGAGGTAAGCACAAGCCCGAGTTCGTGGAGCACCTTGATATCGGCGACTTCGTGATCGTCGTCAACGCCGAAAAGGTGAAGCTGACAGGGCGCAAAGCCGAGACGAAAATCTACTACAGGCACTCCGGATACCACGGCGGCTTGAAAGAGACGAGCTTCGAACGGATGCGCGACAAGGCTCCACAGAAGGTGATTGAGAAGGCCGTCTGGGGCATGCTCCCCAAGACACGGCTGGGCCGACAGCAACTGCGCCACCTCAAGGTTTATCCTGGCCCCTCGCATCCTCACGAGGCGCAGGTCAGGGGCAGCCAGAAGGCTGCCGGTACAGGAGACAGGGAACAGTGACTCAGCAACAGTATTTCTATGGCACCGGTCGCCGCAAGAGCGCGATTGCCCGCGTCAGGCTCTACCCGGGCACCGGCACCATCGTGATCAACGGTAAGCCAGCCGAGGACCTCTTTACGCGCGAGCTCTACCGGGCGCGCATGGAGAAGCCCTTGATCGTCACCAACAGCCAGGGCCGGTTCAACGTTCAGGCGAAGGTCAGCGGGGGCGGTCCCACAGGGTGGGCCGACGCGGTCTCGCACGGCATCGCCCGCGCCCTCGCGGCATCCGACGAAGCCAACAAGAAGCCGCTGCGGCGCGAGGGTCTGCTGACCCGCGATCCTCGCGAGAAAGAGCGCAAGAAGCCGGGCCTCAAGCGTGCCCGCAAGGCTCCTCAGTACACGAAGCGCTGACGCGAGCCGGATACGCAGGAATCCAGGAAGCCCACCGTACGGTGGGCTTCCTCCTATTTCAAGGTGATCGGCCCGACGCCGGGCGGATCGTGTCGAACAAGGCCCTACTTCCGGATCAACGCCGAGAGCAATGGGCCAGTTCGAGGACCTCACCCTCTGGCTCCCTCTCCGCACCCGGAGAGGGAGGACTGGGGGCCTGAGCGGCTGCTCGCATCAAAGATGCACCCGCAAAGTGAGACCCGGTAGCCCATGCGTCTGGTCAATCTGTCACCCATATCCTTGCTTACACATGGGCTGGCCACCACAAGGCGCCGCCCGGATCGTCATTCGGCAAGGTGGATCTCCTCGATGAAGGTGTCGTTGTAGGCATCCTGGGGGTCGACCTCGGCAGTTAGCGCCTCGTAGCGGACGAGCACGTCATAGAGGTCGCTCCAGCGCTGCTCATCGAAGAGGCCGATGCCTTCGGCGCCGGCCCCCTCTGTGGCGACGGCGATCTCGGTTTCGAGCATGAAGCGCATCAGGTCGGGATCCTCGCCGGGTGCGTGGATCGCCACGATCTCCAGGGCTTCCTCCGGGTTCTCTATTGCCCAGTTGATGCCATCGATGACGGCGCGCAGAAAGCGTTCGACAACGTCCGGGTTCTCGGCGGCAAAGTCGTCGTTTGTGACGTAGGTCAGCCCGAGCGTCGGGATGTGATAGTCCGCCGCTTCGAAGATGCGAATCGGCGTTTCAAGCTGGCCCTCGATGATGAAGGGCTCGTTCGAAAGAAAGAGCGGGTAGACGTCGACCTGGCCCTCGACGAAGACGCGCGGATCGAAGCCGATGTTCACCAGCTCGATGTCGGAAGCCCCGAGGCCCTCGGTATCGAGGATGGCGAACAGGTCTGGTGGGACCGTCGCTCCCTTGTAGCCGACGACCCTGCCGGCGAAGTCGGCCGGGGTCTCGATAGCGGAATCCGCCTTCACCGCGAAACCCTGTTGTCCGCGCTGTCCGACCTGGGCAATGGCAACCAGAGGGAGGCCGGGGTCGGCCCGCCGTTGCATGACTACGGCGGCGTCGGCGGTCGAGAACTCGATCGCGCCGGCCACGAGGAGACGCACGGCCTCGCCCTGGCCGCCGGCATCGTGCTCGATCGCGACATCGAGGTCCTCGCGGTCGAAAAAGCCACGCTCCTGCGCGACATAGACCCCCACGAAGGGCAGGTTGGCCTGCGGCTTGAAGGCCGCCATGAAGGTGACCGCCGCCCGCTCGATGTCGTCGGTTGGCGACTCTGAAGGCGTCGCCTGGACTGTCTCTCCCGCCTCGGTGACGGGCTGTTGGGTTGCTGTTTCCGGCTCTTCGCCGTCGTCGTCACCGCAGGCGGCGACAAGGAAGCCAAGGGCCAGGATGATGAGCGCCGCGTTTCGCGCTCCGGTTAGAAGCTGCAGCATTGCTGCCCCTTTCTAGCCGGGTCGATTGCTCTAGCCTGTCAACCGCTAGACGGTATAAACGCGCTCTTCCGGTCCAATTATGAATAACGCCTGCTCGCCGTCCGGGCGCCAGAACGGGCCCACCAGGTTCTCCCGCGCGCTCTCATCACCGATGTCTTCGACCTGCTGCCCGTCACAGCGAAGCAGCAGGCCGCCGGCGCCGGCGGCGAGGGCGTGGGTACCTGATGGGTGCCACGCGGCACCCAGGATCATCCGCGAGGACTCCGGCCTCAACGTGTTGAAGGAGGAGCCGTCGAAGATGACGATCTTGTTGGCGACACGTCCGCCGTCCAGCCAGGCGTAGCCGGCGGCGAGCGCTGCGCTGCCGTCGGGGCGCCAGTCGACAGCAACAAAGTCGTCTTCGTCATCGGTCGCGAGCAGGGCCTGCAGGAAGCGCCCATCGCAGCGATACAGCGGCTGCGGCCTTGGATATCCTGCCCACCTGCTCGCGTAGGCGCCGACCAGCGCGTAGGCGCCATCGGGCCTGAAGGCCACCGAGCGCAGCGTGTGCGCCCGGTCCCCCGGGAGGGGGAAGAGCCGCGAGTCCTCGTACCTGAGGATGGTGCCGGCGTTGCCGACGATCAGCGCGTAGCTGCCGTCGGGGTGCCAGGCGACCCTGCGCAGGTTCTCGGATGTCGGGCTCTCGATAATCTCCAGCGATTCGTTGCGCAGCCTGAGGACCGCGCCGCGGTTTCCAACGAGCAGGGCCGTCGTGCCATCGGCCGACCAGGCGACACCGCGCAGATTCTGGTCGGTGCTCGAGGGAAGGCGTGCGAAACGCTGACGATCGAAAAGAAGAACGGCGCCACGATTGCCGGCGAGCAGTGCCGCCGACCCATCGGGCAACCATGATGCCGCGCGCAGCGGCGACCGGATGCGCGTGTCGAGGCGCCGGAATGCGCCATTCGGTTCGTAAGACAGGACGGTCGTCGTCACGTCAGTGAGGACTCGTGCCAGCCCAGGAGAGCGCGCTCGATCGCGGTCAACGCGAGGTTCATCACAACCCCAATTATGGCCAACGTAAGCACAGCAGCGAACAGCGTCGGCAGATCCAGGTTGGCATTGGAGACCTGGATCACGCGGCCTAGGCCGCGGGCCGCCCCGAACCACTCGGCCACGACGGCTCCGATGATGCTCAGGGGCAGGGCGACGCGGATGCCGGCCAGGAGGTAGGGCAACGAGGATGGCAGGCGGAGCTTCAAGAATATTTCGAGCCGGGAAGCGTCCACCGAGCGCATGAAGTCAAGAGCGGCGGGGTGAACAGAGCGAAAGCCGACCACGCCGTTGACGAGCATCGGGAACCAGGCGATGAGCGCGGCGATGACGATCTTGGGTGCTACGCCAAAGCCCCACCAGATGGTGAAAAGAGGGGCGACGGCGACGATGGGCGTGACCTTGACGAGGATGGCGACGGGGAAAATGGCTTTCTCAATGACCCGGGAGTGCGCCATAGCGACGGCAAGGGAGAGGGCGAAAGCTGATCCCAGGGCCAGGCCGGCAAGAGCATTCCTGAGCGTGAACCATGCCTCCTCGGCGTAGAAGCCTGGGCGGGCGGCGAGTTCGTCGACGACGGCGAAGGGCGACGGCACGATGTACTCCGGCGTCCCCTCGATCTCGACGTAGGCCCACCAGCCCGCCAGCACAGCGGCGAAGGCGACCAGTGGCGGGATGATGTCGGACAGTGCCGCGAACAGCAGCCGGCGGCGGGCCGCTGGAAAATAGCCTGGTGGCCGTTTGCCGGCGGGCCCACCGGGCTCGGCGATGGGGTCGGTGGCAACGCTCACACGGACCTCAGCGCGCGTCGCAGGTCGGCGAGGCAGGCCAGGAACCGGGGATCCTCCTCGATCTCCTCGCTGCGGGGACGCGGCAGGGGGATCTCGAAGAGGCCGACGAGGCGGCCCGGCCGCGGCGATAGGACGGCGACGCGGTCCGACAGGAGGGCTGCCTCGCGGATGCTGTGCGTCACAAAGACAACGGTCTTGCCCGAGTTGGTCCAGACCCGTTGGAGCTCCTGGCGCATGGCCTCGCGGGTGATCTCGTCCAGGGCGCCAAAAGGCTCGTCCATGAGCAACAGGGGCGGATCGAAGGCGAGCGCCCTGGCGATAGCCACGCGCTGCCGCATCCCGCCCGAGAGCTTTGCGGGTTCGTACTCGGCGAACGCAGAGAGGCCGACGAGATCCATGAGGTCGGTGGCCGTCCGTGCCGACGCCGGAACGCGGCCGCGGCCAATCTCAAGGGGTAGTTCAATGTTCCTGCGGACGCTGCGCCAGGGCAGCAGAGCAGGCTCCTGGAAGACGTAGCCGACGCGCATCTCGCGCTGGGCGCGGCGCGGGGCCAGCCCCTCGATCTCGACGCTGCCGGCCGAAGGGGCCAGCAGCCCGCCGATGATGCGCAGCAGCGTTGACTTGCCGCAGCCGCTGGGCCCGACCATGGAGAGGAACTCGCCGGCTTCGATGTCCAGTGAAATGTGGTCGATGGCGGCAAGGCCCCCCTCGTCGCTCGGGTAGGCATGGGAGACGCCGTGCAACCGGAGTCCCGCCGCCGCCGTCATGGAAGCCCGAACGCCCGGGTTTGCGAGAGAAGGCTAAGACGCCTTATCAGATTCAAGTTTGAGGTCTCATTATTGGGGATCATTAAAGTTTAGGGGCGTACACTTTACTCAGAGTGTAAGGTTTGATGTGCCTGCACGGGCATCATTAAAGTCTGATGCCTTAAACTTTACCCTATGGACGCCGCAGAGTTCTCCCTTAACGCTCCCGGCCAGGTGATACCTATCGCGACCCAGGGTGCCTCGACCGTGGCATTTCTACCAGATCCACTGCCCCCTGAGATACCGGTCAATCGTCACCTCCTAAGGGCAGTGGAAACCGCTCGCGCGGCACTCGCTGAGTTCGTTGGCGAGAGCCGGCTGGTTGAGGATATCAGCCTCGTGACGAATCCCCTCCAGTGGATGGAGGCTGTAGCTACCAACCGGATCGAAGGTACGCATACGGAGATGTCCGACGTCTTGCTTCAGAAAGCGGCGGGGCCCTCCAGTGACCCCACCCGCGTCTCCAGCAATCTCGAGGTTCTTAGATCACTCGAGGCGCTTGAGGCAGGGGCATCGTGGATATCAGAGGGAAGGCCGCTGAGCTTAGCGATGATACGAGAGATGCAGTCATTGCTACTGCGCGACGCCCGAGGAGGCGAGACTCTCAGGGGACGCTTTCGGAGCAGCCAGGCCTACATCGGAAACCGAGCCCAGGGTCCCGCCAGCGCGAGGTATGTGCCGCCTCCGTACGAGCATATCGAGGCGGCTATGGACAACTTTATCCGCTACGTAAGTGGAGAGCCCACTTACAGCGTCCTGGTCGATTGCGCCATCCAGCACTACCAGTTCGAGGCGGTACACCCATTCGAGGACGGCAACGGACGGGTGGGGCGACTGCTGATCCCCCTTCATCTTCTCGCTCAAGGTGCGATTGAACGGCCAAACCTCTACCTGAGTGCTTACTTCGTCGAGCATGAGGACGAGTACTTTGACCTCTTGAAGGGGGTTAGTACGCGTGGGCTATGGGAAGAGTGGATTGTCTTGTTCCTGGAGGCCATCCGGGTTACTGCCGGACGATCAAGGCAGAGAGTAAGGCGGCTGCTCGAATTGGGGGACATCTATCGGCTGCGCGTCAGGGAGGCAACGAGGTCGCAGGTCGCGCTGGCCGCCATTGATCTGATCGTTCGACAGCCAGTCGTCACAACGTCGCAGGTCAAGGATCACGCGAAGAGCAGCTATCCAGCGGCCAAGACGGCTATGGAGTCCCTTGCCAACCTCGGCATTGTGAATCGGCTAGACAGCCGAATGTATCGTCAACAGGCGTGGGTCGCGGGGCAGTTGATCGACGAGATCTACGACGTATAGCAAGGCCTGGGTCAGCGGAATAGGTCCTTGTCCGGTTCGCGGACGAGCTCAGCGGCGCGGCCATCGGCCGGCGCATAGGCGTAGCCGCGGACGATGGCGGCGGGGACGTTCTCGACCTTGCCCATGACGAGCTCGGCGGCAGACGCTATCTCGTCGGCGACGGCGATCAGCGTGACGCGCAGCTCGCGGCCCTGGGTGTCGCGCGTCCCGACATAGTCGCGAAGCGGCTCCATGCCGGCGACCCCGATGGCGACGTTGGTCTGCCCAGCGCGCCAGGGCCGGCCGAAAGTGTCGGTGATGACGACCGCAACATCGGCGCCCGTGCGCTCCCGGATGCCCCGGCGCAACGCCCCGGCCGAGGCGTCGGGGTCGACGGGGAGCAGACAGACCATCGATTCGCCAACGACATTGCTGGCGTCGATCCCGGCGTTGGCGCAGACCAGCCCATGATGGGTCTCGGCGATGATGATCCCGCGGTCCATGCGCACGATGCGCCGGCTCTCGCGCAGCACGAGCTCGACCATGCGCGGATCCTTGTCCCAACGCTGCGCGAAGCCCTGGGCGAAAGCCGACGGGGTGATTTCCGCGAGGTCAACCAGGCGGCCCTCGGCCTTGGATACGATCCTCTGGGTCACGACGAGGATGTCACCGTCCCGCGGGTCGGAGGCTTCCGTGAGCAGGCCGGCCAGGTCGTCGCCCGGACGAACCTCGGGGATGCCCGGCAGCGCTATGACCTCGATTGATCCCACGTCAGACGCTGGCGGAGTCGGGCCCACCGTCGAGGCCGACGATCTTAAACTCGGTGTGGGACTTGTAGCGGCGGTTGAGATTGATCAAGAGCGGGGTGATGCTCTCGACCAGGCGCGAACGCGCCAGGACGCCCAGGTCTACCGCGCGGACGCCAGCGATGCAGCGCGCCAGCTCGACGACCTCCTGACGAGCATCCTTGTCGTCTCCGGTCACGAGGACGTCGGCGTCGATGGGCAGGTCGGCCTGGTTGAGGTGCACCGCGCTCAGGGTCTGGAAGGCGCCGGTGACGCGAGCCGCGGGGAGCAGCGCACGCGCCTGTTCGGCCGCCGAACCCTCGGGGACGTCGACCATGCGCGCCCCGGCCTTATCGACCTCAAGGGGCACGACGGTGCTGATGAAGATCTTTGAGCCAATCTCCCCGGCCAGGCCGGGGAGTGACGCGGCCTGCGCCGAGTACGGCAGCGTATTCACCACGATCTCAGCGGCGGCGGCCGCCTTGTCGTTGACGGCGCCCCTGACGGTGCGCGCACCGGCCATCACGGTCGGCTTCAGGGTTTCGGCGGCCTCCTCGGCGCGCTCGACCGAGCGCGAGCCAATGGTGACTTCGTGGCCGGCGAGGGCCATGCGCAGGGCAAGGCCGAGACCTTCAGGACCGGTGCCGCCGAGGAAGGCGATGGATGTCAATACGCGAACTCCTTGCAGCGTGGATGAGCAGTCGTTAGCCGGGCGCGGGCGAGTGACCCCGCCAAGGCTGCATTCCGAAGCGAGCATAGATGGCCACTGCCGCCAGCGCGAAGGCGAGTATAAAGATCGCGAACCTGACATCGACAAGCGACGAGACCAACCCGGCGAGGAAGGTCGGGACGACCGAGAGCACGCCCGAGGCCCAGTTCTGGGTGGCGAAGATGCGGCCGCGGGCTTCGGGGGGCGCACGCTCGAACAGGACGGCCTTGGTCGCGATGCCGACTATTCCAGCACCAACACCGCCGGGGAACGCCAGCAGCATTGTGACGACAACGGTCATGCGGACCCGGAAGAAGTCGGCTATCTCCTCTAGCGGAAGGAAGCCCTGCTCTTCAACCAGGTCGGCGATCAAACCGCTGACGGCGAAACCGGCAATCGAAGACACGAACGCGGCGAAACCGATCCTCGCCGCCGCCGGATTGCCCACCGTGCGGCCGAGGACTGGCGCCAGCCACAGCCCAACGGCTAGCCCCGCGGCTGCGGGCGAGAATATGTAGACGAGGTTCTCAGGCTTGGTCCTCACCACATCCTCGGTGTACTGGGGTACGAGCACGACAACGATGGCGGTGGCCGTGCCCAAAAGGGTGTATTGGACCATGGCCTGGAAGGCGACGTTGTCGGCTCGCAACATCCTCCAGCCCGCCGATAGGACGTCGACAAGCTGCATGCGGCGGCTCTCGGCCTGGAGTCGCAGCCTCTTCATCTTCTGGTCGGTCATGTCGGGGATCGTCAGGACGAGGTAGGCCGCGACGCCATAGAGGGCGGCGGTGACCACGTAGACCGGCTCCGGGCCGATCACTTTGAGGACGATGGGGGCAAAGATGACCATACCGATCAGCTGGGCCAGGAGGTTCACGACGTCGACCAGGGCCTGGCCCGAGGAGATGCGCGCCATGGGTAGGATGGCCGGCAGCGCCGAAGAAGCGGCCGGCGACGAGAACAACTGCACGGTCCAGAGCAGGCTGGCCACGACGTAGATGGCCCATACGTTGGTCGGCTCGTACAGGAGGAGGGCCACAGCCACGGCACGGACGGCGTTGGCTGTGGCGAGCGTCAGCTTGTTCGGCAGATGGTCGACGACAACCCCGGCGACCAGTCCGAGGACGATCACGGGAAACAGCGAACAGAGCACGAACAGGCTGGTGTGGATACCCGAGCCCGTTTCCTTGATGACCACGATCAGGAGGGTGTACGAGAGCGCGTTTTGGCCGATGTTGGCCGTCAGCGCCGAGGCCAGGAAGCGGGCAAAGCGAAACTGCTGAAGAAGTGGTGTGAGCATGCCATCATCCACTCGTTTGGGCGATGGCTGTGTCACGTCGTTTGCCGGCGGTTGATGGGAGAGGCTCACAGGTGGTTAGTCGTGCCCCCCGTTGGGCTCCAGAGCAAGTCTAGGGGGAATATGCCGGCACGCCGAAAGGCGTTTGGAGCCGGTTCGGCGAGTCATCCCCAGCGCGGCTCGATGTCGAGGGGAACTCCGAGCGTCTGTTTGCCGATCAACTCCAGCGACAGCGCGCGGGAAACCGGGTGGACCTTACCCGCGCGCACGTCACGGTAGTAGCGCTCCAGCGGAAAGCGGCGGAAGAGACCGACGCCGCCGGTGATCTCGAGCGCCCTGTCGACAATACGCACCGCGGCGTCGGTGGCGAACGTCTTGGCGATGGATGAGCGTACGAGCCACTGAGAAGCCTCCTGCGCCATCTCTGCTTCGGACGCCGGTTCGGGCCTCGTCAACCAGTCGGAGGCGGCGCCTCGAACCAGCGCCCGCGAGGCCTCGAGCTCGATCAGCATCTCCGCGGCCGTGAACTGGGTGGCCGGGAAATGGGCGATGGTGTTGGCCAGGGCGGCGGGCCTCCGTTGATTGGCGAAGGTGACGGCGTAGTCGAGGGCGGCCGCGGCTATCCCGATGTACACGGAGGCGACGCTCAGCTGGAACCAGACGCCCATGTTCGAGAACTGAGGGCTGCGCCTGGCCGTCGGCCATTTGGAGAAGAGCTGCTGCTCGGCGACGCGCGCGTCGGTTATCAGCAGGTCGTGGCTCTGGGTGGCGCGCATGCCCATCGTGTCCCAGGTCTCCTTGATCTCCAGACCCGGAGTGCCACGCAGGACCACGAAGAAGCCCACGTGCGGCTCTCTGTCCGCGGGGTCTTCGATCCGCGCCGTGACGAAGAACAGGCCGACGATTGGAGCCAGGCTGTTGAAGGTCTTACGGCCGTTCAGGACGTACCCGCCCGGCGTCCTGACGGCAACCGAGGATGGCGACGCCCAGTTCTGCCCCGACTCCGGCTCGCTGAAGCCGCCACCCATGATCACCCCGCCCACGATCGGGCGGAAGAAGCGGTCCGCGGCTTCGCCGGCCAGGTCTCCCCGCTCGGCAAGGGAGCCGATGCCGAAGAGGTGCATGTTCACGCCAAGGGCGGTGGCTCCATCGCCCTTGGCGAGGCGTTCCTGGGCCCGGCAGAACTCCAGGAGGTTGGCGCCCAGGCCGCCGTACCGCTCGGGGACGGTCAGCGACGTGTAGCGCAGCTCGCGCAGGCGGTCAAAGTTCTCGAACGGGAAGCTGTTCTCCCGGTCGTAGCGCTCGGCGCGCCCGGCGAATTCGTCGGCAAGTGACCCCGCCAGCTCGATCAATTGGCGTTGCCTCTCGCTTGATGGGCTGCTCAACCGGGATCTCCTTCTCGCCGCCGCAGCTCGGCCAGGAAGTCGAGGACGAGCGCATTCACCTCGCCTGGCCGCTCCTGCTGGACCCAGTGGCTTGCGCCCTCCAGGTACCCAAGGCGCAGGTCGGGCACCCATTCTTCGGTCCCGTACGTGGTCTCCATACCCAGCGCGATGTCCTCTGTCCCCCAGACCAGCAGAGTCGGCGCCTGGATGACTGGCCATTCGAAGAGTCCGCCGCGCAATCCGTCACGGGCGCTCGCCCGGGCGAGCTGGCGGTAGTAGTTGAGAGCTGACGTCAGGACGCCAGGACGGGCGATCGCGTCTTTGTACACCTGCAGATCTTCCGGCGAGAGCACCAGGCTCCCGTCGGCCCGGCGGAACATCCGGTCCAGGATCCTGTAGTTACGGAAGCTCATGGTCAGCTCGGCGAGTACTGGGACCTGGAAAAACAGCATGTACCAGCTGCGGAGGGCCTGCCGCCAGCGCCGCAGCTCGCGCTGGAATGCCCTCGGGTGCGGAGCGTTCATGACTACCAGCGCCCTGGTCATCTCGGGGTGGAAGGCGCCGAAGGACCAGGCGATTGCGCCTCCCCAGTCATGCCCGCAGACCACCGTCCTATCGCGGCCAAGCGCCCTCACCAACGCAACCACATCGTTGGTAAGCGTGGGCAGATCGTACCCCGAGGCCGGTTTGGACGTGAGGTTGTAGCCACGCAGGTCGGGGGCGACAGCCCGGTAGCCGGCCTCGGCGAGGGCGGTAAGCTGGGATCGCCACGAGTACCAGAATTCCGGAAATCCGTGCAGGAGCACAATGAGATCGCCGTCGGGAGGACCGGCCTCGACGTAGTGCATGTTGATCCCGTTTGCCAGCGCGTTGTGGTGCGACCAGTGGCCGGCGGTCTTCACCGCTCGGGCCCGGAGAAGCGGTCACCATTATGTCGACTATCCGCTATGGCGTCCGGGTCCCTTAGCGTCCTCGCGAAGAAGGCGGCCACGCGCTCGGACATCTCCTCGACTCCGCCGCCCCAGAAGTGATCGACTCCTGGAAACACTGACAGCAGTTCGGCCGCGTGCTCGCCGAGAGCCGGCCGCAGGTCTTGCGGCGGGCACAGGTGGTCCTGCTCGCCCGTGACAAACAACAGGTCGCCCTCGGGTAGGGCCTCGGGAATGGCCGGCATCGAGATGGCGGCAAGCGGGCCTCCGATGCCAGCGGACAGTACGACCCGCGCGCCAAAAGAGTAACCGGCGGCGCCAAGCCGCCCATCTTGCACCGCGGGCAGCGACCGCAGGTAGGCGAGCGCGCCAAGCAGGTCATCGCGCTCCCCCCGGCCGCCGTCGTGGCGGCCTTCGCTGCCACCGACGCCACGGAAGTTGAAGCGCAGGGCGATCAGGCGCTCGCGTTCCAGAGCCCGGCAGACTGCCACGACGACGTGGCTGTCCATGTCTCCGCCATAGAGCGGGTGCGGATGGCAGACCGTAACGGCCGGCGCCGACAGCGCGTCCGGGAGGTGCAAGCGACCCTCTAGCTGTGATCCGCCGGCAACGGCAGTGGGGAATGAAACGGAGCTAACGGCCATCGCTCGGGGTGTCCGCCCGGGCGGAGGCGGCACGTTCGACAGCGAGAGTCCGCGCCTGTTCGACCCAGGACGCGGGGTCGGCGCCGGGGGGAAGAGGGGTCAGCAGCTGCGCCAGGTGCTCGGGCCCGAGGTCGGCCAGCTGCGCGAAGGTATGTATCCCGGCCTCGGTAAGCCGCTCCGCGGTCTTCGCGCCTATGCCCTTGATCTCGATCAGCTGGTCGTTGTCGAACTCGACGAAGGTGACGTCGGGCGACAGGCGACCGGCAGTGCGTGGGCGCGAACCAACTACGGCGCCCGCGGGGACCGAGACAAGAAGATCCTGGAGCCTCTTCCGCTGGGTATAGAGGGCCGTTGCGATAGTGGCGAGCAACGCGATGCCGAAGAGCTTCCCCCGCATTGGCTGATTATAGGTTTGCCCCAAGCAGTTTCAGCCCGGCGGCAAAGCGTCCGGTC
>WHTO01000054.1 GCA_009377665.1 Dehalococcoidia bacterium
GGCGATCGTCGTGGCTGCCCTGGCCTGGGGCGCAAACCGCCCCGCCAAAGACCGGGACCACCGGGCTCTGCTCGGCAGGCTCGGCTCAAGACTCCTCCCTGGCGTGGGCGTCTTTGTCGTCGTCACTGCGATCGTCATCCTGCCCTGGCTGGTCCGCAACTGGACCGAGATCGGCTTCCCGTCGAACATCGCGCTCAATGGCGGCTACAACCTCTACATCGGCAACCGCGGAGACCAGGGATGCAACACCGGGCTGACCGCCGCGGAACGCCAGATGATCTCGGCCGAGGGCGAAATCGAGCGCGACCGCGAGTTTACCCGCATGGGCGTCGAGTACATCCGCGACAACCCGGTCGAGACTGTGGTGCTCTTCACGCGCAAGTTCAACTGCATGTGGGGCGCCGATCAGAACATCATCGGCCACTGGAACACCAACCGGCAGCCCGACGCGCCGGGAGCGCTCGAGCTGGTGGTGCTGACCTTCACGGCGAACTGGTACTACTACGCGATGATCGTGCTCGCCGTCGTCGGCATTCCGCGCTGGTGGCGCACTACACCACAGCACATGATGCTGGCCCTGACCGTTCTCTTCACGACGCTGTACTACCTGGTCTTCATCGGCGTCGATCGCTTCCACCAACCCTTACTGCCCTTCTTCGCCGTCTGGGCGGCCTGCGGGATAGCCATGATCGGGCCTCTATCGCGCCAACCCGCCGCCCCCAAACGCCCGCGGCGATCCCTAGACCGCGCGTGGGCGGCCTCGGCTGGTTCAGAGAACGCAGCCGGGCGCCGTCAGCCGGTTGGCCGCGAACTCCGACGTCCCCACAGCGGTAGTCGCTGTTGCCGTGAGGAATGACCCTGGTGGTACCCTGGGGATGATCGCGGTCCAGGCACCGTTCACTCTCGTGCGCACGACACCATCCGTCGCCGCGTAGTGGGTGCCCTCGCCGTGGGCGACACTCGCGCCGGCGGAATCGCCGGGGCCCGGGGTTGCCACGAAAACCTCGATGATGGCGCCCCGCTGCGCCCGGCCCTCGACCCGACAGCTCGTCCAACTCCGCCTGACTGCCCTGATCTCCGGACAGGCCACGTTGCCATTCACCACCTGCGTGCCACCGCCGGAGGACCCGCCCGCGGACGCAATGCAGCCGGCGCCACCCTTGGGCCCGTCGCCGACCTTGTTGCCACTTCCCAGGTTGATGCCGAGGAAGCGGTTGGCCGATAGACTGTTGCGGCTGAAGACGTTCCCATTCGACCCGTTGGGGGCGCCGCCGGCCCGGTTCAAATAGATCCCGTGATGGCCGTTCGCGTGGATGTTGTTGGCCTGCACACGGTTGGCGTAAACCCGGGCTCCGGCATTGTGGGCGTAGAGCCATATGCCGGGACCGCCCATCGCCCGGATAGCGTTGTTGCGAATCACGTTGCCGTGGATCTGGGACGGCGTGCCAAGCTGCACGCAGATCGGACTGATCGCCCGGCAACCGGTAGCCTGCAGCCGGATCCCGGTTCCAGGGCCGCTCACGATCAGGTTATTGACGATGGCCGTGTTGACCACGTGTCCGCCGCCTATCGACTGCAGCAGCACCCCGGCAGACCTCGCGCCCCGAATCGTGTTGCCGGCCACCCAGGTGCCCCGCACCTCGGATGCGTTGTAGGACGCCGTGCTCACCTGGATCGCCCGGTCCGTGTTCACGATCAGGTTTTGCCGGATCGAGTTGCCCAGTTGCTTGCCAGCCGAGAGCTCGACAGCGACCTGGATGCCCTTGCCCACATTGCTGATGCGGTTGCCTTCGATGATGTTGCCGCGCGAGATCCCGCCCGGCGTGTCGTTGAAGACCAGGATCCCGGCCGAGTCCGGGAGTGACGGCAGGTTCGCGATGTGTATCCCTCGCACCACGTTGTGCGACGAAGCGATCACGAGCCCCCGGCAACAACCGTTGCCGGACATCTGCGTGCCGTCGATCGTGATGCACTGGCCGCCGGCACAGCCCTGCGTGGTGCCATCGATGGTCGTTCCGTTCTCGCCGGTACGCCCGATCGCCGGGTAGGTCGCCGCCGGGAAGATCGTGCAAAGGTTCCCCGGACACTCCGCGGCGGGGATTGCAAAGTGGATCCGGCTGGGGATGCCGTCACGCATCGAAGCGCGGATGGCGTCGTCCAGCGTGCAGTGTCCATCGGCGCAGCCGAGCAGCGGCGGGCCGTCGGCGTCTACCTCCCCGTCCGTCGTGTTCACCAGGTAGCAGCCGGCTGTCCCCGGGTCGCAGGCCGTCGCCGCCTCGGCGGGTTCGGGTCCCGGCCCCCACGAGATGACCAGCAGAGCCAGGACCGAGATCGCCGCAAATGCGGATATGGCGAGGTTTAGTTTTGTAGGCATCGAGGTGTCCATCGGCTCACGTCGTAACGTGCGCGAGCACTTTTTCCCGTGGGCGTTACAACCCCGTAAAACGAGCGCTATGTCCTGCAACCCGGGGAGATCGCGAGGTTGGCAGCGAATTCCGATGTCCCGTCGACGAACGTCGAGGCCGTGGCGGTCAGCACGCTTCCGGGAGCGACCAGGGGCACCCTGGCGCTCCACAATCCCCCTGGTGCCACGGCCGTGGTCCCGATGAACCTGCGTCCCTCGCCATGCGCCCTGCTGGCGCCAGCGCTATCACCGCTGCCCGGCGCAGCGATGTATACATCGACACGCACGGTGGTGCCAGGCGAAGCGTTGCCCGGCGCCCGGCCCCCGACGAGGCAGGCGTTGGGCAGGCCCCTCGTCGACGTGACGGCCGGGCAGCCCAGGTTGTTATTAACATCGGGCGCTCCGCTCGAGCCGCCGGTGCACGAGCCGCCACCGCCGACGCTGTTGGCCAGGCCAAGGTTGATCCCGAGGAAGGTGTTGCGGCTCGTCGAGTTGCGGACGAAGCGGTTCCCATCGCTGTTCGCCGGTGTGCCATTCGCCCGAGCCAGCCAGATGCCATGGCCCCGGTTGTCACGCAGCGTGTTGCGAGCCAGGACGTTCCCCCGCACGTTGGCCGGGGAGTTGTGGGCGAAAAGGTAGATGCCGTGCAACCCCATCCTGTTCACGACATTGCCCGATACGGTGTTGCCGTTGACGCTCAGCGGCGTACCCCGCCTCACGCACAGCGGCCCGGCCGTCGGCCCGCACCCGGTAGCTTGCAGGCGAATGCCCGTGCCCGACCCACCGAGGATCCGGTTCTGGATGATGTTGTTGTCGCGCACGTAGCCGCCGTAGATGGCCTGCAAAAGGATCGCGGCGTCCGACGAGCCGCGGATCACGTTGTTCGAGATCAGATTGGCCGTCACGATCGACCTGCTCAGCGAGGCCGTGTTCAGGTAGATGCCCCGCGGACTGCCCACGATTGTGTTGTTGACGATCCGATTGCCGCCCAGCCGCCCGCCGAACTTCTCCACGCTGAGCTGGATCGCCCGAAAGACATTCACCACGTGGTTGCGTTCGATCAGGTTGCCACCGGTGTCAGCGGCGCCCATCCGCATGATCAGGATGCCGACGCCGTCGTTGAAGTTCTGGATCCTCAAGCCACGCACTACGTTGTTCGAACCCCTGATGACCAGCCCCCGGCAACAGCCGGCGCCGCTGGTACCACGACCGTCGATGGCAATGCAGGGGCCCGAAGCACACCCCTGGGTAAACCCGTCGATCACCGTCCCGCCTTCGCCGCTCCGGCCGACGGCGGGATACGTGGCCGCCGGCGAGATCACGCAAACACCGCCGGGGCACTGGCCGGTGGGAATCCGAAAGTGGATACGGCTGGGACCGCCATCGCTGAACGAGGCCCGGATAGCGTTGTCGAGGGTGCAGACGGTCCCGGGATCGTTGCACCGCTGGCTTCCCGCGGCCTCGCCGCTGCGGCTGGTCACGATGTAACAGCGCGGGTCCTGGCCGGGATCGCAGCGCGGGGCCGCCGTTCCCACGGACTCGACAGAGGAAGCACCTGTTGTGCTCAGCAGGGCCAGGACTGCCACGAGCACGGCCAAAAGGCGTGGCGGCATCTACTCCAATATACCCCACGCCCCTGGCCCGCCCGGCCCGCGTCGCCTCCCGACGGGCGAGTCCACCTATTCCCTCCCACCGGCCAGGAGATCCGAAGCCCGCGGCTCCTTCGTTGCACAGGAGTGGATTCGACCATAGGCTGGATTGAGCCGTTGTCTTGTGAATCCCCAATCACCTCGAACGGGCGCAGGCCTGGCCGCTAACGATACGGCGGCCTCGGCGAGTGGCCTGGCGGCCCGACGGTCGCCCGCCGCTTACGGAGCACCCCTTCTCGTCTGGGCAAGGCGCAATCCCCTTCTCGTAGCCTGCCTCTGGCCGCTCTCGTGGGCCGTCCTCATGGTCGTTCTTCCGGCAACGCCCGGGCTGTTGGCCACTGTCGTCGCCATGACGTTCGTCTTCGTGGTCCCGGGCCTGGCCATCCTCAACCTGGCCGGGGGCCGCTGGACAATACCCGAGCTGCTGCTGTTCTCCGTCTTCCTGGGCATGATGCAGGCCGCGCTGGTCGCGGTCCTTCCCCTGCTTTTGCATCTGCAGCTTGTTTACGTCGCCGTCCCGCACGTGATCATCTCGTCGGCGATCATCCACGCCTCCCTCAGGCGGCCGGGGCTGGCGCTCGCCAGTGACCGGGCGGGCGTGGCGTGCCTGGCCGTCCTCGGGCTGGCCGCCGTGGCCCTCTCGGTTACATCCGGCGACCAGCTCTACCGCGACCGCGACAACTGGCGCGTGGCGCCCTATGTCGCGTCCTACGCCGCTGGCGAGGAGATGAATGCGGAGAACCCCAACACCGGTAACGGCGTCGACACCACGGCGCGGCGCGTCTTCAACGTCCACGGCGTCGACCAGGCATTGCTGGCCGAGTTTGGCGAGGTCGATGTCGTCGACCTCGTGTTCGACCACTTCCACATCCTTTCGACCTTCCTGGCGTTCGTGGCCGTCTACGCGCTGGGCGCGCGCTTCGGAGGCTCCCGCGCGGGGCTCTTCGCAGTCTTCTTCCTCGCCATCCTTGCCATCACCGACCTCCAGGCGCAGGAGGGCTACGGAAGGGGTCTCCTGCTCCGGCCAGGCGAGGACAAGTTCTTCGCCTCGTTCGTCCTCTTCCCCGCGTATCTGCTGCTGGCCCTCGCCTACTCGGGGCGGACCATCGACAAGGCACTGCTCAGCCTGGGCGGGCTTTCGTTGATGTTGATGCACCCCTTCGGCCCGGTTTTTATCGCCGTCGCGCTGTCGGCGCTCGTTGTCGCCACGTGGTGGGACCAGGGCCCCGCTGCCGCGGGTGACCGCCGCCTGGCGGGCGTTCTCCTGGGCCGCCAGCTGCGCGACGTGCTCAAAGCGTCGGCGCTCACGCTCTTCGTGGCGACGCTGCCCGCGATCTACCAGCGCTTCTTCATCGATGACGAAGCCGACGACCTGTTCTCAGGCGAGAACCAGTTTCGCCTTGAAGTGCGTCGCATCGAGCTGCCGCTCAACCTGGTCTCGCTCGATGTCAGCGTGCTGACGCACCCGCTGCTCTGGATCGCCATCGCCGTGGCCCCCTTCGTCATCTGGCGCTTGCGCCGGGGCAAGCGCCGTGAGGCGGCCTTCGTCGCCCTGGCCATGATTGGCATGCCCGTCGCCCTGTTCTTCCCAATCACAGCCACCATCCTGGCCAAGCTTGGCTCGCCGGGGCTGCTCTGGAGATTCCTGTACATCCTGCCCTTCATGCCCGTGCTGGGCGTGTTCTTCGCCCGCCTGGCCATCCGCACGCGCTACCAGCTGATGGCGGTGGCGGCCACGGGCGCCGTATCCGTACTGCTCCTCGAGGGCATGGCCCGCGTCAACGACGAGGCTTATGACCTCGACGAGGCGGCCACCGGCGAGTCTGTGGTCCTCTCCGGCATTGACAACGCCTGGGACTCGAACAACTATTGGGCTCGGCTCCGTCACGATTCAGCGCGCGAGTTCATCCACGAGATCGACCGCGCGATCGACGGCGCCGCCCTCATCCTGATCGAGCCGAATATCTTTGGGCTGGGGCGCCTGCCGACGCAGCCCTTCCCCCTCGACCTTGCCGTGCCCGTCTACGCTCCCGAGGTCAAAAGCTATACCGCAGGTCCGTTTGTGACGCTGGAAGACGGCTACGACTACAGCGACGTCGATTCAGAACGTTTCCTCGATCCCCTGCTCGGCGAGGGGCGGGCGGGTGGACGCGAGCGGGCCGCCTTCGCGACCTTCTTCTTCAACGGCCGGCGCACGATCAACATCGACGGCGACGACGTATTCGTCGCCGACTACGGCCGCTTCTTCGAGGAGAAGCCGATCACACACGTGCTCGTGGAGAGCTCACGCCTTTCTCCGGTCACCGCCCTGCCCTTCATGCCGCCGTTCTCTATCCCCGTCGCCAGCAGGCTCGACAGCGACGTGCAGGCGCAGGAGAGCGTCTTTCGCTTCATCACCACAATTGGCGGCTACAACCTCTACGAAGTCCTGCGCCGCGCGTCGGATTAAGAGAACCCGCCCTCGCGCCTCGTCGGGCGCGATACCTTTAGCAACTGATCGAGCGCGAGCAAGGGCGTGAGTCTCCTGAGCACTTGCCAGTCCCCCACCGCGCGCAAGCCTTCGGCGTCCCTCCGCGCCGCCATGATGCGGCCCGGACGCGTGAGGATACTCGCCAGCGAACCAACCTTGCCCACGAGGTAGGACGGCCCCTTGACCAGGCCGTAAAGCAGCATCAGGCCCTCCACAGCCAGCAGGACAGGAAGAAGCGCGAGCAGTGTCCACGGGCGCAAAACCGTGAGCATGAAGCGCACCCGGTTCGTCTCGATCTCCCTGAACTTGCGAGGAGTCATATCCAGGACGTAGTCGTGGACCAGGGTCGCCGCCGGCGTGCACACGATGCGGTAGCCGGCCAGGCGCACCAGCCAGGAAAGCTCAACGTCCTCGTGATAGAGAAAGCTCGGCCGCAAGACCGGCTCGGCCTTCTCCCACAGCGACCCCCGAACCGCGAACGCCGCACCGTGGACGCCATCGACCTCGTGATTCTCGCTCGGTTGCTCGGCGGCCGGTTTCCACATCCGCCGATTGAAGCCGAGCCCGCTCCAGTGGATGTCCTGGCCAAGCGCGTTGATCAACGACGGGTCGGACGCCAGCAACAGGCGCCCGGTCGTCGCGCCCACCGACGGGTCGGCAAGGGGGCCAACGAACTCCTCCAGCCATCCTTCTGAAACCCTCAGATCGGGGTTGAGGACGACCAGGATGTCGGCGGGCCGATGATCGTAACCGGCCGCGATCCCAGAGCTGTAACCCGCGTTGGTTGGGCTCACCACGAGCTCGAATGCCGGATAACGACGGACGATCTCAACCGTCCCGTCCCGCGAAGCGTTGTCGACGACCACCATGGTGACGTCGGACCTGTCGCCGGCCGTAGCCAGCAACCCGTCCAGGCAATCCGCGATGTATCGCTCGCTGTTAAAGGTGACGACGACGACCGTGATCATTCAGGCGCTGTGGACAGCGCTGCGGTCCTCGGCGTCGGCGTGCGGTGCCCCGTGCGTGATCAGCGCCCGGCCCGTGGCCTCGTAGGAGGCCTTCTGCAGGTGGCGCACCTCGCGCGACAGCTGTCCGAGGAACACGGACGAGAACAGCAGCTCGATCCCGTAGATGCCCGAGGCGGAGGCCAGGATCCCGTCCTTGGTGGCCAGGAACCTCCCGTAGCCACCGGCCGCCCAGTCGAAGTACAGGACCAGCCCGACGACGAGCGAGAAAAGGCAGGCGAGCAAACCCGCGCTCGACATCACCTTCCCCAGGTGACGGTTCAGCAGCAGGCGCGTCAGCGTGTCCGGACGCCCGAACTTGTGCGCCACCGCGTAGAGGTTGGCGATGCTCCCGAAGAGCACGATCTGAAAGCCGGCCAGCGAGGCCATGATCAGGACCAGCAGGCCGTGGTCGGAGAAGGTCGCCGGCCCCACCACCACATCACCGGAATAAAGCACACCCGCCAGCAGCAGCGACCCGATGAAAATCGCGGCGCCGGGAAGCACGAACATCAGCGTCGGGTTGTAGAACATCAGCAGGCTGCCGATCGTCTTCAAGATCAGGTAGCCGTCACGGAACGGCCGCAGCTTGCTCTCGCCGATCCGCTCGCTGTACTGGATCGGTATCTCCAGCGTCGTCAGGCGCAGCGCCGAGGCCTTCGCGGCGATCTCGGTCTCGATCCCGAAGCCGTCCGAATCGAGCTGCATCTGCTCGACCACTCCCTTGCGGATCGCGTAGAGGCCGGTCAGCGGGTCGCTCGGCTTGAAGCCGTAAAGCTGTCTGATCGCCGTGCGGAAGATCCAGTTGCCGGCGCGGTTCAGGGCCGGCATGTTGTTATCGTTCATGATCCGGCTGCCCATCACGACATCGTGGTCGTCCAGCGCGTCGATGAACCGGGGGATGGCGTCCACGGGGTACGTACCATCGGCATCGATCACGACCAGGCGGTCCGACCGGGCCATCGCGATGCCTGTGCGCACCACCTCGGCCTTGCCGCTGTTCTCGGTGTGCTGGACCAGCCGGCAGGGGAACGCCAGCGCAACCTCGGCCGTGCGGTCCGTCGAGCCGTCATCGATGACGATGACTTCGACGTCGGCAGGCAATGCCCGCATCTCCTCGAGCATCACGGGCAGCGCCTCCTCCTCGTTGTAGGCAGGGAGGATCACGCTGGCTCGTGGCATGCCGTCAGCGTCCATCAATAGCCGAGGTCAGACAGCCTCTTGTTGATCAGTTCGCGCTCTTCATCGCTATAGGGTTGGACGGCGTCCGCGACGCCCGCGTCGCTCCTCTCCATGCTCCCGACCGAAAGGCTGTCTGCCTCGAAGCCGGCGGTCAGCGGGAGACCGTCCATATCGTCTGTGGTGCCTGCCCCCAGGTAGCTCATGATCGTTGCGCTCGCGTCCTCGATGCGCGCCCCCTCCAGCGTAGTGCCCGGACTCACGCCGGGACCGGCGATCAGCACGATCCCGTGCTGGCGGTGCCATCCCGATTCGCTGCTGAACGGCTCGCCGATCCAGTGCCTCGTCGGGAACGGCAGGAGGGCAGCCGGGTGCACCGACTCGTCGGCAGGCACCACGAAGATGTCGGGGCCGCGCCCGATCTCGTCGCCGCTGTAGACGCTCTCGCGTTCCAGCACCTGCGCAAAGACCGGCTTCCCGGTCGTGGGGTCTATCACCGTTCTCAGGTCCTCGATGATCTGCGTGCGGACCCCTTCGTAGTCGGCCGGCGCGACGCAACCCTGCGGCTCGCGGCCCCGCAGGTTGATGTAGATCGATCCCCACGAGCCGTAGGCGTACGCCTTGCTGCGCGCCCAGTCCACGTCGCGCAGCGAGATAAACGACATCGCGATCGCCTTATCCAGCAATCCGCGCTGAAAACGCATGGCTTTGCGCACCAGCCCGCCAAGGCCGAGGCTGTGCCCCGCCTTGAAGCCCGAGCTCGGGGTGAAGCCCGCCCGGCGCAGCAGCTGCTTGCCGGCGGTCAGCGGACCGCGCTTGAAGCGCGTCCAGCCGCGCTCGGCCAGCAGGGTATCGACGTAGAGCTCGCGCAGCAGGGGCCCGTTGCCGTGATCCGAGACGATCATCGTCAGTGCGTCGGGCCCGGCCGCCTCGCGCAGCGTGGCGACGTGTCGATCAAGGAGCATGTGGCAACGCCGCACCACGCCGCGGTATTCCTCGCGCACGTCCCCGTGGCGCGGGTGCGAGGGGTCGTCGTGCTTCCAGAACCAGTGGAAGATCTGGTCCGGGAACTGCACGGCGCCAAAGAACAGGTCCCATTCGCCAAGCCACATCATCGCGTGTTCCATGGCCGCAAACTGAGCGTCGATCAGCTCGGCGTGCGTCCTGATGTAGGTCTCCTCGTTGCCGTGGCCGAGTTGAAGCTCGGGAGGCCAGCTCGTGTAGCCGGGCACAGCCCGCGCCAGGTCGATGGCGAACTCAGGCGGATAGATGTGGTCGTCCACTCCCGGCGGCGTCAGGATCCCGCCAACCACCACGCCGTTTACCTTCTGCGGCGGATAGGCCAGCGGCACGTTGACGACGCCGACGCGATAGCCTGCTTCGCTGAGCAGGCTCCAAAACGGCGGCTTCCTCAGAAACGTGCTGTTGACCGGCGAGAAGCGGTATTCGCCCGGCACGCGGTGCTCGAATTCGAAGACGCCGTGCTTCCCGGGGTTCATGGCCGTGTAGAACGACGACCACGACGGCGGTGTCACCGGCGGCATCACTGCCCGCAGGTCGCCCGAGGCGCCCTCCTCGATCATGCTTGCGATCGCGGGCATGTCGCCGGCCTCGACAAGAGGACGGATCACGTCCCACGTCGCACCGTCGAGCCCGATGACGAGGACCTTCTTTCGGGGCGAAGCCACCTAGAGGTACCCCAGGTCGTCGAGGCGGCGGGCGACGACGGCGGCGTCCTCATCGCTGTAGCCGGTGCGCGACCCGGCCTCGATCTGGTCGCTGCCCTCGGCCGCGGCGACCGCCACCGGCGACTCCGCGAAGGCCTCGCCGACAATACGGCCGTCGAAGTACGAGGGCTGCGGGATGCCAAGCAGCGACAGCACGGTGGGGGCGACGTCGAGCAACGACGCTTCGAGGTCGTCCGCCCTGCGCACGCCTGCGCCCGAGACGGCAATGATGCCCTCCATCCGGTGGTGTCCGTTGCGGGCGTCGTGGGGCTTCGAGAACCAGTGCGAAGACGCGAACTGCGTCTCCGCGAACGCCCAGCAGCTATAGTCCCGCGGGACGAACATCAGGTCCGGGGCCTCCGCTGCTCGCGGGCCGTCGTAGATCTCGCTGCCGAGGACGACCTTCGAGGCAATCGGCTGGCCGGTCTCCGGATGGCGAAGCGCTGCCAGGTCCCCGCGCAGCCTTTCGGTCTCCCGCTCGAGCTCCGGGCCCGGCGCAATTGCCCCCTGGGGTTCGCGTCCCCTGACGTTCATGTAGATCTGACCCACGTTCCCCACCGAGTACGCGGTCGTCCGCGGCCAATCGACATCGTCGTAGGAGACGAAGAGGCGACGCAGGAGCTGGCGCACACCACCCCGCCGCTTGTGCACGGTGGCCTGGACGCGCTTGCCCAGGCCCAGCCTGAAGATCAGCGAGTAGACCCTCGTCGGCGTCACCCCAGCGCGGTAGGCCAGCGTCTTGAGCAGGCTCAGCGGCGCCCGCTTGAACTTCAGGTAGCCACGCGCGCGCAGCCATTCGTTCATGTGCAGGTAGGCGGTCAGCGAGCCGTGACCGTGGTCGGAGATCACGATCACGGTTGTGCCCTCGGGGGTAGCGTCCACGATCGCGCCGATCCCGCGGTCGACCTCGGCGTGGACGCGCTCCAGCGTCGCCGAGTCGCCCCACGCGTAGTGCTCGGCGACATCCGTGACCTGGAAGTGCACCAGGCCAAGACGCCAGCGCGGCAGCGCCTCGTTCAGGAACTGAAAGGACCTCGCGGTCTTCGTCACGTAATCCGTCGCCATCGCAGGCAGCGCATCGGTGCGTCCGGCCAGGTGCGCCATCGCCGCCGGAAACGGCTCGTAGCCTGGCACCGCCTCCAGGAACGCCTGCTCCAACGACTTCGGAGCGATGGCGAAGCCAGGGGTCGGCAGGCCGGGGACCACCGCGCCATCGATCTCCTCGGGCGGGAAGCTGACCGGGGCGTTGAGCGCGAAGGCCTGCGCGCCCGCGTCGCTGACCAGGCGAAACATGCTCTTGCCGTCGCGGTAGGTTACGTCGACCGGGGCGACCTCGTAGGTGCCCGGGATTCGCCGCATGAAGTCATAGATGCCGTGTTTGCCGGGGTTGGTCCCGGTGTAGATCGACGACCATGCCGGCGCCGTGATCGGGGGGAAGATCGAGTTCAGTACGCCCTTTGCGCCACCCTCGACGAGGCGCTGGAGGTTCGGCATCACGCCCTTATCGATCAGGGGCTGGATGACATCCCAGGTCCCGCCGTCGACGCCGATCAGGAGGACGCGCTCCGCTTTTGAGGTCAAGGAAGGTGCAATCTCCCCCGCTGGCGCGGTTTCGTTCAGCTTATGGCCTGCCGCCATCTAGATCGACCGCGCTTGTCAAAGGTGGGGCGTCGCGCTCAAGATCGCCGCGAGGGAGCACGGAGACTATGGAGGCCGCCATGGACAGCAGCGACATGTACCACCGGGGGTCGCGCGAGAACACGACCGGAGGAACACGATGACAGCACCAGCCCCCTTTAAGATCGCCGCCGTGCAGGCCAGCCCCGTTTTCCTCGACCGCGAGGCAACCGTCGAGAAGGCCTGCGACCTTATCGCCCGGGCCGCCGCCGAGGGGGCGCGGCTGGTCGTCTTCCCCGAGGCCTTCGTGCCGGCCTATCCCGACTGGATCTGGGCGCTGCCGCCCGGGGAGTACGGCACCCTCAGCGACCTCTACTCGCAGCTGCTCGACCAGTCGGTGACGATCCCGAGCGCGACGACGAAACGGCTGGGCGAAGCGGCCCGCGAGGCCGGCGCCTACGTCGCCATCGGCGTCAACGAGCGCAACAGCGAAGCCAGCAACGCCACGCTTTACAACACCCTGCTCTACCTCGACGACCAGGGCCGCGTCATGGGCAAGCACCGCAAGCTCGTCCCGACGGCCGCCGAGCGCCTGGTCTGGGCCCACGGCGACGGCTCAACCCTCGATGTCTACGACACGGCCCTGGGCCGCCTCGGCGGCCTGATCTGCTGGGAGAACTACATGCCGCTGGCCCGCTACGCCATGTACGCCCGCGGCGTCCAGGTCTACCTGGCGCCGACGTGGGACCGCTCCGAACCCTGGCTCTCGACGCTGCGCCACATCGCCAGGGAGGGCCGGGCCTACGTCGTCGGTTGCTGCATCGCCATGCGCAGGTCAGACATCCCGCCCGCCATCGCCGAACGCGTGCCCTATCCCGACGACGGCAAGGAGTGGATCAACGTCGGCGACAGCGCCATCGTCGACCCCGAGGGCAGGTTCGTCGCCGGCCCCCTTCGCGCGGCCGAAGACATCCTCTACGCGGAAGTCGACCCCAAACAGCTCACAGGGCCGAAGTGGATGCTCGACGTCGCCGGCCACTACGGCCGGCCCGACGTTTTCAAGCTCAGCGTCAACACGGCGCCGAATCACATGCTCTTAACGGCAGACGGCGTAACCGGACTGGAAGGCGACGCCGCCAGTAGTGAACATGAACAGGAACTAGCGAACTAAGCGGCGCCGCCGACCATTAAGGAAATGGCTTTGAACCTCCCCCTGTCCCTGCGCGCGAGCTTCGTCCTGGGTGTCGTCGTCCTCGCCATCGCGACCTTCGCGGCCGGCGCGGGCAACGTCAGCGCGGGCGCGCCAGCCTCCCTGCCCGACAACGACAACGACGGCATCCCCGACCGCTGGGAGCGGACAAGGACGGACCGGGGCCTCAACATCAAAGCCCTCGGCGCAGTGCCCTGGCGCAAGGACGTCTTCATCGAGGTCGACTACGCCCGCGCCTGGCACAGGAACCTGCTCACCTGCGAGTCACTGGACACGATCTACGACATGTTCGCGGACGCACCGGTCGCCAACCCTCGAGGGGGCCCTGGCATCACCGTCCACATCGACGCCGGCAAGAACTGCCCTGGCGGGCCGCGCAACTACAACTACGGCGGCTCGCGCCTGACCCGGCTCAAGATCAGTCCCCTCACGGGAAGTTGCAACGGCGCAGCGCAAGCGTTCTCCACCGGCTTCGACAACGGCAACCAGATGGCCGTCATGCCGCCCAGGCGCGAGAACATCTTCCACCACGTCCTCTTTGCGGACAGGATCAATCCTGCCAGCTGCCCGGGTGGCGGCGTCCTCGGCATCGCCCGCGCAATCCCCGGCCGCCAGTTCATCGTCGGCGTGCTGCCGCACATGATTTTCGAAGAGCGCCTGGTCCCCGAGATCCTGGGCACCTTCGTCCACGAGTGGGGCCACAACCTGGGCCTCAAGCACGGCGGCAACATCTTCCCATCGGGGTCGTTTAACGACAACCCGTGGGCTCCTAACCATATGAGCGTCATGTCCTACATCCACGCCGGGGGCATCTTCGCAACCGCCAATCTCTCCAGCCCTCGTATCTTCGACTACCAGCGCCTGCCCATCCCGGCCCTCAACGAGAACCATCTCCGCGAGCCCGTCGGGCTGCGAGCGTTCTGGCTTCAGGCAGCCGGATACAAAGTCGCCTTCTTCTGTCCCAACGGAGATTTCAAAATCTCCCGGAGGCCCGCCAACCGCCGCGTCGACTGGAACTGCGATGACGCCTTTGGCCTCGTTTCAGCCAACATCGACGGCCAACCCAACACCTTCCACCCGCGCACCCTCAACGAGTGGGCGGAGATGGTTTTCGGTGGTTCGTTCGCCGGTGGCGGCACCATCGGGCGCGAACGCGAGGAGGTCCCCGGCGTCCCAATGCGGCTCCAAGACGAGATGACCTTCGACGACCGCCCCCACCGCGACGAGCCCTTCGACCCCGACAGCGACCGCTAAGGCCCAGGCGCCATGCGGCCCCGACGAACGGGCGCGATCCGGCGGCTGCCGCCGGACGTGTCTGTCTCGCCGCCTATAATCACCCTCGCAATGTCCGATCCATTCAAGGCCCTCGGCCTGCCGCCGACGGCAACCCTCGCACAGGTCAAGGCCCGCTATCGCGAGCTGGCCAAGCAGCACCATCCGGACGCCGGCAACGGCGGCTCCGCTGAGCGCATGGCCCAGATCAATGCCGCCTACCACGAGCTCTGCAGCGACCTCGAAGGCTGCCGCCGGCGCGCGACGACGGGTGCAGCGGCCGCGGGCCGCTCCTCCGCGGGCTACGGGACACGTCCGGCCCGTTCCCGGCCAACCCGCACCTACCGCTCCACCGATAGCGCACCCACACGGGCCGGCCAGTGGAAGGACTGGCTCGAACGGGCGAAGCGCGCCGCCGAGGGCCGCGGCGAGCGTCACCGCGACCCCTATCGCGGGTCGGCACGACCGCCCTCGGAGGTAAGCGTCAGCCCGGCCATCCTTACTCTCTGCCGCCACCACGGCGGCCAGACCGTGAAGGTCTCGGGCGAGGGTGCGACCCTCGCTCGCGTGGCCTATCCGTCCGGGCACGTCGACGTCACGCGCGGTGCTTCGTCAGAAGACAGCCAGGCCTTCAACATCCGCCTGACCGCGGCGCCGCTGCCCTCGCCCGAGGGGAGCGTTTTCGTCGTCGTCCGCCTCGGCGTGAACCAGGCCAGGCGCATCCCCATCTACGAGTTCAGCTGTCCATCGGGGGAGGGCGCCTGCGCCTTCGCCACCTGAGCGCGCGCCGTGGGCCAGGAAGGACGGCAGCAGACCAGCGAGCGCATCCAGAAGGTCCTCGCCCACGCCGGCATCGCCTCCCGGCGAGCGGCCGAGGAGATGATCCGGGCGGGCCGCATCCGCGTCAACGGCGGCACCGCCACGATCGGTCAGCCAATCGATGCCTCCAGCGATGTCGTCGAGGTCGACGGAAGCAAGATCGAGCTCTCGGCGGAACTCCTGCGCTATCTGCTGATCAACAAGCCGCGAGGAATGGTTTCCACGCTGCGCGACCCGCAGCGCCGGCCCACGATCAAGGACCTGCTGGCCGGCGTGCCGCAGCGGCTTTATCCGGCAGGCCGGCTCGACTACGACTCCCAGGGGCTGATCCTCTGCACCAACGACGGCGCGCTTGCCAACACCCTCATGCATCCGCGCCACGCCATCTGGAAGACCTACGTCGCGCGGGTTGAGGGCGTACCCGTCCGCGACGAACTCCAACGCCTCGAAGGCGGCGTCCTCCTCGATGGACGAAGGACCCTGCCCGCGCGCTTTCGCATCCTGCCTTCCGGCAACGCCGCGGGAGGGACTACCCTGCTGGAAGTGCGGCTGAGAGAGGGCCGGCAGCAGCAGATCCGAAGAATGCTGGAGCAGGCCGGCTACCCCGTGATCAGCTTGGAGCGAACGGCAATCGGCCCAATCAAAGACCCACAGCTTGCAGCCGGCGGACGCCGCGACCTCACGGACGACGAAGTGGAGCTCCTCAAGCGAGCCGCTGGAAAGGAACGCGAGAAGGATTGAAGGCAACCATTCTCTGCCTGCCCGGAGACGGCATCGGCCCTGAAGTAATGGCCGAGGCCACGAAGGTCCTGCACGCCACCACGCAGCGCTTCGACCACCGGTTCACCCTTGAGGAGGCGCCGATCGGCGGCACGGCCATCGACAGCCACGGCTCTCCCCTGCCCGACACCACCCGTCAGCTC
>WHTO01000055.1 GCA_009377665.1 Dehalococcoidia bacterium
AGGAAGGCCTTCTGAGCCGAGCCATCGGCGTGGGCGATAAGGCGGCCGGGTATCTGCCGCAGCCCGTTCTCGCCAGCCTCGAAGCATCCCGTGTACTGAACGCCTTGCGCCAGGCCGTTGACCCAGAGCACGCCAACGCCATCCTCCGGCGTCCAGTAATACTTCCCTTGCACCTCATCGGACTGCGCCTGGCTTAGATCGGCCCGGCGCAGGTCATCGGAGGCCAGGGCGACGTTTACCAGCGCCTGCTCCTGCACGGCGCTGCTGACGACTGACATCTGCCTGTCCTCCCGGTCGCCGATGTCGTCGACCCTGCCATCCAGGCTCATGATCAGGCCCAGCGAGGCGATGGCGGCCACCGCGGCGGCCAGCGCCGACACGGGTACCAGTCCCCGCTCGAACCAGCGCGTAGGGGCGGCGCTGGTCGCTGCTCTGGCGGTCTGCGTCTCTGCCAGGTCGTGGTAGATGTCGGCCATCGTCCGGTGGAAGAGGTCGCGCGAAGCCCTGCGCTGGGGCACCGCCAACGCCAGTTGCCCAGCAACCTCCAGCGCGGATTCGTACTGAACACGGCAGTCGCCGCAATCGTCGATGTGGCGCTTGACGGCATCGGCCTCCGTGGCATCGAGCGCGCCCAGCGCGTAGGCGTCGACCAACTCTTCGACCTGACGGCAATCCATCAGCTCGTTGCCCGTCCGCGCTCTTCGCGCTGATGCATGAATTGTCGAAGTTTCTGCATTCCCAGCCTGACCCGCGTTTTGATCGTTCCCAGCGGCTGCTTGAGACTCGTTGCGATCTCCTGCTGCGTCAGTCCCTTGAAGTAGGCCAGCTCGATAGCTGTCCGCTGCTCCGCCGGCAACGTGCTGAGGGCCTCGAGGATGGCCTCGCGCTCGCTGGCCAGCTCGGCGCTGGCGAGCGGGTTTTCGCTCTCCCGGCCAGAAGGGGTTTCTTCGACAGCTATCACATTTCCCAATTCATGCCTGCGCCTTCTACCCCGACTACGAATCTCATCGACCGCGCGGTTTCTTGAAACACTGAGCAACCACGTCACGAACTTGCCGCGCTCGGCGTCGAAGGCCTCGGGACGCCGCCAGACGCGGATGAAGATCTCCTGCACCATGTCCTCCGCCAGGGCCGGGTCGGCGAGGACGCGCAGGCAGGTCGAAAAGACCAGGTCGCTGTACCTCTGGAACAGGGTCTCGAACGCCCGGACATCGCGCTCGCGCATGCCGGCCATGAGGTCGGCGTCGGAGGCCTCCGCGTAATTCAATAGTTCACCCAATGGCACCGCAGCGTCCGCGCCGCCTGCTTGGCCCCGCGAAGATCAGAGTAACCGGGGTCGTCGCCGGCGGTTGGTTAAGTGAGGGCATCCTCATTCATTGTCGCCGTCGTTTAAACAACGAGCGCAGGTCGCGAGGACTGTCTTGCTTAGAGTTATAGGACGGGAGTAGTCAATGCTTAAGTTTCTCTTCGCCCTGCTGGCGATGTCCCTACCCGTCCTGGCGTGGGGTTGCGGCGGGGATTCAGACGACAACCAGGCGGAAGACTCCGCCGACACCCGGTCGGAGTCCGAGAAGCCGGCGGGGGAGCAGGTTGATTTTGAGCCGGTCGGCGGCGGTGACGCAGAGGCCCTACCGGTATCCGAGGTGGTCGACAAGCTGACGCCCTCGGTCGTGACCGTCCTGACGACAGCTATCGACCCGCGGAGCCTCGGCGATCCGGTACCTGTTGGGGCCGCCACGGGCTTTGTTTGGGACGACGCCGGCCACATCGTCACGAACTTTCACGTGATCGAGTCGCCCACGCTCGCCGGACAGCCGAGCAACGACATAGGAATCACCCTGTTCAACGGTGACAGCGCCGACGCCGAGGTCATCGGCTTTGATGTCAACACCGATGTCGCCGTCCTCAGGGTCGATGGATTCGATGACCTGGCGCCAGCCGAGCTGGGAAGCTCGACCGCGCTCGACGTCGGCGACACCGTCATCGCGATGGGCAACGCACTAAATCTCGACGGCACACCGACGGTGACCACCGGAATCGTGAGCGCCAAGGGCCGCACCATCGACGGGCAGTTTTTCCGCATCCCCGATGCCATCCAGACAGACGCCGCGATCAACCCGGGCAACAGCGGTGGCCCGCTGGTCGACGCGGCCGGCCGCGTGGTGGGCATCAACGACCAGGTCATCCGCGCCACCGAAGCCGGTATTCCCGTCGAGGGGATCGGCTTCGCCATCGGCATCGACACCGTCAACCCGATAGTCGAGGAGCTCATCGAGAACGGGCAGATCGACCGCGGGTTCATTGGCATAAACTTCGTGGACCTCACTCAGGCCCTGGCGCAGCAGTTGGGGCTCGAAGAGCCGCGCGGCGTTGTGGTCACCGACGTGATAGCCGACTCCCCGGCGAACGAGGCAGGACTGCTCGCCGAGGACGTTGTCGTCCAGATCCAGGAGTTTGAAATCGAGAGCTCCGGCAACCTGTCCACGGCGCTTCTGCAGTACCGGGCAGGCGATGACGTGGAGGTGACCGTGATCCGTGACGGCAGCGAGGTGACGCTGACGCTGACCCTCGCCGAGCGTCCACAGGAGTGACGACGGCCGCGTCGGGACGAATCTTCGCGGACGATCTCGGACGCCGGTTGAGCGTCGAGATTCCGAAGAGGATCGTCTCACTCGTACCCTCCCTGACCGAGGCGCTGTTCACGTTTGGAGCGGGCGAGCGGGTGGTCGGCGTCACGCGCTTCTGCGAAGAACCCGCCGACGCTGTGCGCGACGTGCCCAGGATTGGCGGCACCAAGACGATCCAGCGAGACGATGTCCTCGGCCTCCAGCCCGACCTGGTCGTGGCCAGCGCGGAGGAGAACGAGAAGGAGCAGATCGAGGACCTGGTCGCTGCCGGCCTGACCGTCTATGTGACGCTGCCAAGGACCGTTGAGGGCGCCATCACGATGCTGGCCTCCCTCGCGGAAGTGACCGCCACGGCCCACGGCGCAAAGTCGATGCTGGATAGCGCGAGGTCCGCGCTGACCTCGGCGCGGGCTTTCGCGGCCTCTACGCCGCCGACACGCGTTTTCTGCCCGATCTGGCGAAGGCCCTACATGAGCGTTGGCGCGGGTACCTATATGCACGACCTGATCACGGTCTGCGGAGGGCAGAACGTCTTTGCCACACGCGACGGTCACTACCCCCAGGTCACGCTGGACGAAGCGGCGGCTCTCGACCCGCAGGTCCTGCTGCTACCGGACGAGCCCTATCCCTTTGCTGAAAGGCACCGGGCCGAGATCGAGGCCGCGCTGGAAGCCACGGAAGCGGTGCGTGCCGGCCGCGTTCACTTTGTCGATGGCAAGCTGCTGTCCTGGTACGGCCCGCGCATCCCGGAGGCAATCGCGACCGTCGGCTCCTGGCTCCGCACCGCATCCTGAAGGGCCGGACGTACTGGACCTACTCGGCCGTAAAGTGCAGCTCGCCACCGGGGTTGTCGTTGTAGGCCGCCACCTGGATGTAGATCGACACACCTTCAGTCACGCTCAGGGTGATGGCCGAGGTGGCCCCCACGGAATCGTCGTTGCAGGCTATTTCGCTGAGGCTTCCCGGACTGCCCGTGTAGGCCCTGAGGACCGTGTCGTAGTTGCTGCCCTCGGTGCTTGCCGTTACCTCGTCGCTGAAGCTGGGGTTCCGAATGATAAACCAGGTCGTCGCGTTGCCGACGGGGTTGTCGGGTCCGTTGCCACAGGTGCCGGCGGGTTCGCCCATCTCGACGCTGTTGGTGGACGTGTCCACCGTGACGTCAAAGGGGAGGTTGGGGATGAAGATCGGCAGCGCGGTGGTATCCCCGCTGGCTTCATCGATCAGGAACTCCAGCGTCCCACCTCCGTCCGTGAAAGACGTTACGGCCACGATGTAGCTCACGCCGGCTTCCGCGGTGGTGAAGATCGCCGAGGTTGGATCGTCGGTGACAAAGTCGTCGTTGCAGGCCACCTCGGTCCCGTCCAGGTTGTAAACGGCCAGCACGGTGTCATACCTGCTGTCGGCCGTGTCGATAAACAGAGGTGTCGTCACGTCGGCGTCGAAGCGATAGTAGACGCTGTTGTTGGTGACTCCCCCGCCGCAGGACGGGACGAAGTCGTCCGGCTCACTGATCGATAGCGCGGTGTTGACAGACTCGCTAAAGGGCAGGCCCGGGATGACGCCCGGCTGGCCAACGGTCTCGCCGGCGAGCGCGCTACCGCCAGGCGTCGTGGGTTCCTCCGTTGGCTCTTCCGTGGGCTCCTCTGTTGCTCCGTCGGTCGGCTCGGCCGTCGGTTCCACCGTGGGTGCCTCTACCTCGCCCTCGTCCACCTCGATTACCAGGTCGCCGCCGCGCTCGCCGCTATAGCTGGCTACCTGGATGAGGTAAACGTCATCCTCATCGGCCTCGAATGAGAGCAGGGAAGGACCGGTTTCGTCTGTTCCGTCGTCAACGCAGGTTAGTTCGTCACCCTCATCAAGCGAACCCCGGCTCGGCTCGCGATACACAGCGACGACGGTGTCGTAGTCGCTTCCCTCGGTACTCACGCGGACGCTCAGATCGTCGTCCGCCTCGTAGCGGTACCACACCGAATGCAGATTTGAGTCGAAGCTGCCGCAGGACGGCTCCGGCTCGCCTCGCTCGTCGCTGGCGTCCCGCGTCTCGACCTCGTGCTCGAACGGAAGCTCATCGATGACGAGGGCGTTCGCTCGCTCGTCGTTGGCCGGACTGCCGTCCTCCTCTTCTTCACCTCCGTTGTCACCACCACCGAGGAAAAAGATCCCGGCGGCCACGGCGGCGACAACCACGACCAGCCCGCCGCCGATGGCGATCCAGGGCGGTTTGCCTCCGCCGCCGCCCGACGGCCGTTCCACGGGCCGCGTCGGTGGGGAGGAGGATCGTTCGGCCTGTGCGGTCGCCGATCCGCCGAATACGTCCCCCGCGGCGGGGCGTGTCGTGGATGGGGACGCCGTGCCCTGCGGCGCAACCTGGGTTGATTCCGTACCACCGGGCGTGGCTACAGGAGTAGCGGCGGGTATCGCCGACGCTACGCGTGTCGCATCGTCGCCTGCCTGCGTCGGTTCCCGCCTGACCTGCCCGCCCGGGGCCACCTGCGTCTCCTCTGCCATGGCCGGGTCAGCAACCTGCGTTGCCACGGCAGCGGGCGGCGGAGGTCCGGATGCCAGGGGAGCGGGAACTGAGGTCGAGCCAACCGCCTGGTCAAGAGCGCCGGCGAGTTCGGATGCGCTCTGGAAGCGCTTCTCGGGCTCACGTTCGAGACACTTGACCAGGATGCTCCGGATCTCTTCCGGCAAGAACGCAATCGGTTCGGTCGGCAGCGGCGTGGCCTGGCTGAGGACTTCCATGATCCCGCCCGTGAACGGCTGGCGCCCCGCCAGGGCGTGATAAAGCGTCGCGCCGAGCGAATAGATGTCTGAGCGATGATCGGCCTTGCCCAGCGCCTGTTCAGGGGCGGCGTAGGCCATCGTCCCCACGAACCCGCCGGGCATGGTCAGCGTGCCCCCGGTGATCTGCCGGGCGATGCCGAAGTCCGTAACCTTCACGCTGTCGTCGCCGCGAAGCATGATGTTGTCCGGCTTGATGTCCCGGTGGACGACGCCCCTCGCCTGCGCTTCCTCCAGGGCTCGCGCCACCCTCAAACCGATGCGCAACGCGCGCCGGGGCTCGATCGGTCCCTGCTCCATCGCCTGGGACAGGGTTATGCCATCGACGAACTCCATGACGATGAAGTAATGGTCCTCGGCGAACCCGTACTGCAGCAGCTGGACGGTGTAGGGGGAGTGGAGCAGGGCCGCGACGTGGGCCTCGCGCTCGAACCGCTCCTCGAAGGTGCGGTCGTTGGCGAGGTGCGGATGGAGCAGCTTGATCGCGACTTTGGAGCTATCTCGCCGGTCGGTCGCTTCGTAGACCGTGCCCATGCCACCGGCGCCCAGCAGCCGCCCAAGGCGGTAGTGAGAGAGGTTGCGAGGAGCCCGGGGACCCGTTGGTTGCCTGAACATCTAAGGGAGACACCTGCCGGCAGAATCCGAGTCAGTATACGTCGCCGTCGTGGACGTGTCCTTAGCGCGCGAGGTCAGCTGATCAGGCCACAGGCCAATCAAAGCGGTATGGCGGTCACGAACATGAGGCCCCTGGCCACAGCTTCTCCGCCGAGGACGGCGCCCATCGCCAGGTAGAGCAGCCCGGTGGCAGACTGCATAGCGTGGATCCTGCTCGCCTGCCAGGCCATGAAGACCAGGACCAGGGAGAAGAGCAGGCCGGGGCCTATACGCATCCAGAACACGGGGTTGGTTGACAGAGCGATGTCCGACGCCGACCCCGCGGGATCGATCCTGACCGGTATGAGAAGGTTCGCGACCATCAGAATTCCCTGGAGCACGATCGCGATCACCGCGAAGAACGTCATTTGTGTGAGGGGCCGGTCGGGCAGGCGCGGGGTGACCAGGTACCAGTGGCCCAGGACCATACCCAGGCTCACCGCCCCAACCACAGCCGTGCCGACGAGGAGACTGATAACCGTTGCCGCCGTACCCCAGGTCGGCAGGGCCACCAGCTGGGCTAACAGCACGATGGCGGCAAGCCCGGCAATCGAGGCAACGCCGCCTGTAGCCAGCGAGAGCAGCTTCGACTCGCGCAAGGTAGCCAGCACATACGGAATGTGAAGCGCGAGGAAGACGCCCAATGCCCAGCGGATCTCCGGCATCAGGCCCGAATCGAGCGGGTAGCCGTCGACCTCGTCCACGGGAGTAATGTTGACAGCGAGGACGAAGGGGGCTGCCGCAAAGGCAAGGAGGATGGCGGCCGTGAGCTTGACGAACGCCGGCGTCAGGATCGAGCGCGCGTCCCAGATCACGAGCAGGATCAGGCTGCCAACCGAGAGCTCGGCCAGCAGTATGAGCAGCGTGAACGGAAGTGCTTCGACATTCATGGCTCCAGCAGATTCTAGATTGGTGGCATCCAAGGGGCTTTCAGGTCGGGCCGAGCTGCCGTCAATCCGGTGGTCTCACGGCTGTTGGGGGATTCGGGGGTCGGTGCTTCACCCGGGTCGGCACTCACTGGGCGCGGGCTCCGCTATCCTCGGTTTGCCCCTCCCGAACGGACTCCGATGAGCTACGAGAGCAGCCAGCGCTTCCTTCTAAAGGCGCTCCACGAAGTGGGCAGCGACCTGGCGGGCCAGTTCTACGGGCTGGCGGCCGGTGAGCTCGACGCCCGCGATCGCGACGGGTGGTCGCTGCGCCAGGTACTCTGCCACCTCCGTGACGCCGAGGCGCAGTTCCTTGACCAGGTCGAAGGCATCCTGCACGAACGGGCGGCCAGGGAGCCGGTTCTGCGCTGCGTCAACCTCGACCTACTCGTTGTGGAACGGGATTACGACTCGGCCGACATGGGCGAGACGTTGGGCGAATACCGCTGGCTGCGGACGCGGAGCTGTTACGCCCTGGCCGACGCCTGGGGCACTGATTGGGAGCGGACCGGGCGTCATCCCTATCGCGGCAGTCTGACGCTTGCTGAGATCGTGCGCGAGATGAACGAACACGACCTCGAACACGTCTGGCAGGTGCGGCGTATTCGCGATGGTGCGTTGCGGCGCTGAGGCGCGGGACGCCCCGGAGGTCGAGGCATCATGAAGCAGCGGCCCCTATGCTGGAGTAGCCCACCAAGATGCTTGTCAGACAAATAGAAGTCAGCACCCGGCAGGAGTTGGAGTCCTTCATTGTCCGGCTGGGCCAGGACGCGGCCGCGGCTCGCACGCTGTCACCGCGCGGCCTCAGCAGGCTGATCAACGTTTCCCAGATGGATGCCCGCGAGGCGGCGATCCTGCGCCAGGAGCTGTTGACGCTCGGCGGCGAGGTGGCAATGAACGAGGAGGTCGCGCGCCGACGCTCGGGCAAGACCGACGTCATCGTGCTGGCCAACCTGTATCAGCTTGTGAGGCTGGTCCCGCGGCTGGCCGGGTTGTCGGGGCAGCTCCCTGAGCTTGGCCGCGACCTTGAGCGGCTGCTCGAGGGTTGGGACCACTTCGTCCTGCCTCCCCTTGAATGCGGGCGCTTCACGCTCCCTGTGGGCGCCAAGACTTTCGTCATGGGCATCATCAACATGACCGACGATTCCTTCGCCGGTGGCGGCTTCCTCGGGGAACCCCAGTCGGCCATCGAGCGCGCCGAGCGCTTCATAGCCGAAGGCGCCGACATCATAGACATCGGTGGCGAGTCCGCGCGCGCCGACGTGCCGGCGGTGCGCGACGACGAAGAAATCGAGCGCGTCATCCCGGTCATCCAGCAGCTCGCTCCGCGCATCGAAGTGCCGATCTCGATTGACACCTACAAGCCCCGCGTCGCCGAGGCGGCGGTACGCGCCGGGGCCACGATGATCAACGACATCAGCGGCCTGACGCTCGGTACGGGGACGGCCGACGTAGCAGCGCGTTACAACGTCCCGCTCGTCCTCAACCATACCTACGAGCGACCGAAGGTCAGGCCGTCGACGCCTCCCCGCTACGACGACGTGATGGCCGCCGTGATCGACTTCCTTGGCGAGCGCATCGACATGGCGCAGCGCGCCGGTGTGCGGCTCGGACAGCTGATCCTGGATCCGGGTGTCGCATTTGGAAAGTCTCACGAACAGGACCTCGAAGTGATTCGCCGCCTCTCGGAGCTGCGGCTGCTGCGACGGCCGATCATGCTGGCGCTGTCGCGCAAGAACTTCATCGGCTCGGTGCTCGGAGATCCGTCCGAAGACAGGCTGGAAGGCACGATCGCCGCCGCCAGCCTCGGGGTGGCCAGTGGCGCGGACATCGTGCGTGTGCACGACGTGCGCGAAGTGGCGCGGGCGATCGCCATCGCCGACGCCGTGGTCCGGCCAGGCGGCGGACGCTATGCGCCCAGCGACTCGTCGTGGCCCCGTCCGGCGGCCGCTGCCGGTGAAAACGCCAGGCCTGACGCTGGATCCGACCGTCTCCCCGTCCGGATCCAGGGGAGCCGCGAGAACCTCTGGCGCTGAAACCTGCCACTCGACCGCCGCGCTGTTGTATCTTCGCTCCTGAATGACCGTACGGATCCTGACCGACAGCACGGCCTGGTTCGCGCCGGGCGAGGCGCGCAAGTTGGGAGTAGCGGTTGTCCCTCTATACGTCGTCTTCGGCGAATCGGCTTACCGCGATGGAGTAGACCTTTCCGTCCGTGACTTCTTCGCCATGCTGCTGGAGAGCCCCGACCTGCCACGAACCTCTCAACCGTCGCCCGGCGACTTCCAGGTGGCCTACCAGGCCCTGGCCGAGCAGGGCGCCAGCGCCGTGCTGGCCATCCACCTCTCGTCCCACCTCTCGGGAACCTTCGCCACGTCGAAAACGGCCGCCGAACAGTCCGCCGGGCTGGAGACTGAGGTCGTCGATTCTAAATGCACCGCCGCCGGCCAGACCTTCATCATCCGGGAGGCGGCCCAGGCGATAGCCGAGGGGGCCACGCTCAAGGAGGCGGCTGCCGTTGCGCGCCGGGCCGCCGACAAGGTTCACACCTTCATTGCCATCGACACCCTGGAGTACCTGCAACGCGGAGGCCGCGTCAGTAAAACCAAAGCCCTGTTCGGGGCTGCCCTCGGCGTCAAGCCTCTGCTCGGCCTGCGGGACGGCGAGGTCGCGGAACTCGGCCGCGTCAGGACCCGACGGCGGTCACTGGATCGGCTGCTGGAACTGGCGACCTCCTGCGGCCCCCTAAAGCGCGCCGCCATCTGTGACGCCACCACAGCGGACGAGGCCCGGGAATTAAAGCAACGCCTCGAGCAGGCGCTGCCCGGGGTGCCGGTGGAGCTCGGCCGAATCGGCGCGGTGATCGGGGTTCATGCCGGGCCCGGAATGGTGGGTATCCAGGTACAGGAGGCCTGACGACGGCTGCACGCCCGTTCGACGCCGACGAGGCGGCCCAACGATTCCTGAAAATCCTCCAGCAAGAATCACGCCGGGGATTCGACGACGGTGCGGTGATGCGCGGGTTGGACAGCTTTCTGCGCAACTTCGCGTCGCGCTTCCCGGATGACTCGCCTGTGCTGCGGGCAATTCTTCAACTCCCGGCCCACGGCTATGCCTCGCTCACAGCCGGCGAGCGCCGCGCCTGGGTCGAGGGGATAATCGCCTCCGGCGTCCCGCCCACCAGCGGCCGTCCCTCAAGTCCAGCACAAACGCCTCGACGAACACCTGCAACCGACCATTCGCGCCCAGCCGGCGGCCAACCCGCAGGCGCACTGGAGACCCCGATCGGCCGGCTCCGTGTGCGTCCCGAGACCGCGCAGAAGATCGCCAGGATACGCCGCACGGGTGCACCGATAGAGACCGCCGGCGACCTGCTCATGCACTATCCGTTCCGCCACATCGACTACGGCCACCTTCTGAAAATCAGTGAGCTGCGGCCGGGTGAGAGGACGACCCTCGCGAAGGTCTTCAGCGTCGAGGCGCCATGGCGCAGTCGTGCGGCCCCGATCCGCGCCGCCCTCACCGATGGTTACGGACGGATTGACGCCGTGTGGTTCAACCAGCCCTGGATCGCCAGGCAGCTTGCGGCGGGCAGGGAGTACGTATTCTCCGGCAGGGTCGGGTATTTCAACGGGCACATGCAGTTCGAGAACCCTGAGGTCGAGCCGGCGAACGATGAGACCTATGAAGACGTGGCGCGGGGCCGGCTGGTACCTGTCTATCCGTCGACCACCGGCCTCGCTCAACGCACGCTGCGCCGCGCGGTTGGGCTGGCGCTCGATGGCTTCCTGGGGCAGGTACCGGAGCTCCTCCCCGGCGCCGTCCTCGACGAGGCGGGCCTGCCCGGCCTCCAGTGGGCGATCGGCCACTACCATCGCCCCTCGTCGGAGGCCGAGCTGCGTGAGTCCGAGACCAGGCTCGGATTCGACGAGTTTTTCATCAAGCAGCTGGTGGTGCTGGCGCGGAGGCGTCAATGGCAGTCTGGCCCACCGGCTCCCTGCCTCGAGCTGGCCCCACCGATCCTGGAGTCGTTTCTGTTGAGCCTGCCCTTCGCTCTGACGGGCGCCCAGGACAGGGCATTAAAGGCGGTGCTGGGCGATATCGCTTCCCCGTTGCCGATGAGCCGCCTCCTGCAGGGAGACGTTGGCAGCGGCAAGACCGTCGTGGCGACCGCCGGACTCCTCGCGGCGGCCGTGTCCGGCCGGCAGTCCGTGATGATGGCCCCCACCGAGATCCTGGCCGAGCAGCACTTCCGGACCGTCTCGCGACTGCTGGGCGCGGAGCAGGCTTCGGACGCCGAAGCAGTGGCCGAGCCAGCGTTCTTGCAGGGTTCCACCCTGCGCATCGCCCACCTCAGTGGGGGCCAGCGAGGGAGCCTGAAGAAGTCAGTGCGCGGGGCGATAGCCTCCGGAGAAACGAACATCGCCATCGGTACCCACGCGCTGATCGAGCAGTCGGTCGACTTCGCCAACCTGGGCCTGGCCGTGGTCGATGAGCAGCACCGCTTCGGCGTAGTCCAGCGTGACCGCCTGAAGCAAAAAGGACAGAGCCCGCACCTGCTTGTCATGACCGCCACGCCCATCCCGAGGACGCTGCAGCTGACGGTCTACGGCGACCTGGACAACTCAATCATCGATGAGTTGCCGCCCGGCCGACAGACCGTGCAGACGCGGTACGTGGCCCCCCACGAACGGCGCGACGCCTACGCGTTCGTGCGCCAGCAAACGGAGGACGGGCGCCAGGCCTTCATCATCTGCCCGCTGGTCGAAGAATCAGAATCTATCGAGGCAAAGGCGGCGGTGCAGGAGCACGAGCGCCTCTCGTCCGAGGTCTTTCCCGACCTGCGGCTTTCCCTGTTGCACGGCCGCATGTCGCCGGCCGAGAAAGACGAGGTCATGGAGACGTTCCGCCTCCAGCGATCGGACATCCTGGTCTCGACCTCGGTGATCGAGGTCGGCATCGATATCCCCAACGCCACCGTCATCATGATCGAGGGCGCCGAGCGCTTCGGCCTCGCTCAGCTCCACCAGTTCCGGGGCCGCGTGGGCCGCGGGACGGATCAGAGCTACTGCCTCCTGCTCTCCGATGACCCTTCCCCCGAGGCGCGGGCGCGGCTAGAGGTCATGGTCGCGACCAATGACGGCTTTCGCCTGGCCGAAGAGGACCTGCGCATACGGGGGGCGGGAGAATACTATGGCGTCCGCCAGAGCGGACTCGCCGACTTTAGAGTCGCGCGCCTCAGCGACGAAGCGCTCCTGGCGAAGGCGCGCGAGATCGCGGCCAGGCTCCTCAACGAGAATCCCAACCTGGAGGGCGCCGACTACTCGGCGCTGAAGCGCCAGGTGCGGGACTTCGCCGATCAACGCAACATCGTCCTCGCCTTCCACTAGCCAGGGCTGTGGAGGTGACCGGGCGCCAGCCCGCGGCGAGAATGCGTCTGTGACACATGGCTGAGGGCGCGCTGGACGGGGTCGATGTCAACTGGGGTACCGAGGAACTTTTTCTCGGTGAGCTTGGCCCAGATTCATTCTTCCTGTTCGGCCACATGCTCAGCGCGACGCTCGACGAGGTTGCGTCGCGGGACGAGATTGGACCCTGGTTCGGTGGACGTGTGCTCGACGTCGCGTGTGGGGCCGGCGGCGACGTGGCCCAGCTCATTTCGAGTGGCTGGGAAGCGCATGGGCTGGAGCCCTCGAAGCGGATGCTGGACCTCGCGCGAGAGCGCAACGGCGGTACCGAAGAGAAGACACTGCTGGCCCGGGGGATCGCCGAGGCGCTCCCCTATCGTGACGCCTCCTTCGACAGGGTCATGTGCAAGGGATCCTTCGACCACTTCGCCGACCCGCAGCTGGCACTTGCCGAGATCCGCCGCGTTCTGCGGCCCAACGGGCGGCTCGTTGTCTCAATCGCAAACTTCGACGCCCTTTCCTGCCGGCTGGGGAAGGCGCTCAAGCCAATCCTGCGGGTAACCAACGCTGACTTCAACGATGGCTCGCGGCCGTACTGGCGCATCCCCGCCGACCACACGTTCGAGGGGAATCTGCGCACGGTGCTCTCGCTCGGGCGACAGACCTTCGCGCTCGAAAGGTACTACGGCGTATCGCTCATGTGGTCGTTTCCGTGGTGGGTCTGGATGCTCAAACATGCGCCCTCGCGGCTCTCATCGATCAGCCTGCGGCTTGCCAACCGCCTCGGACGCCAGCACCCATCGATGGCTGACGTCATCGTCGTGTCCTGGCGCAAGCGCTGAGCCCCCATCCGTCCGCGTGCGCCAGGAGTCCCCTTTGCGGCGACGCCAACGAGCCCGCTAGGGAATGTTGACCTTGATCTCGCAGCTGGCGCGCGCCCTGTCGTTGCCCGTGCCGCCGTCGCAGCGGTCGGGCCGTCCCGGTGGATTCGGGCCACCGTCGAGGATGTCCGCGCCGTGCTGCCCGAAGAGGCGATCCTGGCCCGGCCCACCGCAGATACGGTCGTTGCCTCCGCGACCCCGGATCACGTCATTGCCGCCCATCCCGTGGATCACATCGTTGCCGGGCGTACCATTGATGACGTTGTCCAGGTGATTGCCAAATATCGTCGCTGGCTCGCCCAAGCAGGCGGGGGCCACGCGCACGAGAACTGCTGGTGAGAACGGACTGAGGTTGCCAGCCAGGTCGCTTGAACGAGCCTTGATCCTGTGCGCGCCGAAGCCGATATGAGGGCTGGTGAATCCCCAACGTCCAAGCCGGCTGGCTTCGACAACACCCGTCCTCTCGCCGTTGCGGAAGATCACCACGGAACTGCCGCTCTCAGCGAACCCGTTGAAGGTCGGCGTCGCATCACTGGTGAGGTTGTCGGTCTTGTTAGAACCCGTATCGCTCTGACGGATGAGATCGGGACGCGTTGGCCGGGTCGGGGCCCGCGTATCGATCAGGATTACGAGTTCCTCTGACGCCGGTCCCAGGCCACCGAGGAAAGCCCGGGCGGTCATTTCGTAGCCACCATCGGGAAGAAGACTGGTCGTGATCCGGTAGTTGCCCCCGACGGCCTCGTCGCTCCCCGCAAAGGCGCCGTTCGCGAACAGCCGCACTATACTCCCGGGCTGCGCCGTGCCGGCGAAGGTTGGCGTGTTCTCTTTGGTTACGTTGTCGCTGCGCGACTTCCCGGTGTCGCTGGCCCGCACCAGGTCCGGCGTCGAAGGCGCCGGCGGCGCCGCATCAACGGTACCTCTCTCAATCGTTGTCGTCGCGACGACGACTGCAAAAAGGACCACCAGGATACGGAGAAGCGGAATTCGGGGAGTCATGTCAGCGCGGCTACCTCAGAACAGGATCGCGGAGGGTCTCCAGGTGAGCATCGGACGGCAGCGCGTCCAACGTTAGATTGAACATAGCCCCCCGGTACGGTCCAGATGGTGCGACTCAGAAGACCTCGAGTCCATGCTCCTTCAACAGGCTGGCGTCGGACAGGATAACGTTGGTGTCGCCATCGGCGACCACGCGTCCCCCGTCGAGGATGACGGTTCGCGGGAAAAGCTCGCGCACCATCGGGATGTCGTGCGTGGACACGATCATGGTTTGCGGAAGCTCGTCCATGACCCCCATCAGGTCGCGGCGGGCGCCGGGCGAGAGGCTCGCCGTCGGTTCGTCCAGCGCCAGGATCTCAGCGTCCATCGAGAGAACGGTCGCGATGGCAACCCTCTTGCGCTGGCCGAGGCTAAGGTGGTGCGGCATGCGCTCCTCGAACCCCTGCATGCCGACCATCGCCAGGGCGCGGTGGGCACGCTGCGCGATCTCGTCGCTGCTGAGCCCCATGTAGAGCGGCCCGTAGCAGACATCCTCGAACACAGTAGGCGAGAAAAGCTGATCGTCCGGGTACTCGAAAACGAGGCCAACGAGCGCCCGGATACGCTTGATGTTGGCGTCGCCGATCACCTGTCCGCAGACTGCGACCCTTCCCTCACCGCGGAGGATGCCGTTCAGGTGGAGCAGAAGCGTGGACTTCCCGGCGCCGTTGGGTCCGAGCAGGGCCACCTTCTCGCCGGCGGCAACAGACAGGTTGACTCCGTGCAGAGCCTGTTCGCCGCCGGGGTAGGTAAAGCGCAGCTCGCTAACCTCGAGCGCGTTAGCGACCTCTACTCGCGGTTGGGTTTCAGAGATGAGCGTAGACCTGGACTCCGAAGGCATAGGCAAGAATCAGCCCGGCGACGATGGCCTGGTGGACCGGAAACACCGGCGTCGACATGAACCGCGTCTCTCCATCGTATCCCCTCGCCTGCATGGCGGCATACACGCGCTCGCTGCGCTCGTAGCTGCGTAGGAACAGGGACCCCACCATGTTGCCGGCGACCCTGCCGCGCCACGGGATGCTCCCCCCACTCCGCAGGCCATCCCTGCTGGCGCTGCGTGCGTCGCGGGCGCGCAGCAGCCGCCAGGCTTCCTCGCCGATGACGAAAATGTAGCGGTACATGAACGAGATGGTCCCAACGAGGAGCCTGGGCAAGCCCATGGACCTCATCGCTCTCACGAGCTCCGTGGCGGGGGTGGAGGCGGTCAGGATGACGGCGGCGGTAACCGATATCCACGACTTGGCAAGAATCGTCGTCAGCGCCTCCAGGCCTTCCCTCGATGCGTCCCATCCGACCAGTGGCAGCGCAAACAGCTCTTCACCCTCGCGAGTAAAAAGCAGGGGAAATGCTGCCAGTACAAATGGCAGGGCAAGCGCCGTCCGGCGCAACACGAGCATCACCGGCAGGTGGGCCGCGATCAGCCCGAGGACAACCGGTAAAGCCATCAGCGCCATCGTCGGCCAGCCCCCCACAGGGGTCAGCGTGACGGCCAGGATGTAGGCGATGGCGGCAGGGAGCTTGACGCGTGCGTCAGCCCGGTGCAGCAGGCTGGCACCGGGATGGTAACGCTCCGCGATCGCAGCAAACGACATGGATCAAGGCCAGCCCGGCGCGATCGCGCCCCGGGTGAGCACTCAGGCCCGGTCTGTGCCGGATGTCCTGGGGCGTGTCTTCCAGAGCACAAAGGCCCCGACGGCCGTTATCGCGCCGACGATGACCACGCCCGAAATGCCGGCCAGGACGGTTGACAAATCCTCGTTGTCGACGCCGGGGAACGTGTAGTCAGGGATTATCTCGTAGGGCGAGTCCTCGGCCGTCTCGATGAACTCCTTGTCCTCAGCCACGC
>WHTO01000056.1 GCA_009377665.1 Dehalococcoidia bacterium
CTCAGCCCGGCCACTACAGGACTGCAGGACGAGGTTCGCCGCTGCGGGCGGGTCGTCTCAATCCGCCGGGACGACAGGATCGAGCCTGTCGGGGAGGGGCCTTGCCAGGCCCTGGTGACCAGTGCGAGCGCCAGCAGCCCCACCGCGACGCCGAACCAGAGCGTGAAGAACCGGATCAGGATCGTCGCCGCCGCGGCGCTGCCGCGCGAGAGGTCAAGCAGCGCGCGTCCCAGGCCCGTTATCCCGGTCTCGGCCACACCAAGACCACCGGGGACGATGAAGAAGGCCCCGACCAGCGAGCTGACGCTCATGATGAAGGCGCTCTTCACCAGTACCTCGAGCGAAGACTGGTCCGTCAGCCCATAGATCACGAGGTACAGCCCCGCCGCCTCGCAGCCCCAGCCTATGAAACCGAGGACCAGCGCCGCGGCTATGGGGCGGGGCCTGAGCAGGGCATAGCTCGAGTCGTAAAGGGCCTCTGCGTGCACCGCCCAGCGCGAAACCACCGGCAGGTCGTCCAGCCGGCGGATGATCGCCCTCGCCAACGGACGCGTGTAGATCACGGCGAGAAAGATTAGCTGCAGGCCCGCGAAGACGGCGAAAAACGGCCAGTATGAGGGCCGGAAGAGCAGCAAACCGATCACGGCCAGGAGCGCGATCGACCAGCCGTCGGTGAGGCGCTCGGCGAACACGACTGGAGTCGAGCGGGCGATTGGTGTCCCATTCATCTCGCGCAGGAGATAGCTCTTGATCCACTCCCCAGCCTTGGCGGGCGTGATCACCATCGCCAGCCCGGATAGAAAGATCAGCAGGCTCGTGGATAGCGGAAGCGCTTTCGAGGCGCCGATTATCCCCAGGTAGTAGTGCCAGCGGATGAAGCGGAGGGAATAGTTGGCGGCAACCAGCGCCAGGATCGGCGGCACCACCCACCATTTGAAGTCCGATAGCGCTTCGCGGAAAGCATCGAGGTCGGCGTAGATCACCAGCCCGGCCCCAACGGCGCAGGTGAGGCCGATGAAGACGGCGAGACGGGATGTCAGGCTTGCGGGCACGGCCTGCTGCTCGATAGACGGGCCTCGGCGGTCAAGCGTTGGCCGTCAGTAGCCCTGGAAGAGGCGGCCCCACTCGGTCTGCATGGCGGCTTTGACCTGTCCGCGTCCGAACAGATTCCACCAGAAGACGTTGTAGTAGAAGTTGGAAGCCGCGTAGGCCCAGGGCACGATCGGGCTGCGCAGGAGCATACCCTCGAGCGGCTTCAACGGCCCCCAGTAGATCTTCTTCTGGCCCCAGCTGGCGAAGGTGTCCTCGTCGCGGCTGAAGCCGAAGTTCACGTCGCTGATGTCCAGGCCCTCGATGTCGATCATGTCGGGGTCGCCCTGGCCGAGGCCGCGCTCGGTCGCCAGGCGGATGAAGTCGATGGACAGGGGGTCGAAGCCCATCATCTTGGCGGCCGTCGCGTCGATCGCGACCTGGTCGGCGCTGGCCAGGATCACGTTCTTGACGTGCGTACGCATGGCGCGCGGTCCCGGCCCGTCGCCGGCTATCGTCCCGTCCATCACGGCGAAGATGCCGGGGTGGATCTCCTTTTGGATGGCCAGCAGGTCGACCAGCGTTTCGTGGATCCTGGAGTGGGTCCAGTGGCGCTTGAAGTTGAGGAGGCCTCCGAAGGCGTTCTTCATGGCGCCAGTCATCGTCGTGAAGACGTGCGTCTTCATCGTCGGCAGGTGGACTATGTTCTTGCCCTGGAACACCTGGGGGATGTAGATGCCCTCTTTGAAAATCTCGGGCAGCGCGACCATCGGCGTCTTCGGCTCGTAGCGCACCCAGGGGACGTCGTCGTCATTGAGGTGGACCACCGGCACGCCGTGCTTGTTGACCACGTTGGCGTGCTTGTTCTTCGCCTCTCCCTCGTGGGAGTTGACGACCACGGTGCCGTTGTGGGCCCCGAGAAGGCGGCTATAGCCGTCCTCGCGCAGGGCCTGGATCACCCCGTCCAGCTGCCAGGGGCTGGTCGAACAGGCGGGATAGTAGCGTTGCCAGGAGATGTTGATCTTTAGCAGGGTCTCGGCATCGCGGTCGAGCGCGTCCATGTAGCCTGCCAGCCGCATTACGCGGCCGATATCGTTTACCACCGTGTTGGCGCTGGTGTAGATGACCGCGACCTTCGCGCGGCCGCTGTAGGGCTGTGGGCTGACCACCCTCTCCAGTGGCTGGACGTCCAGCGTCAAAGCTCCCCCTCGTGTTCGTTCTGGTGTTTAGGCGATGATAGGCGGTTCGCGCCGCGCGTCGGTGAAGCTCCTTGAAGGGGTGACGAACCTGCCGAAATTCATAACGAGCGTACCCATGAGATGATTTCCTTGTCGCCCGACGAGCTGCGGCGTGCCCTGATGTTGGCCAAGGTTGACGCCTCGCCGGACCCCTGCCAGACTTTGCCCAGACCGATAGTGACCCCTTTGACGACTTCTCTCACCCCAGCTCAAACGGGGCAGCAGAGGCCCAAAGGCTTCGGACGCGCCCTGGAGCAGGCGCGGATCGCCAGCGGCATCAGCATCGAGGATGCCGCCAGCGCCACGCGCATCTCCACGCGCTACCTCCTGGCCTTAGAGCAGGAGGAGCTTCACGAGCTACCGGCGCCGATTTACGCCCGCGGCTTCCTGCGGACCTACGCCGGTTACCTCGGCCTCGACGCTGCCGATGTCACTTCGCTTTACCCTGTACCGTACATCGAGCCCGCGGTCGCCACGATCTCGGCGCAGCCGCAACCGCTGCGGCCGCCCAAGATGTTCACCTACCTGGCCGGTGGCGGCATCCTGGCCGTCGTCTTCGTCCTGGGCCTCCTGCTCATGACCTCCGGCGACGACCCACCGGCGCCGGCCACCGAGGGTCCTGGCACCGAGACGCTGGCGGCCAGCGGTGACGGACCCGCCCCCAACCAGGACAATCCGCAGGCCGCCGTATCGCCGTCGGGGGCGCTTGAGAACTACGTTGGTACGGACATCGCGCTGGCTCAGCAGGGACTGGCGCAGCTTGGCGCCAACTACATGATCGTGCGCCAGGCATCGGAGCAGGCCGAAGGCGTGGTGCTCAGCCAGGACCTCGACCCCGGTACCTCCGTGAACGACAGCACAAACCTTACACTCACTGTGAGTTCGGGCCCCTAGGGCTGGCGCAGCACCATCCCGGCCGACCGCCGCACTATGCGCTATCACCTCGTCACTCTCGGCTGCCCCAAGAACGCCGTCGATTCCGAGCACCTTGTCCGCCTCCTCAGCCAGGCGCGCCACGAGGCAGCGGCCGATGCCGCCGCCGCCGACGTGCTGGTGGTCAACACCTGCGGCTTCATCGACGCCTCGATCAAAGAGTCGACCGACGCGGTCAAGGAGCTTGCCCGCGGCAAGCGCCACGGGCAGAAGCTGATCGTTGCCGGCTGCATGACCCAGCTCTACGGACCGAAGCTCGAAGCCGAAGTACCGCAGGTCGACGCCGTCTTCGGTGTCAACCAGTGGGAGCGGATAGCGGAGATGCTGGGACCGGCCGAGGGCGAGACAATCGACATCCCGGACACCAGCCGCCTCTCTTCCCGGCCCAGCGCCTACCTCAAGATCTCCGATGGCTGCGACCGCCCCTGCACCTTCTGCATCATCCCCACGATCAAAGGCCGCATGACCTCGGCGCCGGCGGATGACCTTGTCGCCCGGGCGCGGACATTTGCCGCCGAGGGCGTCAGGGAGCTGGTGCTGGTTGCCCAGGACAGTACCGACTACGGCCATGACCTCGGGGCCTCCGATGGCCTCGCCGACCTGTTGCTGCGGCTGGCCGAGGAAGTCCCCGAGCTCCCGTGGCTGCGTGTGATGTACGCCTATCCGGGCGCCGTAACGCGGCGCCTGGCACGCGTGATGGCGTCGCTGCCACAGGTCTGCAACTACATCGACGTCCCGCTGCAGCACGGCAGCCCGGAGGTCCTGCGCCGGATGAAGCGGCCCAGCAACCCGACCACGGTCCGCGCCATGATCGAACTGCTGCGCAGTGAGATGCCCGACCTCGCCGTGCGGACGACTTTCATCGTTGGCTCGCCCGGGGAAACCGAGGCGGAATTCGAGGAGTTGCTCGCCTTCGCGGAGGAGATGCAATTCGACCGCGTGGGCGTGTTCACCTATTCGCCCCAGGCCGGCACGCCGGCCGCAGCGATGCCGGGCCAACTGCCCGAGAAAGTCAAGCGCCGTCGCTACCGCGAGCTCATGGAGTTGCAGCAGGGCATCTCGTACCGCAAGAACCAGGACCAGATAGGGAGAGTCCTGTCAGTCCTCGTTGAGTCCGAGCCGGGCCAGGAGGACGGCCAGTGGCCGATCTTCGTCGGCCGCACCTATCGCGACGCCCCCGAAGTCGACGGCATGGTGATCTGCCGCGGCAGCGCTGAGCCGGGTGAGTTGGCGCCGGTGACCATCACTGGCGCGGGCCCCTACGACCTCTTCGGCGCCTCTCCCCAGGAGATTGCGGTCGTCGGATGACGGGAGGCCAGGTGGCTGCGTGGTCACTAAATCGTCGCGCAAGCTAGTACCTTGTTTCCGTGGACCACTTCCTTCGCCATAGCTTGCGACCGAGGCAAGGTTCGTACCGTGTCAATCCCTGAAGCCATCCCCGCTGATCCGTCCGTCAGGGCGGCCGCCAGGCTGCTCCGCGGCGCCAGGCATGCCGTTTCGCTCGTGGGCGCCGGGATCAGCGCGGAGTCTGGCGTCCCCACCTATCGCGGCCAGGGTGGGCTCTGGAAGAAGTACGGCGAGCCCGACCACCGCGGCTTCCAGCGCTTCGTCGAGGACCCTGTGGGCTGGTGGCAGAGCGAGCTTGAGCGCCAGCGCGGCTTGCCCGAGCTTACCGAGGCGCTGCGCGACGCCGTGCCCAACGCCGCCCACCTGGCGCTTGCCGATCTCGAGCGCATGGGCCACATGCAGCACGTGATCACTCAGAACATCGACGACCTGCACCAGAGGGCCGGGTCGGCGGCCATCTCGGAGATCCACGGCAACCGCTACAAGGTCCGCTGCATCGAGTGCAACGACCGCCGTCCCCGCTCCGATCTCGACCTGGACCACCTGCCACCGACGTGCCTGGGCTGCGGCGGCCTGGAAGACCGACACCGTGATGTTCGGCGAGCCGATCCCTCGCGACGCTCTTTCCGAATGCCAGCGACATACCGAGCTCTGCGACGTGATGCTACTGGTCGGCACGAGCGCCGTCGTCTACCCCGCCGCCGACTTCCCGATGCAGGTACTGCGGCAGGGCGGGAAATTGATCGAAGTAAATCCTGAGCAGACGGCCGTCTCCTCCTACTGCGAAATAGTCTTTCGCGCGCCTGCCGGGCAGGTCCTGCCCTCGCTGGTCGCCGCGCTCAGCGAAGCTGCCTAATCGGCAGCCCACGATCCCTCGCGCCCTGTTGTGGCAGCGCTCAGCGCTGCTCTTCGTGCCTCGTAGTGTGGAACCCTCGGGCGTTTCCGAAACCCCAGCCGTTAGGCCACTACGGGGGCGTGCATCGAGCGCCGGCGGCTACTGGTCCGCGGACGCGAAGTACTGGCGGGCAGCCCGCGCGTCGGCAGCGATCTGGCGCTTCAGCTCGTCCAAGCCCGAGAACTTCATCTCGGGACGGACGCGGCTGAGGACTTCCAGGCGCATCTCGCGACCGTAAAGGTCGCCGTTGAAGTCAAGCAGGTGGGCTTCGACGCTCGGCGTCAATTCGTCGAAGGTCGGTCGCAGTCCGATGTTGGTCACCGATGGCTGCGCCTGCTCACCGACAAAGGCGCGAGTGACGTAGACCCCGTACGGCGGCAACTGGCGATCTGGCGCCACGGCGATGTTGGCGGTGGGGAATCCGATGCCGCGGCCCCTCTCGGCGCCGTGCACGACGGGGCCGCGCAGCGAGAAGGGACGCCCCAGAAGCGACGTGACCTGTTCCATCGCGCCGCGCTGAAGCGCCTCGCGGACGCGGGTCGATGAGATAACACCGCCGTCTTCAGCCACCAGCGGCGCCGCCTGCCTGACCTCGAAGCCCATCCGGACGCCCAGCTCGGCAAGGCTCACCATGGTGCCTTCTCGGCGCCGGCCCAGGGCGAAACCGGGCCCCTCCACCACGCAGCGCAGTCCCGCCACGTCCTGGAGCATGGTCACAAAGTCCTCGGCGGAGAGCTGCGCGAACTCGGAGGTGAACGTCAGCCTGGCCACCCAGTCCGCTCCGGTTGAGCGCAGGAGCTCGACGCGCTCTTCCAGGCTGGTCAGGTAGAGGACGGGTGCACCAGGCTTGAGCACCTGCTCCGGGGCTGGGTGCAGCGTCACGACCCCGGAAGCGAGCCCGAGGTCGCGGGCCGCCTGGATGGTCTGCTGAACAAGATGGACGTGGCCGCGGTGCACGCCATCAAAGACGCCGACAGTGATCGCCGAGGGTCGTTTGCCGGCGGCCGCCTCCAGCTCCTCGCGCGCCAGCAGCACTACGCGAGGCTTCTCGCGACGGCCAGCGCCGCCTCGATGTTCTCAGCCGGTGTCTGGGGCGAGATAGAGCAACCCGCCGAAAGGATGAAGGCGCGTCCGCCTGTCTCATCGAGAGCCTCCCTGGCCTGCGACGAAACCTCATCGGCGGAACCTGTTTTCATCGGCTGCTCCTGGCCGATGCCACCGATCACGCCCTTGTTGGAGCGCTCCCGGATGTCGCCGAGCCCGGGGTTGCCGGCGGCGTGTATATCCCAGTTCAGGGCGTGCACGGGGTAGTCCAGCATCATCTCGAGAAGGTTGTTGGACCGGCAGACATGGAGGACGTTGAGCGGCGCGCCGCGGACCGCCGCGAGGACGCGCAGATCGTAGGGCCGCCCGTATTCCAGGTAGGCCTCGGATGTCATCAGGTTGCGTGTGCCCCACTCGACCGTGGCGTAGAAGATGCCATCGGCGCCCACCTCAACACAGGTGCGTGCATAGGCGGCCAGGGTCTCGGCGATGGCGTCGAGGGCCTGGTGCACCGCCGCCGAGTCCTCTTCCATGAACTCCTTGACCTTCTGAGCACCGCCCTCGGTGATGCGTCCGAGCACAGACAGGGGCGAAAAGACCGTCTGGATGAATGGCGCACCCCCGGAGAGGCCCTCGCCGATGAGCTGGAGGGCCGATAGCTGCTCAGCGAAGGCGCCGGCTGCCGGGTCGACTATGTCGACGTAGAGCAGATCCGCGGCCACATCGACCCCGCAGGATGTTATGGTCGGGCCCTCGGCCGGGTCATCGGAGGGCTGCACCTGGCAGCCCCAGGCCTCCATGTAGTAGGTCGCGCGTGGGTTGACCTTGACCAGGTCGAGGTCCCAGCGCTCATAGAATTCGAGCGTGGCGGCGGCCGTGTCCTCCGACGCCCACTCCCGGATGTAGTCGTGGCCCCAGAAACTGACGGGGACGCGGTCGACGGCGTCCCCGCGCACAGCGCCCTCGACCCGCTCCCGCTTAGTCATGTCCGCCATGAGCTTGAGCGTCGGGACTTCCGAATCAAGAGTCAAGCAGTGCGTCGCCTGCGTGCTCATGCTACCTTAGTAGTATGAAGCAGAAGATATCTGTCACGCTCGACGAAGACTTGCTTGGCGAGATCGATAAGGTCGGCCGCAACAGGTCTGCGTTCATCGAGAAGGCGACCAGGGAAAGCCTCGCCCGCATGGCACGCATGGAGCGCTCCAAACGAGAGATCGCGATCATGACCGAGCACGCTGACGAGCTCGCCGCGATGGCTGAGGATACAGCGCGCTACGCGGCAGACCCCTTCGACCTTTGAGGCGAGGAGAACTGTACCGCGTCCGCGACCCGCGCGATGATCCGAAAAGCGGCAGGGTCTTCGTGATAGTGAGCCGGCCAGAATTGCTCAAAGCGCCGTTCCCCTACGCCATCTGCGCCCCGGTGCACAGCCGTGCTCACGGCCTCGACACCCAGGTGGCGGTAGGACCGGCCGAGGGACTCAAGCACGACAGCTGGGTCCACTGCGACAGCCTCACCAGCATCCGGAAGCGCTTCTTGACTGACTACATCGGCAGGATGCGAGGCCCTCGCATCGAGGCGCTTAATCGCGGCCTGGTCGCAGCGCTTGAACTCTCGGGGTGAGCCTCCGGATCTGGACCTTTAGCGTTTGAGGTGTTGGCCGAAGAAGGCCAGGGTCCTCTCCCAGCTCACCTTCGCCGCCTCCGGCGCGTGCGCATCCGCCCGCGTGTCGTTGAAGAAGGCGTGATTGGTCCCGTCATAGACGTGGAACTCGACCTGCACGCCCTTTGCACGCAGCTCCTTCTCAAGCTCACGCGCCATATCTGGCGAGGCGAACTCGTCGTGCTCGGCGTAGTGACCGAGGACCGGACACTTGACGTTGTCCAGGTCCTCCTGGGCGCCGGGAAGCACACCGTAGTAGATGACGCAGGCATCGACTGGCTCGATAGAGGCGAGGAAGAGCGATAGCCCGCCGCCCAGGCAGAAGCCGACGCTGCCGACCTTTCGTGGACCGACCGCGTCGTGCGATTTGAGGTAGTCCACGGCTCCCGCGAGGTCTTTCGCGGCCTCGTCCATCTTCATCGCCATCATCATCTTGCCGGCCTCGTCGGGCTCGGTCGTGTTTTCGCCGTGATAGAGGTCGGGCGCGAGCGCCACGTAGCCCTCGGCAGCGAAGCGGTTGCTGATGTCCTTGATGTTGTCGTTGAGGCCCCACCACTCCTGGATCACGATCACCCCGGGACCCTTGTTCGAGGGGGGCGTGGCCAGGTAGCCTTCGGCCTGCCCACCGTTGCTAGCGAATGTCACTATCTGACCGGCCATAGCGTTTACCTCCCGCAGCGCAAGTCTCGATTCAAGCTATATCCGAAGGACCGCGCGGGGAAGGGGACGGCCCTGCGTTTCCCTCCCCGGCCGCGCTCTCAGTTGCCTTCGTCGGCAACCGGTTCGGCACCCTCCAGCTGGACGAACTGGCCGCCACTGAACTGGGCCAGGACCAGCGTCTCGAAGACGCGGTGGTCGTCCGGCCCGAGGTTGACCTCGCCCGAGCAGACGCTGCAGACGAAACCCTGGACAGCCTCCGCAGACTCGACCAGGGACTGCCGCGTCAGCGGCTCCTCGGCGTTGGCCAGGATCTCGATGAAGACTTCGGCCAGCGCCTGTCCGTAGATGGTGAAGTTGCTGGGCTCGATGCCGTTCGCGCCCATCAACTCGACATGCGCCTGGACATCCGGGTCGTCGGACTGGCTGAGGAACTTCAGGTAGCCGACGGTCACGGTGCCCTCGAGGTTATCCGTGGTGCCCGTCAGCTGGCCCAGGAAGTCGGTTGCCGCGACCGTCGAGATGATGATCTGCCCCGTGAAGCCGTTGGACCGCGCGGCATTGATCGCCGAACCGGTCTCGACCGGCGTCGCGTACACAAACAGCACCTCGGGGTTGTCGGCGATAGCGTTGATTGCCTGCGACTGCACGTCGCGGGCGTTCGCCTCGTAGGTCTGCTCGCTGACGACCTCAATGCTGCCCTCGGTCGAGTTGAGGAAACCTTCGCGGCCCTCGTTGCCGAAGTCGTCGTTCTGGTAGATGATCGCTGCCGTGGTAAAGCCCTGGTCGACGGCGTACTGGCCGAGGATCTCGGCCTCCTTGACGTAGTTGGGGTTCGCGGCAAACGCCGTCTCGACGATCGGGTCGGTCCACAGGACCGCCCCTGAAGCGATCAGCAGGTCGGGGATGCCCTCCTCGGCCAGGAGGTCGAAGACCTGGGCGTGGGTCGGCGTGCCGAGGCCGGCCATGAGGGCGAAGATCTGGTCCTGCTCTATCAGCTGGCGGGTCGCTTCGACCGTCTGCGAAGGTGTATAGGCGTCGTCCCGGACAATGTGGTTGATCGTCCGCCCGTTGATCGGGCCCGCGCTCTCAAAGTAGGCGCCGACGGAGTCGACGATGGGCGCGTAGATCGCCGCTGGGCCAGAGAGCGGGAAGTGCGTCCCGATGACAACCTCGCTGTCTGTTACGCCGGGCGATGGCTCGGCAGGCTCCTCAGCCTCCTCGGTTGCCTCTTCGGTCGGTTCCTCGCTCTCCCCGGTGGCCGCGGGCGTTTCGGCTTCCTCGGTCTCAGCCTCCGTTGCTTCCGCGGTTTCTTCGCTGGTGGCGTCGTCGTCGTCATCGTCGTCCCCGCACGCCGCGGCCCCCAGAAGGGTGGTGGCGACGAGGCCGGACAACAGGAAGAGCATCCACTTCTTCATCTTCTTCATCCGCTTTTGGTTCCTCCTTGGTGCATGGGTAGGTAGGTTGCCCGGGTGCTCGCCCAGGTGGGCGCACGCGTCGGCCAAGCTTCACCCCATCTGCGCCTCACTGCTTGTCATCCGAACGTGGCGTCGGAACCTGTGCGTCCCCCGGCCGGCGCCATGTTCCCCTATTAAACCGCAAGCGGTCGGCTAGCGGCCTTACCAACCGCTGGCCGAGATAGCCAGCCAGGCCCCCGGCAGCGCGGTAGCGGGAGACCTCGGTGGCCGGTTTCCAGGATGCGAGCCTGCGCATGAAGCCCCAGAAGCCGTAGGGCATGAAGATCATGACGAGGATCAGGATCGTCCCGTAGACAGCCAGGCGAAGGTCCTGGACGTTGGTGGCCGGTTCAGGACTCGGTAGAGGGCTGAACTCCCAGCGGTTCTGGATCAGGCCCAGGATGTAGCTCAACGGAGACGGGAAAGCGAAGAGGTGGTGGCTCCCGGCGGCGAAGGTCCAGTCCTCGGCGAGCAGCCAGTCGATGATCTCCTCCTGGAACGTAAGGAAGGCCGATCCCAGGACGGCGCCCGGGATTGTCGCCAGGCCACCGATGACGATCGCCGTCAGGTAGGCAATGGAATCGATGAGGGTGAAGGACTCCGGGCTGATGAAGCTAAGGTTGGCGAAGGTCAGCAGCGCCCCCCCCAGGGCGGCGTAGGTCGCGCTGATCGCGAACGCGAGTGTCTTGTAGAGGGCGACGTTGACGCCCATCTGTTGCGCTCCAACTTCCGAGTCGCGGATGGCCACCCATGCCCGGCCGATGCGGGTGCGAATCAGCGTCCAGGCGATCAGCCCCAGCGAGACCGCCGGGAAGGCGACAATGTAGAAGCGCCAGCGGGCCTCCCGCTCGGCCTCGCTACCCCCCACGAGGTCGGCCAGGAAGCCGGGCGGGTTGGGATCGACGCCCAGCTGGATGCCGGTCGCGCCACCCGTAACGTCGGCGATCTGATTCCACTTGAGGATGATGGGCATGGCGATCGCCAGCGCCAGCGTGGCTATCGCCAGGTATGGTCCCGCCAGCCGCAGCGCCGGGATCCCGATCAGCACGCCAATGACGGCGCCCACCGCGCCGGCGAAGAGGACCGCCAGGATCGGATGGAACTCGACACCTGCGATGCCAACGGTCATCGAGATGCCCATGGCGTAGGCGCCGGCGAGGGCGATCCCGCTGTGGCCCAGCGAGATCTGGCCGTTGAACCCGGTTAGCAGGTTCAGCCCGAGGGCGATGATGCTCAGGGCCGCCAGGTTCGTCAGCTGTGTCGTCCTGAAGATCGGCGAGAACAGCGACCAGCGCGGCAGAATGATGATCAGCGCCAGCAGGATGGCGACGACGACGAGCGCGCGGACCGTATCGTTGCGCGCCAGCGCGCGCCAGCCCGTCACCCTTGCTGCACCCGTCAAACTCGTTGCGCTCCGCGCTTGCCCAGCAGCCCGGTCGGGCGGATCACAAGCACCCCAACGATTGCCAGGAAAGCCACCACCGTCTTGATCTGGCCGATGTCATAGAAGCTGAGGGCGCCGGCCAGGTTCTCGACGACGCCGATGATCAGTCCCCCCAGGACCGCGCCCAGCGGGCTGTCCAGCCCTCCCAGAACCGCGGCGGCAAAGGCGAATATCAACACCGTGAGCATGAGATTGAAGTCAAGCTGCAGGATGTGCGCGACCAGCATCCCGGCCAGCGCGCCCACCATCGATGACATCGCCCAGCCCAGCGTCAGCATGCGGTTGACGCGGATGCCGACGAGGCGCGCGGCCACCGGATTCTGGGCCGCGGCCCTGACGGCGAGCCCGAGCTTCGTCCTCTGGAAGAACACGAAGAGCAGCAGGGTCAAGCAGAGCGCGGTGGCGAAGACCCCGACGCTGTGCCAGGCGACCGTTACCTCGCCGATTGAGACATTCGTGTCGGAATCGCCCAGGTTGCCCGCCAGCTCGGCGAAGGGCGAGGGGAACGGCCGCGGGATTGGCCCGTAGATCCAGTTGGCGAGGCCGTTGCAGATCACGAACAGCCCCAGGGTGACGATCACGGCGTTCAGCACGGGCGCGTTCTCCACCCGGCGGATGACGACCCTCTCGATGATGGCGCCCATCATGAAGGCGACGGCCAGCGTCAGAGGGATCGCGGCCCAGAGCTCCATCGTGTTGAGGAATGACCAGGCGAAGAAGGTTGATAGCATCGCCATCTCGCCCTGCCCAAAGTTCACGATGTCCGTCGACCGATAGATGAGCACCAGGGCCAGCGCGACGATGGCGTAGAGGCTCCCGCTGGCGAGCCCCGCCGCGACCTGTCGGCTGAACAGCGAGAAGCTGTCTTCTGTGAGCACGGCCACGCTCAGCAGGATCAGTGGGCCGAAAGCCAGAGCCAGCCAGGCGATCAGCTCCGCCGGCCTGAAGCGGGCGAGGCGTGGCGACAGCCGGGAGATCATCGCCGTCATCAATAGCCCAGGTACGACCGGCGCACCGTTTCGTTCTGGCGCAGGCTCGCGGCCTCGTCCTCCATGGCTATGCGTCCCGTTTCGACCACATAGCCGTAGGAGGCGACATCGAGCACGAGGTTTACGTTCTGCTCGACCACGAGCACGGTGACGCCCTGCTGGTTTATCTCACGGACCACCTCGTAGATACTGCGCGTAACCAGCGGAGCGAGGCCCAGCGACGGCTCGTCGAGGAGGAGCAGGCGGGGGCGCGCCATCAGGGCGCGCGCGATTGCCAGCTGCTGCTGCTCGCCGCCACTCAGCAGCCCGGCCGGCTGCGACAGGCGCTGCCGCAATATCGGAAAGAGGTCCTGCATGCGTTCGAGGTCGGCGGCCACGCCGTGGTCCCGCCGCGTATAGGCTCCGAGCCGCAGGTTCTCCATGACGCTCAGCTCGGTGAAAAGCTGCCGCCCCTCGGGGACCTGGACGACGCCGGCCTCGACGATCTCCTCGGGGGACATCCGATCGAGCTGCCGCCCTTCGTATTCGATGTAACCCCGGGTTGGGCGAAGCAGCCCGGAGATGGTGCGCAGCGTCGTGCTCTTGCCGGCGCCGTTGGCTCCGAGCACCGCCGTGATAGACCCGGCCTTCACTTCGAGCGAGACGCCCTGGAGCGCAAGAATCGGCCCGTAGGAGACCCAGACGTCATGCACCCTGAGCATCAGGCGGGTTCTCCCAGGTAGGCCTCGATGACCTGACGGTCGCGGGCGACGATGTCCGGCGCGCCCTCAGCGATCTTTCGGCCGAAGTCCAGCACGACGATGTGGTCCGAGATGCCCATCACCATCGCCATGTTGTGCTCGACCAGCAGGATCGTCAGGCCGAGTTCGTCGCTGATGCTGCGGATGAGCGCGGCGAGCCCGTCGATCTCCTCGTGGTTCAGGCCGCTTGCCGGCTCGTCGAGCAACAGGAGGCGTGGCTGCGATACCAGAGCGCGCGCCATCTCGATGCGCTTTTGGACCGCGAACGGCAGGGCGCCCGCGGGCACATTGGCGAGTTGCTGAAGGCTGAAGAGCGACAGCATATCGAGCGCGCGCCGCCTGTGCGGGCGCTCGAACACCAGGGAGCGCAGCGGGTCGATCAGCGTGTGCATGCCGACGAGCAGGTTGTCCAAAACGGTCATCGTCTTGAACAGCTCGACGTTCTGGAACGTGCGGGCGACGCCCCGGCGGATGACCTCGTGCGGGGCCAAAGCCAGCAGGCTCTCGCCATTCAGGTCGATGGCGCCGGCGCTGGGCTCATAGATGCGGGTGATGGCGTTAAAGACTGTGGTCTTGCCGGCGCCGTTGGGGCCGATCAGCCCAACGATCTGCCTGTTCTCGACCTGGAAGCTAACTTCGTCGAGGGCGGTGATGCCACCAAAGCGGACGCAAAGCCCATCCACGCTCAGGTGGGTCGATAACCCGTCGGTGCCCAGCTTCTGCCTCCACGAGACGGACTTAAGGACCCTGGACGCCTTCGACGCCGCCCGGCGCTGGCGTGTTTGACGCCCCCTCAATCTGGAAATGTAGCATTGCGCCCCGCTTCTGAGTAAGTGACGACGGAGATGCCCGTCCGCTTGCAATTGTTTAAGCAATTGGCGTAAGCTGGCGGGGCTCGAAGCAATTCGACGGGTGGCGGCCCGCGAGTCCGGCGGCTTTCGGACGAGACATAGGACAAAGGGAACGGCACGACAGGCGCGCCCGGCGCGCCGCGCTCCGCAGAGGTGACCGTGATCGAGCTAAAGCTACCCGTCTTCGAGGGCCCACTAGACCTCCTGCTCCATCTGATCGAGCGCGAGGACCTCGACATTACGACCGTCTCGCTGGTCCAGGTAACGGATCAATACCTGGCCCACCTGCGCAAAGGCGACGCCAACGCCGCGGCCCTGGCAGATTTCGTCGCCACGGGCGCCAGGCTTCTCTACCTCAAGTCGAAGGCGTTGCTGCCCTCCAGCCCTGAGCGCGAGATCGAGACCGAGGACGAGGGCGAGGACCTCACCAGCCTCTTGATGGAGTACCGGCAGTTGCGCGAGGTCGCAACCTACTTCCGCGAGATAGAGGAGAAGGGGCGCCGCTCGTACTCACGCCGCGCGGCGCCGCCGGAGCAGATAGCGCTGCCCATGGGTCTCGGCGATGTCACTCTGGAGGCGCTGGCCAGGATCTTCCAGGAGACGCTGGCCCGGCAGGAGAAGCGCAAGCCGCCGGCCAAGGTTATCCAGCGCAACCCGATATCGGTTGAGGACAAGATCAGGGTTCTGAGGCGCCTCCTCGACGAGAAGGGCAGGATCAGCTTCAGCGAGCTGATGCTCGAATGCCACAGCCGCGAGGAGGTCGTGGTCCAGTTCCTCGCCGTGCTCGAGTTGATCAAGCTCAACAAGGTCAGGGCCCGCCAGGACAGCGCCTTCAGCGACATCCAGCTGGTCCCCGCTAAGGCCCAGCGCCAGAGGACTCGCCGCGCAGCTGCGCATAAGTAACTGAGCGCCCGCAGGCGTCCCGGACCACACAACCAACCCCATTCCTAGCTAGAATTGACTTGCTTCTACAGCGCTAACTGAACTGGGGCACGGGTTGCTTCGTATCTCTAAGCGAAGGTAGAGAGAAGGAAACTAGATGTTCACAGCGAACAACCTCAAGACGGTCATCCTGCTTGGCTTGCTGACTGGTTTAGTGCTGGCTGTCGGCCAGCTGCTCGGCGGTACCGGGGGCCTGGTCATCGCGCTGCTTTTCGTCGGCGTGATGAACTTCGCCATGTACTGGTTCTCGGACAAGATTGCCCTGAAGTCGATGCGGGCGCACGAAGTCAGTGCGCAGGACGCGCCCGAGCTGCACCAGATGGTCGACCGCGTGGTGGCCGCCGCCGGCATGCCAAAGCCGAAGGTGTACATCGCCGAGAACCCGTCGCCGAACGCCTTCGCGACGGGACGTAACCCGCAGAATGCGGCTGTTGCGGTGACGACGGGGATCCAGGGGTTGCTGACGCCCCGCGAGCTCGAGGCTGTGATCGGCCACGAGCTTGGACACGTCCAGAACCGCGACACGCTGATCAGCACGGTCGCCGCGACGCTCGCCGGCGTCATCACCTTCGCCTCGCGAATGATGCTGTTCGGGGCGATGTTCGGGGGTGGCCGGGATCGCGGGGGCAGCCCGCTGTTGCAGCTGGCGCTGATCATCCTGGCGCCGATCGCCGCGATCCTTATCCAGCTGGCGATCACGCGCTCGCGCGAGTACCAGGCCGACCGCACGGGCGCCGAGCTCACTCGGGACCCGCTGGGCCTGGCCTCGGCGCTGGCCAAGCTCGAGGGTGGCAACGTAAAGCTCAAGGAGGCGGGTGTCCTGAACGAGAAGTCCGAGAACCCGGCGTTCGCCCA
>WHTO01000057.1 GCA_009377665.1 Dehalococcoidia bacterium
ATGGGCTGCCCTCTCGCACCTCATAGTGCGAGAACGCGGCCACAAGTCCCCCGGCGTTCCATGGCGTTGGCGCATCCATGAGCTGGAAGTGGAGATGCGGTTGCGTGGTGTTGCCCGTGTTGCCGACCTGGGCAAGGGGAGCGCCCGCCTGGACAACGTCACCTGGCTGCACGAGCAGGGAACCTCGCTTCAAATGCATCAGAGCGAACAAAATGACCGTCATCGATTCTTAGAATCGGGTGATTGCCGGCCATCGCAGCGAGACCCGCTGGCCGACGCCACATCCACGTGACCGAGGCAAGCACAAAGCCAGCCGCGTAGAACCAGGCAAGAGCGAGGACTGAGCGGCAGGCGCCGCGATCTCGGACTCCGTCGTAGGCGGAGACAACAACGCCACTCGCCGGCGCCCAGAACTTCCGGCGCCAATCCTCGTGGGTGGCATACCGGCCCTCCGCGTCGACGCCGACGAAGTCGATCGCGAATCGTTGCGCAAGCCAGTCGGTCCCGTGGCTGGGGACTCGCGTCGCCAGCGAGTTGAACGCCTCCCACTGGCCGGAGGCGAGCGGTATCCGGACCTCGAATTCTGCTTCCGCCGTGCCGCTTCGTCGGCCGGCATGCGGCCGGCCCAGGATCAGAGTGCCCAACACAATCGCCCCGAGAGCAAGGGCGATGACTTCCAGTAGTGAAGTCGGGGAATCGACCACCAGTCCTCCGGGTTCGCCAGCGGCGGAATCGCGCCTGATAGGGATCAAGCAGGCAACCAGGCCCAACCCCACCGGCAATATGATGTTATGATGCACGTATGAAGCGCACCACTATAAGTCTGCCGGACGACCTGGCGAGCGCTGTTGCCAGGGAAGCGCGTCGCCGCCGAGTTTCAATTTCTGAGGTCGCCCGCGAAGCGATCGAAGCCCGCCTGGGCCACACAGGCGTGGAACATCGGCGCTTGCCGTTTGCAGCCCTCGGTCGCAGCGGCCATCGCACTACGGCCCGCGACGCGGAGGCGATCCTCGAAGCGGAGTGGGGTGCTGATCGCGATCGTTGATGCGGGCCCGTTGTATGCGGCCGCTGACGCGGACGACGACGATCATGCCAGTTGCCTTTCCGTGCTTCAACGCCCTGACTTAGAGCTCGTGGTCCCAGCACTTGTCGTCGCGGAGGCGACGTACCTGGTCGGCCGACGCCTCGGCGCAAGGATCGAGGCGGCATTTCTCGGCGGGCTCACGGCCGTTGAGGTCGAGGCGCCGACCGAGGGTGACTGGCCGGTGATCGCGGCGCTCGTCGAGCAGTATCGCGACTTCCCCCTTGGAGGCACCGACGCGTCGGTCGCGGTTCTCGCTGACCGCCTGGACACGAACCTGATCGTGACACTTGATCGGCGTCACTTCTCGGCGATCAGGTCGACGCGCCAGCGTCCATACCACCTTCTGCCCGAGTAGCCCGGACGCTTTCTCCCTCTCCGGGCGGACGGCGTCGAACTGGTGTGCCGGGGTCGGGCTTCTTGCGCTTGCGTCCGGTCGCGGCGGCATCGATCTCGGCCAGCCGATCGCTGACCAGCTTCTTCACCAGCGCCTTGGGTGGCGGCTCGTTCGGCGGGAAGCGAATGGTGCCCTTAGCGGTGTCGTAGGCGGCGAGCTCGTCCTGGTAGGCCCCCACGTTCATGCCGTAGATGGCGCAGTGGTTCTTGGCCGCACCAATGTAGATCAGCGGTCGTCCCTGGTACTTGAAGGTCGGCACGCCGTAGCTGACCGACTCGACGGCCCCGGGCGCCACGGCCTTGATCGTGCGTCGCAGCTTCTCGAGCGTTGCCCGGGCGTCGTCGGGCACGGCAGACAGGTATCCGTCGATGTCGGTTGGTTTAGCGTTCATGGCATGTCCTCAGCCGCCGGCGTCCAAGCAGGCGACGTTCGTCCGGTGTAGACTTTGCGCGGCGCCGGCCAGGCGCCAGCCGGGACAAGCCGCCCCGGGAGTGCCGGCCAAACTCAGCGGTGTTAATTCGAAGGGAGCTCCAGGATCATGAACAGTGTCGTACACTTCGAGATTCCTGCTACGGACCTGCAGCGCGCGCAGGACTTCTACGGCGCCGTCTTCGGCTGGAAGATGATGCCGTTCGACGCCGAGCAGGCCATGACTTCCACCACCGACACCGATGATAAGGGCATGCCCACGACCCCGGGCGCGATCAATGGCTCCTTCTACAAAGCCGAAGGTAGGGGGCCCAGCATCGTCGTCGACGTGCCGAATATCGATAGCCACATGGAGGTCATCGAGCAGCACGGCGGCAGGCTTGTGGACCTACCCACCACGATCCCGAACATGGGCGTCTACGCTCGCTTCGAGGACCCCGAAGGCAACCTGATCGGCCTCTGGCAGAGTCTGTAGCGCGCTAGCCGCCGGCCATGGCCCCGATGACCTGGAACGGTTCGACGCCGGTGACGACCGCTTCGGGGAGGGCGGTGTCCGCCGGCTCGTGCGAGAAGTCTTCGCCGCAGGCGTAGAACCGTACGAATGCACGCCGCTGCTTCGTCACCTGGTCGCGCAGCGTGCCACGGAGCACAGGGTATGTCGCCTCCAGCACGTCCAGAACCGAGCCCAGCGTAGCCTCCCCCGCGAACTCGATCTGCAACTCGCGGTCGACGCCGGCCAGCTTGCGCAGGTGTTCGGGCAGAAGCACCCGTATCACGACTTCGCCTCGACGCCGGCTTCGTTGAAGGTCACGGCCTCGCGAACCAGGTCACGGAAGGCGGGCTCGTCGAGCTGTTCACCCTCAAGCAGCTTGATCGATCGCGTCGCTTTCGCGTCGAGGCCGGAGTTGAACAGGCCGTGCCGGTCCTCCAGTGAGGCGCCTTTGACGAAGTTGGCGCCGACGTGTCCCTTGAACCCACTGGCGCTGCAGACGAGCCCTTTGTGCGACCAGACAGGGCTGCTCCACTTCCACTCCTCGCTGAGCTCGGGGGCCGCCTCGAGGATGAGCTCGCGCAGCCGCGCGAGGGTCGGGCCTCGCCAGTCCTCAAGGCCCGCGATGTACTCGGTGATCCGCTCGGATGGCTCCATTGGATGGCCTCCTGCAAGAATCGTCGCCTATGCCAGGGTCTGCGCCTCGACGGAGAGAACGGGTGGCAGGTCGTGGACGATTGCGTTCCAGCTGTCGCCGGCGTCCGCCGATCCATAGACCTGGCCACCCGTTGTGCCGAAATAGACGCCGCAGGAGTCGAGCGAGTCCACGGCCATGGAGTCGCGCAGGACGTTTACGTAGCAGTTGCTTTGCGGCAGCCCCTTCGTCAGCGGCTCCCACTCGTCGCCGCCCGTCCGGCTGCGATAGACCCGCAGTTTGCCTTCCGGCGGGTAGTGTTCCGAGTCGCTGGTGATCGGCACGACGTATACGGTCTCGGGCTCGTTCGCGTTGACAGCAATCGGGAACCCGAAGTCGCTCGGCAGGTTGCCACTTATCTCGCGCCAGGATTCGCCGGCATCGTCGCTGCGCATGACGTCCCAGTGCTTTTGCATGAAGAGGACATCGGGCCGCGACGGGTGCATCGCGATGCGGTGGACGCAGTGGCCAACCTCCGCCTCCGCGTCGGGAATGCCCTCGGACCGCAGGCCGCGGTTGATCGGGCGCCATGTCTTGCCCGCGTCGTCGGTTCGAAAAGCGCCGGCCGCGGAAATGGCGACGAACATCCGATCGGGGTTGCTCGGATCCAGGATGACGGTGTGAAGGCACATCCCGCCAGCGCCCGGCGCCCAGGAGGACCCCGAATCATGAGAACGCAGTCCCGCGAGCTCCTGCCAGCTCCCGCCACCGTCGGTCGAGCGGAAGAGGGCGGCGTCCTCGACTCCCGCGAAGACCGTATCCGGGTCGTTCAGCGATGGTTCCAGGTGCCAGACGCGGGCAAACTCCCAGGGGTGGGGAGTGCCGTCATACCACTGGTGGGTGCCCGGGACGCCCTCGTATGTGAAGTGGTTACCCACGGGCTCCCAGTTCTTCCCGCCGTCGTTCGAGCGCTGGATGATCTGCCCGAACCAGCCGCTGGACTGCGAGGCGTACAGGCGGCTGGGGTCAGCCGGCGATCCCTTGATGTGGTACATCTCCCAGCCACCGAAATGAGGACCACTGACGTCCCAATTCATACGTTTGCCGTCCGCGGTCAGGATGAACGCGCCCTTGCGTGTGCCAACGAGAAGCCGAACTCCACTCATAGGTTGCTCCCTTCAGTTGAGACGCCGACCAGGATCGGCGCCCTCATGCGATAGCCCCACTGATGTCAATGCGTCGCGGCAGGTTTAGCTTGCCGTCGTCCGCGAGCTTCTTCACGAGTTCCTGCGCCTCGCGCCAGGCAGGGAACGCGGCTTCGAGCTTCCCGCGACCGGAAGCTGTCAGTTGCAGGCGGTGCTCCCTGGTATCCATTGACAGGCCGGCCGTGGTCCAGCCGTTTCGCCTGAGCAGCGCCGCGCCTCGGGTGAGGGTTGTGCGCTCGAGCCCCAGCAGGTCGGCCAGCTCCCCGACCGGCGTTGGTCCCTTCAACGCCAGGGCGGCGAGGATCGAAAACTGAGTGGCACGCAGACCATGGGGCCGCAGCCTGTCTTCATAGAGCCTGGTTAGAGCCCGGGCCGCGCGGCGCGCGGCGAGGCAGTAGCAACCCCGGCAGGCGGCAAGGTCGGCGGTCGCGTCCACAGCGAAAGTGTATATACACCTATTTCAGAGGTCAACACCCCGCCAGGTGACGTCTTGATCGACTGGGGGCGTCGTGCTGGGCCGACCTTCACCGCCTCCGGTGCGCTGTCATCGGGTCAGCTATCCGGCGTAGGCCTCCTCGAGATCCTTGATTTCAATCTTCTTCATCTGCAGCATTGCCCCCATCACCCGGCCGGCCTTCGCCGGATCGCTGTCGCCCAGCAGCTTGCTCAGTACCGTGGGGATGACCTGCCAGGACAGCCCATACCGATCCTTTAGCCAGCCGCATTCCTGTATCGTGCCGCCTTCGGCCAGGGCGTCCCAGAACCTGTCCACTTCCTCCTGGTCCTTGCAGTTGATTACGAAGGAAACGGCCTCCGTGAACTTGAACTGGGGGCCACCGTTCAACGCCACGAACGACTGCCCGCCCAGTTCGAAGGCGACGGTAATGGCCGTACCTTCCGGTCCCGGCCCGCCCTCGCCGTAGCGAGCAACGTCCACGATTTTCGAGTTGTCGAAGATGGAGACATAGAACGTGGCCGCCTCTTCAGCCTGGTTGTCGTACCACAGGAATGGAGTAATCTTCTGCATCGGTCAGTCCTTTGTCGTGAGTTCGGAGATGTTCGCCGGGTCCTGATCCTCACCCCGTCACATTGTTCCTCCTTGTGGCTGCCTGGCCCGCGGGCTCCTCTCTCAGGTCAACGTTCGCAGCAGCTCGGCGAGCCGGTCGTAAGTCACTGCCACACCATCCGTCATGCCGGTGGCCAGGGCGGCGTCGCGGGCAGCTTCCGAGGAGTAACGAACGGTGCTCGTCATCGTGGTCTTGCCACCGTCCTCGGTCAGCACCGTCGTCACCACCGTCTCACCCTCGGTCCAGTCCTCGTCGAACAGCTCGGTGTGGACCAGGCGCTCGGGGGGCACAATCTCGCGGTAGACGCCGCCCATCCCCATCTCTCGCCCGTCGTCGTTGCGCCAGACAAAACGGAAGCTGCCGCCCTCCCTCAGGTCGACCTCGCAGACCGGCATCGACCAGCCCTCCGGGCCCAGCAACCAGCGCTGCAGCAGCTCAGGTTTCGTCCAGGCCTCGAAGACCAGGCGCCGGGGCGCATCGAATACTCGCGTCATGACTACTTCGCGGTCGCCCGGCGCGGTGACTGTCAGATTCCCCGCGTTGTCCACTGTGACCTCCTCTATCGTTTCGTGCTTTCGCTTGTGTTCGTCCCCGTTTTCATCTCATCCAGCAGCCTGTCGAGGCGCTTGAAGTTGCCCTCCCATAGCCGCCGGTATTCCTCCAGCCATTCGCTTGCCTCGGCGAGCTGCGCGGCCTCAAGCCGGCGGGGGCGTCGCTGTGCGTCGCGGCCGTGCGAGACAAGGCCAGCGCGCTCCAGTACCTTGAGATGCTTTGAGATCGCCGGCTGGCTCATCGTGAATGGCGCGGCCAGCTCTGTCACCGACGCCTCACCCACGGCGAGCCGGGCGAGGATCGCGCGCCGCGTCGGATCGGCCAGCGCGGCGAACGTGGCGTCGAGGCTGGCGGGAGACAGCATAACCTGATAGTTTCATAACCGCTTAGTTTTGTAAAGGCGGCCGAAAGGTCGCCCCGTTGGTATGCCAGCGAAGCTAACGTTCCCGGGCAAGTGTCCGAACGCGTCGCTCTGCGGTAGGCTGAGAACCATGACGCAGCAGGAAGAGATCCTCGACAGCCCCACCGAATGGGTAGCTCAACATATCCGCAACTACGTTGAGACGGATGGAAAAGAGGGCCACCGCTGGCGGGGGGTCGATACCCTCCTGCTGACCACCCGTGGCCGACGATCCGGGAAGCTCCGGCGCACGGCGCTTATCTACGGGCGCGACGGCGATCGATACGTCGTCGTGGGGTCCCAGGGCGGCGCCCCCCAACACCCTGCCTGGTATCTCAACCTCTCCGAGAACTCCGAGGCGGACGTCCAGGTTGGCGCGGACAGGTTCAAGGCGCGAGCACGGACTGCCTCGCCCGAGGAGAAGCGCTCGCTCTGGCAGGTGATGACGGCCATCTGGCCCGACTACGACAACTACCAGGAGAAGACGCCTCGCCAGATCCCGGTCGTCGTCCTCGAGCGGCTCGCGGCCGGCTAACCGCCGCGACCCCAGCCTGGCGTGCTTCTCGCGCCGGCCAGGTCGACCGAGAATGAGGCCATGGCCGGCGCGAACATCTATACACTCATCGGCGTCGACGGCAAGCCGTATCGGAGCGAAACACCGGGCACGCTCGGCGGCCACCGGCGGAGCAGGATCTACGGACGCCTGGATTGCCCCGGCGCGTTGCGGGCGATCGCGAGGGGCGGGTACGAGAAGAGCCGGGTGTTCTTCGCCGACGAGGTTACCGCGGTCGCCGCGGGATACAGGCCCTGCGCTACGTGTCTGCCCCTGGAGTACAGGGTCTGGAAACAGGCTGCCCGCCAGGCGTCCTGAATCGCCAATCCCTGGTTACTTTCACGCCGCGGATTCCCATCGGTCCGACGCCCGGTCCGTCAGGGCGATGGCCCGGTGGTTAACCGGTAAAGCCAAGCTCCTCGTGGCTTAGATCGCAGTACGGCTTGTTCCTGGAGTGTCCGCAGCGACAGAGCGCCATCCGCGTCGCGGTCCTTACGACGTTGCCCTCGCCGTCAACGACGCGCAGGTCGCCGCGCAGGAAGAGCCGCTCGTAGGCGAGCAGCGCCACTTTGCCGTCGTAGCGAACCTCGAACTGTTGGTCGGCCACGTTGTTCTCGATCTTCAGCCTGTCAACATCTATTTGCAGGTCATTCCTCCCGGTCCTCGGATCTTATCGCGGATTATGGCCCAAAAGGGGCCCGGCGGGCCGGCGGAGGTTGCCCCATGCTAGCCGATGGGATGCGGTCTTCGGTCAATCGACCTGGCGGGCGCAGCGCCCGCGGGCGGGCCCTTCTCAGGAGACCCGGACTTCGAGGACCTCGGGGCCGCGAAGGGTGTTGTTCAGGCGCGGGCTGGTCGACGCGATTGTCATCCGCTCGACGCGTGACGCCAGCGCGCGGAGGACGGTGTGAGCCTCCATGCGTGCCAGGGTCATGCCGACGCAGACGTGGATGCCGTGGCCGAAGGCGAGGTTGTCGGTCGGCCGGCGCAGGACGTCGAAGCGCTCGGGGTCGGGGTACTTGCGCTCGTCACGGTTCGCCGACCCGTACATCACCATGACGCGCGACCCGCTCTTGAGCGGGACGCCGGCGACCTCGGTGTCATCCGCGACGCTGCGCGTGAATACCTGGACCGGCGATTCCAGCCGCAGCACCTCGCTGAAGGCGTCCGGGATCAGCGCAGGGTCGCGCCGGACCAGGTCCCACTGGTCGGGATGTTCGGCGAAGAGGCGGACGGCGTTGGCGATGCCGTTGACCGTCGTGTCGATGCCCGCCCAGGTGTAGGACAGCATCAGGCCGGCGGCCGACCACTCGTCGATAACCCCTTCCCTGGCGGCGCCGTAGATCTGTGCGCCCTTGCCGTGCGGAGACAGCCGCCCCGGTACCGCAACATCGCGGGCGTGCCTCATCAGGGCCTTGAAGTCGGGACCTGAGCTTACGAACCGCTCGTTGGCCGGGCCCTGGAGGTTGAAGCCGGCGCTGGCGCCGGGAAGCAGCAGCTCTCGGCCCTCCTCGGGCAGGCCGACGAAGTCGAAGATGACCTCGCAGCTGTAGGCCTGGGCGAGGTCGCGCACGGCATCGAACGATCCTCGGGCCACGAGGATCGAGACCAGGGCGTCGGCTCGGTCCTGGAGGCTCGGTTCGAGGCCGCGCATGGCGCGCGGCGACAGCTGGTCGTTCATGATCCGTCGCGACACCGTATGTCTCGGAGGGTCGCTGGTCAGGATCCCGCCGACCTGGGTGGCGTTAAACTCCTCATCCATCCCCACCCCCGCCGCCGACGAGAAGGTCTCCCAGTCACGGAGCGCCGCCCGTACCTCGGCGTAGCGGGGAAGAGCCCAAGCGCCGTCGCTCTATGAACTGCGCAACCTCTTCCAGGTCAACGTCGAAGAGGGCCGTCACCTCTGGGCCATGGTCTATCTTCTCCACCGCTACTTCGGCCGCGACGGACGCGAGGAGGCCGACGAGCTGCTGCGCCGCCAGTCGGGGAGCGAGGACGCACCGCGCATGCTCGGCGCCTTCAACGAGGCCACCCCCGACTGGCTCTCCTTCTTCATGTTCACGTTCTTTACCGACCGCGACGGCAAGATGCAGCTCGAGAGCCTTGCCCAGTCCGGCTTCGACCCGCTCTCGCGCACCTGCCGCTTCATGCTGACCGAGGAAGCGCACCACATGTTCGTCGGCACGACGGGAATCTCGCGCGTCGTCCAGGCAACCTGCGACGCGATGAAGGCGGCGGGTATCGACGACCCGACACAGGTCGAGCGCGTGCGCGCGCTCGGCGTCATCGACCTGCCCACCATCCAGAAGAAGATGAACCTGCACTTCGCCCTGTCGCTCGACCTCTTCGGGTCCGAGGTCTCGACCAACGCCGCCAACTTCTTCAGCTCCGGCCTCAAGGGCCGCTACCAGGAGACGAAGATTGACGACGACCACCAGCTCAAGGACTCGACATACCCGGTGCTGAAGCTCGTCGATGGCCAGGTCAGGCTTGTCCACGAGCCCGCTTTGACAGCGCTCAACATGCGGCTGCGCGACGACTACGTCGAAGACTGCGAAAGGGGCATCCAGCGCTGGAACAAGATCATCCAGGAATCCGGATTCGACCTGCAGTTAGGCCTTCCGCACGTCGCTTTTTACAGGCAGATCGGCGAGTTCCGTGACGCCCAGGCCTCGCCCGACGGCGAGCTGCTGGACGCCGCGACCTGGGCGCGTCGGCGGCACGAGTGGCTGCCGACCGAGGAGGACGGCGAGTTCATCGCGACCTTGATGCAGCCGGAAGCTCGTCCCGGTCAGTTCGCGCGCTGGATCGCGCCGCCCCGCGTCGGCATCGACAACCGCCCCGGCGACTTCGAGTACGTCAAGATCGCCAGCTAGAGCCCTCACCGGAAGGAAGCCCACCCGAGCCCCGCCGCTGCGTGGTCCCCCTGGCGCGCGTTAGTCTTTGGTTGGCGCAGCCCGCAGAAAGGGGCGCAGCGTAAGGACGGCGCGATGGCGATCGCTGGTGGCTCTGGCCAGTCACAGGCGTTTCCGTCGGGGTGAGGCTCTCACTCCTGGCAGCACTGCTGCTGCTTCTCGCCATCGCGGGCGAGAGCATCCGCGCCGCGGCCAACCCGCTCACCTTCAACGTCACTCGGGTCGGCCACACTTCAACCTATCGCGCCAGCTCCCCTGGCGAGACCTTCACTGGTTCGTTGAAGTCGGTCGTGGAGAGAGCCACGCGCTCGTTGCATGGCGACGGCGGTGGCAGGGTGTTCTTCGCGGCCGGCCGCTTCGACCTCGGGAGCGCCAGCTTCGAGATCGCGGACGTGACCGGCATCGTGTTCGCGGGCCGGGGCATCGACGTCACAATCATCCGAAACTGGACCGGCGCCGCTGCTGACACAGAAGTCTTTGACATGAGCCGGTCAGACCGCATCACGGTAAGCGGCATGACCATCTCGGCCGGGGGTCCCCGGCGCAGCACCAGCGACGCCATTGACTTCGACGGCGGCGACGACTCAGTGGTCCGGCGGGTCAAGATCATCGCAGCGCGCGGCCGCGGAATAGTCTTCGACGGTAAGGATGCGCCGTCGGCCACGGGAGGGACAGCCGACCGCAACCTGGTGAGAGATTGTGTGATCACCGGGGTCCGCGGCGACGGCATCCAACTCCTTGCTTCCAACAACAACCGAGTCGAGAATTGCCGGATCTTTGCCGTCGGCGGGAGCGGCATCAACGTCAACAAGGCGTCCAGCAGCGCCGACCAGCGCAACAAGTCATCGAACCGCAACCGGATCATCGGCAACACCATCAGCAACGCCGGCGCGCACGGAATCAGGATCCATAGCGGGAACCGCAACCTCATCTCGCGCAACAGGGTGCTGAACAGCTCAGATGATGGCCCCGGACGCGATGGCATCAACCTCTCGTCGAGCAACTCCGTCGTCTGCAACGACAACATCGTCCGCTTCAACACGGCGACCGACAACCAATCGCCGAAGACTCAGCGCTACGGTCTCAATATCGCCAGCCCCGAATGTCACCGCACTGTTGTGCGCGACAACAACTTCGCGGGGAACTTGGTCGGCGCTATCCGGGATCTGGGCAGCAACACGACAGTCCGCGCTCGAGCGGCGGAGTCATCTGCCTGGGCAGGCGGTCGACCATCGTTGCCGTCCCGGGAAGCACCGCGCCGATCGTGGAGACCAACGGCGACGATGTGATCGTTGGCAACGAAGGCGACGACGCGATACACGGAGGACCCGGACGGGATCGAGTCGCCTACGGCGGCGCTGGGTTTTACGGGTTAACGAATCTGCAATGCCGGCGGCCCCTTCGGCGACATAAGAGGCGGGTAGGATGGACTTACTCCTACTCGGGCCGAAGGTATGCGCCGTTTGGATTTCCAGGCTTACTTCGTGAACAGCAGAGGAGTAGTGCACAACCTTCTCAACGCGTCATCCGACTGCGGCATCGACCACGACGTTGCCATGGAGCACCTCATGTCCATGGACGATATAAGGAGCCTGACGAAACTCGTCAACCTCGCGCGCTGCGATCAATGCCTGCCCGCGGATGACTGGTTGGCCGAGGGCATGCCGCGACAATCGCACATCGAGTCCTGACCGGCCGGAGAGATCGGCGGTGCCGGGGAACGTAGAGCGGGATCGGCGTCCGTGTTCTTGCTAGCCGTCAACGGAGTCGACGAAATGGCACCCCGGGAGGGATTCCACCCCCACCCCGGGAGCTTGAGCTTTATCCCAACGGGGCGCGGCGATGCCCGCCCCCGTCCAGTAATGCACGTCTTCGATGCCTCACGACTACAAGCGGCGTGCTTGCAGGGAGCTATGCCAATCTTGAGTGACTCTTCGAGGAGGGCTCCACGACCAAGAGGATGGCAAGCTTCAAGCGGCGAAAGTGAGGCGGGCCAGACCATGCTTTCTTGAAGCGTTCCAGCGCCTTTGGTGCAGCGGAAAGTCACCGCGCGTCCTGTCGCTCATTCCGCAAACGGATCGGCAACAGGCATGGATCGCACCAGCTGTACGGCACTCGGGTCCCTCTTCTGGCGGCATTTTGGAGGATTGGGATGGGAGAGAACGCGGTGGGGGAATCGCCGAATTGGGCGAAAGCGCCACGTGATCTAGTCTCGTACTGGAGTTGGCGCTCGCAACTAAAGTTCCTTACGCCACTGTTGGCGAGAAGGAAGGAGGAGGACGGCGTATGTACGGCTGGCGAGGTAGGATTGGGTTCATCTCTCCATCGCATGGATTCATGCTCCGTTATGAGTTTCATAAGATGGCACCCGATGGAGTGCTGTTCGTGAACACAGGCGGCCGGGTTCGCCGACTGGCCGACGACGATCTAGAAGACCAACTTAGCCAGATCGAGGAGCGAGGGGAGGATCTCGTACAACTCGGGGTGGAGGCCATCATCATCGGTGGTTCACCACTCTTCACCAGGCTGGGGTATGGGAGTGAACGTCAGATCAGCGAGCGTATCGAGCAGAAGCTGGGCGTGCCAGTGGTGGCACACATAGAAGCAGAAGTTCAGGCGCTTCGGCAGGTCGGCATCCGAAAGCTGGTCGTTGCTTCCCCATTCAAGGAGCTGATTTACCGGCGCATGGAGTCCTATTTGCAGGAGGCGGGCTTCGACGTAGTCGCGATCGCCGGTCTGGGAATAGAGCGCAACGTAGATATCGATCACCTCCCCGACTATGCGGCTTACCGCCTTGCGAAAAGCCTATACTTCGGGGCTGGCGAGGCGGTGGACGGCGTTTTGATCACCTGTCCGCGGTGGCCTACAATTCAGCACATCGATCTGCTGGAATTGGAGACTGGCAAACCAGTGATTACTAGCTCGCAGGCGGTCACGTGGAAGGCCCTAGAGATGCTCAAGGTGCCACCGTCTGTCCCTGGCTTCGGAAGGCTGTTAGCGGTGGACGCTCAGCGCGGGTTGACTCTGGCACCTACCTCCACTTAAAGATCGCCGCCGGCCAGGGCTCGGGCTGCTCCTCAGGGGGGCTAAAGCGTCTCGGGTGGCGCGTGGTGTACCGATGAATGGTTTCCTCAACCAAGAGGAGCGAGCTACGAATTCGGCAGCCAGCCCGGCATGATGTCACCGAGCAGCGGATCAATCGTGCTCTCACAGTTACTTGCAGGGCCAGTCAGGGAGGGTCGGATTCTGGTACTGGTAATGGATAAGCTGAGGACGCCGACGGCAGTGTCGGCGAACTCCCATCATCCATCGAGTCGCCCTCCTGAAACAAGGCAACCTGTCCACGGCGAACCGACTCCAGCAACTTCGTGGCGGCAGTGTCGAGATGGTGCCTCATCGCGTTTGCGGCGCGTTGTGAATCTCGGCGGCCGATGGCTTCTATGAGGTCGGCGTGCTCCTCTGCAATCTCTTCTGCCCGTCCCGGTACCAGCTGGAGAGTGTCGAAGGGATAAGTGATCCAGAGACTGTCCAGGATCATAAGCAGAGTCTCTGATTCAGCCGCCTCGCAGATACGCCAGTGGAAGTCCTTGTTCATCGCTCTGGCTGCTTCATGCGCGCCGTCCCGTATCAATTCGGCGAGAGTGCGATTAAGCTCCAGCAGCTCTGAGGCGAACGTTTTGGTCTGCTGCGGAGTCATCTTCTCAAGTGCCAGTTGGACCGCGAGCGCTTCGAGTGCTGCTCGAATCCGATAGACCTCGGAGAAGTCTGTAACTGAGTAGGCGCGGACCTGTGCACCTATATGCGTGTGAATCCGGACAAGCCCCTGGGCCTCCATTTGACGAAGCGACTCCCTGACTGGTGTCGGACTAACACCCAGTCGTTGCGCCCACTCATCCACACGGATCCAATCCCCCGGCTTAAGGTCTCCATGCAGGATGAGGTCGCGAAAGGCTTGTAGAGCAAACCCTTGCTTGGTTTGAGGCGCGCTGATTTGCCTCAAACGTATTCCTGCCGCCAAACGGCCGTCCTTCCGGGAATCCCCCGCTCGTCGCCGACGAGACCCGACGGATTCACTTCCCTCCGATCCCCCCGACTGAGCTCCTGGCATGACGAATTCCGTGTGCATCTGTTTCCCGACATCCTTCCGGCTCGCATCCCCCACGCGCTCTGATGTCCCTGCCAACTTCTGTTCGCTCGAATCTTAGCCGCTGGGCACCGCCTTTCCCCAGTAGTTGACGAGGGTGTCTTGACAGAATATAGAATATTGCATATCGTCCTTGGCTTGTAGGGCGCATTGGGATGTACATCCGCGAGAGGGGAGCAACCAGCCATGGGAAACGAGAGCAGGAATTACTGGCAGCGGTTGACCCGAGAGAGGGCAACCAGACGGCGGTTTCTGGGTGGAACGGCCGCCGGGGCCGCGGGCCTGACCGGTTTCGCGTTAGTGGGCTGCGGCGATGACGAGGGCGATCAGGAGCGTGGCAGCGGGGACGGGCAAGAGTCACAAGCTACCCAGCCGGCGACAGGACCGAGAAGCGGCGGAAGCCTACGTCGACAGACGAATTATGGGGGGTACCTGAATCTTGATCCACACGTGGAGAACGGCGGGAAGGGCCGAGAGTACGGGACCTTTTACCAGGGCTTGGTAAGATACGACCCGCCGACCTACGATATCGTCCCCTTGCTCGCCGAAAGTTGGGAGCAGCCATCCGATGTAGAACTGATCTTCCATCTTCAACCAGGAGTAAAGTGGCACGACCGGCCACCGGCAAACGGGCGTGAGCTAACCGCTGATGACGTTGTGTTCAGCTTCGAGAGGATGAGGACTGACTCTCCGGAGTTTTTCGCCAAAGACTTCTTCCCAACGGTTGAGAGGTTAGAGGCGCCCGATCAGGCGACTATCAGTGTGACCCTTAATGAGCCCGACGCGGACATTCTCAGCAGGTTCGCCGGCGATGGCATCGTCATCCTGGCGCCGGAGGTGGTTGAGCAAGCAGGTGAATTTGCCACTGCCGAGACCGCAGTAGGCACCGGAGCCTTTCTTGTGGAGTCCAGGCAGTCTGAGGTTGGTATGCGGTTGGTACGAAATCCCGATTATTGGCGGGCAGACTCCCCCTACTTGGATGCTATCGACCTTCATTTCTTCAGCAACAACCCTGCTGACGAGAGGGGGTGGGCAGCGTTCTTGGCTGGAGAGCTGGACATGGCAGCGGCCCCAGGTACGGAGGCCCAGGGCTACATCGCTGAGCAGGGCTCAGGCTATGAGCCGCTCTGGTTCGAAGATACTGCGGGATTTTTCCTTGTGCCCAACGTCAGGGTGGAGCCATTCAATGATCCACGCGTCACCAAGGCCCTGCGGCTGCTTGTCGACCACGAGGAGTTCAAGACAGCGTGGGCGGAGGTTTGGTTTGGGCGAGGAAGCCACGCCTCCTATTTCCCTTCCTCGCTTCGCTCCTGGGACTTTGAGGAGGACGAGTACGCAACGTTTCTGGAGTGGAAGCAGTCCAAGGACGAAGCGGTACAGGAAGCGGTGGCTCTCTTAGGCGCGGCTGGCTTTACCGGGGACAGTCCTCTTCAAGCGGAAATATTGTGCACGGCTGGGAGCTATGGCCAAGGAGGCGCTGAACTGCTTAATGCCCAATGGGCTCGTTTGGGCCAAGGAGTCGTTGCATCGGCTATACGAGCCGTTGATTCCGCTACCTATCAGGATGTGCGGAGCAGTAGCGAGTTTCAGTATGGCTTCATCTCAAATGGTGCTGCTTTCAATGGGCCAGGATTCTGGTTGGATGAAGTTTACCGTTCTGATACACGGAAGAATTATTGGGGGTACAGCGACCCTGAATTGGACCGAATGATTTCGGGCCAGAGGACCCTGTACGACTCCGAGGAACGCCAGTCGACTATTAAAGACATCTTGCGCCATATGATCGACAACCATCCCGGCGTGATGGTGACCGCTCGCGGCATTCTGAATGTCCGTCAGCCACAGCTCAGGGATGTCGCTGCCGAGTGGCACATGTTCGGTCCCCAGTACGACGAGGTTTGGCTGGATAGGTCGTAGCTCAGGGGATTTGAGAAGAGAAGAAACGACAGGGAGAAAGTGCTGTGCTGAGAGCCGACGAGAATGAGTTGATAACGAGAACTAGTGCGGGAACTCCCATGGGCGAGCTTTGGCGGCGCTTCTGGGTGCCGGTGCTTCTCTCAGAGGAGCTCCCTGCCCCAGACTGCGATCCTGTTCGCGTCACGATCCTTGGCGAACGATTGGTGGCGATTAGGGATGGCGACGGCAGAATTGGCCTTCTGGATGAATCATGTGCTCACCGGCGGGCCAGCCTTTTCTTCGGAAGAAACGAGGA
>WHTO01000058.1 GCA_009377665.1 Dehalococcoidia bacterium
GCGCCGTCGTCGGGGCGGATGAACCGGCAACCAGGCGCAGGAGCGTCGTCTTGCCGCAACCGCTGGGCCCGACCAGACCCAGCGTGCATCCCCTGGAGAGCGAAAGGTTCACGCCGTCGACGGCCAGCACGGGGCCGAAGGCCTTGCGCAACCCGGAGCAGCGGAGGGCCAGGTCGCTCATTCGCCCGCCTCGCGGGCGAGCGCCGACTCACGCAGCACGGTGAAGACCATCGGCGTCGCCGAGACGACGATCAGGATCAGGGCCGGGAGGGCGGCGCGAGTGAAGAACGCTTCTGTCGTTGCCGACCAGATCTCGGTGGCGAGCGTGTTGAACCCCGTGGGACTGAGGAGCAGCGTGGCAGGCAGCTCCTTCATGGTGGTCAGGAAGACCAGTGCGGCGCCGGCGAGCACGCCCGGCATGATCTGAGGCAGGGTGATGCGCCGAAAGACTTCAAGACCACCCTTCCCGAGGGATCGAGCCGCTTCCTCGGCGGCAGGGTTGACCTGGACCATGGAGCTGCGGGACGCGCTCAGCGCCTGGGGCAGGAAGCGGACGACGTAGGCGAAGACCAGGAGGGCAATCGTCTGGTAGACGGCGATGGCGTAGTTGGCGGCAAAGAAGACGAGAGCTAGGGCGATTGATACGCCGGGCAGGGCAAAGCCGAGGTAGGCAACCTTCTCGATGCCCCTCGTCATAACGCTTGAATGCCTCGTTGCAAGGAACGCTATAGGCAGCGCCGCTGCCACCGCCACGATCGCGGCTACCCCCGAAATGTAGACCGAGTTGAACCCGGCCTCGACAGCGAAGTCGGTCGTCTGCCCGGCGGAAACGCCGCGAAGCAGCCAGTAGAGGATAATCGACAGCGGCGTCAGCAGGCCGAGGGCGGCGACGACCACGCAGGCGGCGAGAGCAGGCCAGCGCCAGGCGCGCAGATTGACGACCTGGGGGAGGGCCCGGGGAGACCTCGCGAAGTAGCGCGCCCGTCCCCGGGTGAAGCCGTCGGTGACCACCAGCAGCAGCGTCAGGAATACAAGCAGAAGGGCCAGGGCGGCGGCGGCGCTGCGGTCGAACGCGGACGTGTACTGGACGTAGATCACGCGCGTCAGGGAGTCATAGCGAAGGATGGAGACTACTCCGAAATCGCTGATCGTGTAGAGCGCGACGAGCAGGGCACCGGCGGCGATGGCCGGGCGCATTTGCAGCAGCGTCACGGTGAAGAAGGTCCGCCAGGGCCCCCTGCCCAGGCTGCGGGCCGCGTCGTGCAGGGAGCTGTCGAGGCCCTGGATGGCGGCGCGGACGGGCAACAGGACGTAGGGGAACGTTGAGAAGGTGAGCGCCAGCCAGGCCCCGGGAAACCCGTAGATGTCGGGGAGGCGTTCGACGCCCAGGGGCGAGAGGGCGTCCTGGACGATGCCACGCGGCCCGAGGGCGGAGACCAGGGTGAAGGCCACGACGTAGGATGGGATGGCAAGCGGCAGAGCCATGACGATGGCCCAGAACCGCTTGAACGGGAGGTCGGTAACCGTCGTCAGCCAGGCCAGCGGGACGGCGAGGACGATGGCGCCGGCGGTGACTGCGACCGCCAGCCAGGCAGTATTGATCACGTACTGAAACGTGCGGTCGCGATAGATCTCCTCCCACGCCGATGAGGCGTCGCTCAGCGTCCTGACAACGAGATAGGCTGGCGGCAGCAGCATCGCGAGGGCGATGACTGCTGCCGCCAGCAGGGGAACAAGCGGCGGACTGACCGGCGCCGCCATTGCACGCTTAAGGAAGCTCATTCACCTCAGGGTAAGACGCCGGTCTCACGCAGGAGCTCAAGCGTCCCTTCAAGGTCGGCGAGGTCGGCGAGGTTGATGGCTGGCGGCTCGAGCTCCGCCAGCGGCGTCAGCTCGGGATGCGTCTCGATGCCTTCGACCAGCGGATACTCGAAGGTCTGATCGGCAAAGTACTGCTGTGCGTCCGCCGCAAGCAGGAACTCGATCAGGCGCTCGGCATTCTCTCTGTTTTTGGCGGTGTCGAGGATCGCCGCACCGGCGATGTTGACGAGCGCGCCCGCGTCGCCAGCGGCCAGGTAGTGGTTGCGGGCGCCAAAGCCATCGCCCGCCTCCTCGAGAAACTGGAAGAGGTAGTAGTGGTTTACAAACCCGACGTCGACCTCGCCGCTGGCCACGGCCTCGACGATAGAGGTGTTGTTGGGATACTCTACGGCGCCGTTGTCGCGCATGGCTTCAAGCCACTGGCGGGCCCCGTCTTCACCCTCGGTCAGGCGCAGGCCGGTGACGAATGCCTGGAACGAGCCGTTGGCCGGCGCCCAGCCGACGCGACCCTCCCAATCGGTGTCGGTGAAGTCGAGGATGGAGCCGGGCAGATCTTCGGGCGTGAGTGCCTCGGTGTTGTAGGCGACCACGCGGGACCGCCCGGAGATGCCAACCCAGTCGTTGTCGGGCGAGCGGAACTGGTCAGGGACGCGGGCGAGGACTTCCTCTGGAAGCTCGGTCAGACGGCCCTCGGCGTCGATGGCGCCCAACGCGCCGGCGTCCTGGGCGAAGAACACGTCGGCCGGGCTGTTGTCGCCCTCCTCGAGGATGGTCGCCGCCATCTCGGCGGTGTCGCCGTAGCGGACCTCGATGTCGATGCCGGTGTCGTCGTGGAACTGTTCGAGGATGGGCTCTACAAGGTCTTGCGACCGTCCCGAGTAAACGGTGAGAACGTCGCCATCGCCGCCGCCGCAGGCGGCGAGAAACGCCAGGCAGAAAGCGCCGGCCAGAAGCAGGCGTGGACTCATGGGGACCTCCAACTCTATATTTCCGCATGGTTTATATAAGGCATGCCTTTGATTGTTGTAGGGCACGCGCTGGTATGGGTCAATCGCTTGCCCTCCCCGAACGGGCGGTTACGGCGGTGGGGCTTCAAGGCTTAGGATCGAATCACCGGGGGTTCGTCAGCTTTGCATAGCATTCCCGTACGGCTGCTGGGCTTCCTGCTGCCGTACAAACGCCGCGTCGCGGCATCCGCGCTTCTTGTTGCCCTTTCCAGCGGGTTCGTCGTCGTCCAGCCGCAGGTTATCGCCTGGGCGATTGACTTTGGACTCGACCCGACCGTGGAGGACGGCGAGCTCGTCGCCAACGGCGACACCAACCTGCTCTGGGTGGCGGGGGTGGCAATCATCGCCGTCGCCATCATCCGTTCGTTCTTCGCCTACGGCCAGCAGTACGAGTCGGAGTGGATCGCCCAGCGCATCGCCTACGACATCCGCAACAAGATCTACGACCGGCTGCAGAGCCTGTCCTTCGCCTTCCACGACGAGCAGTCGACGGGGCAGCTGATGTCGCGCGCCACGCAGGACGTGGAGGGCATCCGCCTCTACATCCAGATGGGCGTGCTGCGCTTCGCCTACGTCTTTCTGCTGCTGATCTTCTCGGCCGCGGTGATGTTCGCGGTCAACTGGCAGCTCGCGCTGGTGGCGTGGGCTTTCATGCCGATCATCGCCTGGCGCTCGATCGTGACGACGCGCAAGCTGCGCCCGATCTGGCTGGAAATCCAGGCCGGGATGGGGCGCATGGGCAACGTCCTGCAGGAGAACCTCTCGGGGTTGCGGGTGGTCAAGGCCTTCGGGCGCGAGGAGGCCGAGGTCGCCAAGTTCGACGCCGAGGCACGAGCCAACTTCGAGAATTCGTACGAGGCCAGCCGGCTTCAGTCGTTCAACGCACCGCTGCTGACCGGCCTCGGCATGATCGCGATGGTCGTGACGATCTGGTACGGCGCGGTGCTGATCGACCGCGGAAGCCTCTCGATAGGCGAGCTGACAGCCTTCATCACCTATCTGACGCTGCTGCAGCTGCCGGTTCGCAGCCTGGGCTGGATGATGATGATCCTGGCCCGGGCTTCGTCGGCGGGCGCGCGGGTCTACGAGATCCTTGACGCCGAATCTGCGGTCCGGGAGAAGCCGGACGCGACTCCCCTGTCCAGCGTGCGGGGTGACGTCCGCTTCGAGAACGTCGGCTTCGGATACCGGGCTGCGGCGCCCGTCCTGCGGGATATCAGCATCGATGCGCCGGCGGGCAAGGTCGTCGCCCTGCTCGGGCCGACGGGCAGCGGCAAGACCACCGTCGTCAACCTGATGCCGCGGTTCTACGACGTTACAGAGGGACGGATAACGGTGGACGGCCGGGACATCCGGGACGTGACGCTGGAGTCGTTGCGGCGCTCGATCGGCGTCGTCCAGCAGGACCTCTTCCTGTTCTGGGCGACGATCGGCGAGAACATCGCCTACGGCGCGGAAAGCGCCAGCCGTGAGGATATCGCCAGGGCAGCGAAAGCGGCGCGCATCCACGACTTCATCAGCGGCCTGCCGGACGGATACGACACCTGGGTGGGCGAGCGTGGGATCACGCTGTCCGGCGGACAGAAGCAGCGCATCTCGATCGCCCGTACGCTGCTGATCGACCCGCCGATCCTGGTGCTCGACGACTCCACATCGAGCGTGGACACGGAGACCGAGTACCTGATCCAGGAAGCCCTGGCCGAGCTGATGAAGGGCCGCACGACGTTCGTCGTCGCCCAGCGCCTGCGCACCATCAAGCGCGCCGGCGAGATCCTCGTCATGAAGGACGGCCGCATAGTCGAGCGGGGACGCCACGATGAGCTGCTGCGCGGCGAAGGCTTCTACAGGCAGATCTATGAGCTGGAGCTGAAGGACCAGGAAGAGGCCTTCGAGCACGACGAAGCCAGCCGCCGGGGGCGCACGGCCCAAATGGCTGCGGGGGGCGGCTGATGTTCTTCGGAGGCGGCTCGGGTGGACCCGGGGCGGGACACCCGCGAATGCCGGCAGCGGGCAACCACCGGTCCCAGATGGACTACTGGGACGACGACGAATACGGCAAGATCTACGACCACGGCGTGGTCCGCCGTCTGCTTCCCTACTTCAAGCCCTATCGCAAGCAGTCGGCGCTCGCGCTGATTGGCATGACGGTCTTCGCGATCACGTCCTACGTCCAACCCTTCTTCCTGGCCATCGCGCTCGACGAATACGTCGCGAAGGGCGACATCAGCGGTCTGACCGGGCTGGCCCTGGTCTTCCTCGCCGTCGCCGCGGTGTCCTGGCTGGCCTACTACGTGCAGCAGGTGGCAATCGCCTACGTCGGGCACCGCATGCTCTATGCCCTGCGCGTGCAGATGGTGGCGCACATGCAGAGGCTTTCGCTGAGCTTCTACGACCGGCACGAGGTTGGGCGTGTTATGTCACGTGTCCTCAGCGATGTGCAGGTCATGCAGGAGCTGATGACAAGCGGTGCGCTGACGATCCTGGCGGACATCATCGGCCTCTTCGTGATCGTTGGCATTCTGCTCTACGCCGATGTCCCGCTGGCCATGATCACGTTCGCGGTTGTGCCGATGATGGTCGGGCTGATGGCGTACTGGCAGCGCAAGGCCAAGCGCGCCTTCATCCGCGTGCGCATGGCGATCGCCGTGGTCAACGGCAACCTGCAGGAGAGCGTCTCGGGAGTGCGCGTTATCCAGAGCCTTGGCCGCGAGGAGGAGAACTTCCGCCGCTTCCAGGGCGTCAACCGCGAGAACCGCAACGCCAACGTTGACGCCGGGCGGTTGACTGCGGCGGTCATGCCGCTGGTCGAGATGAGCATGGCCCTGTCCACGGCGTTGATCGTGGTCTACGGCGGCTACCAGGTGGTCGAGGGTAACGTCGGGGTCGGGGTGGTGACGGCGTTCGCGCTCTACGTGCAGCGCTTCTTCGAGCCGATCCGGAACCTCGTCATGCAATACACGCAGGTGCAGCGCGCGATGGCGGGCGGCCAGCGCGCGTTTGAGGTCCTCGACACGATGCCAGAGATCCAGGACGCGCCGGACGCCGTCGACCTGGACGACCTGCGGGGTGAGGTGGAGTTCGACGGTGTCGGCTTCGAGTACGTGCAGGGCGTGCCGGTGCTGAAGGACATCAACCTGCACGCCAGGCCGGGCGAAACGATAGCCCTCGTCGGACCAACGGGTGCGGGCAAGACGACGGTAACCTCGTTGATCGGCCGCAACTACGACGTGACATCGGGGTCACTGCGCATCGACGGGGTGGACGTGCGAATGATCAGCCACCGGTCGCTGGCGCGGCGCATGGGGGTCGTCCTCCAGGACCCGTTCCTGTTCTCGGGCACGGTCCGCGATAACATCACCTACGGCAATCCCGGGGCCTCGGAGGCCGCGATGATCGAGGCGGCAACAGCGGTCGGCGCGCACGACTTCGTCAGCCGGCTTCCCGACGGCTACGACACCGTCCTGCACGAGCGTGGGCAGAATCTCTCGGTCGGTCAGCGCCAGCTGATAAGCTTCGCGCGCGCCGTGCTGGCCGACCCCCGCATCCTGATCCTGGACGAGGCGACGGCCAACGTTGACTCGCACACCGAGATGGTGATTCGACAGGCGCTGAAGAAGCTGCTGGCCGGACGTACGTCGTTCGTCATCGCGCATCGTCTGTCGACGATCAGGGAGGCCGACCGGATCGTCGTCATCGACGACGGGCGCGTGGTTGAGGAGGGCCGCCACGATGAGCTGCTGACCCTTGGCGGGCACTACGCGCGGCTCTACAGGATGACCTACGAGCAGCACGGCAACGGGCGTGCTCCGTCGGCCGCTGAATATCGTGACGTTACTGCTGCGCCGGGATAGGGCGCGGGCGCTGCGTTTAGTCGCTCAGGGAGTCGAAGACGGCCTTCAGGTCGAGAGCCAGGCCGGGGATGACGGAGGACAGGTCCACGGTCTCCGGTGAAGGGACCGTTATCGCTTCCACACCGGGACGATAGATAACTGCCTGGTCCTTCTCGTCGTCTATGGCTAGCGCGAACTTCACGCCGTGGGCCAGGTAGAACGAGAGCTTGTCGAGCAAGTGAGCCGCCCGCTCGTTGGGCGACAGGACCTCGATGGCGACGTCGGGCGCGATGTCCTGGCGACGAGCCATGCGTCCCGAATCGTCGCGAGCGAGCCTGTCTCGAGCGACGACCGCGACATCTGGTAGATAGGCGCGAGGCGGATCGCCAAAGATGAACCTCACCTCCGTGAGCACCCGGAAATGAGCCGCCGCCGCAGACTGCAGCAGCTGCATTCCCAGCGCCATCTGAAGCGTCCCGTGATGCGCGTCCGGCGCCACCTTCTCTACGACTTCGCCATCAACAAACTCCAGCGCGGGTTCCCGCGGCGGCAGCTGCAGGAACTCGTCGAGCGTCATCCGCTGGATCGCGACCATCATCGTCAGTGTAGAGGGCTCAGTCGCGGAAGGGCTTGCGGACGAGATCGAGCAGGCGATGGCCCCACGAGGGGCGTGGACCACCGACGAACTCGGGGTGCTCGACGTGGAGGGCGTCGGCGGTGCCGCTGCCCTTGCTCTCGACGGTGATCAGGGCAGGAGATTCCTGCCCTTCGGCTGGCACCACTTCGTCGGTGCCCTTGCGGCGCATCTTCGTCATGCACCGATCTTAGGACGCGCGGTCAGGAAGCTTCGGCGGCGACCGCCAGAGCGAGGCGCAGACCCTTCTCGGTTTCTTCCTTCCAGCCCGGACGCAAATGACGGACGGCGTTGGTGGAAAGCCGATAGATGCAGTAGGCCTCGCGTACGGTCAGCTCGTGGGGGTCCCAGCGGAAGCGCCGGAGCGCAGCCTCCCTCACCTCGCGCCGATAGGCGGCCGTGGCCCGGTTGTCGCCGAAGCGGCTGATCCAGGAGAGATGCGCCGAGAGGTTGGCCACGTCCATCATCGGGTCGCCCGGGCCGATCTCCTCGAAGTCGACCAGGGCCACCTCGCCTTCAGGCGTCACGATCACCTGGTCGTCGTAGAAGTCGTTGTGGGCGTTGGCTGTTGGCAACCAGGATTCGACGAAGTCCTCGAGCCTCGCTTCCGCCTCGCCGGCGGCGGCGCTGGCGGGCGATTCGCCCAGCATCTGAGCGAAGAGCCGCCGGCCGGACTCGAAGCCTGCCCTCACGTCGAGTGGCCGGGTCTCGGGCGCGTCCAGCGCCCAGATGCCGGCGAGCCCGGTCAGCAAGCCATCAACGGGCGGGGCGCGAAACTCCTGGATTGCCCTGCGCACGGTCTCGCCGGGGATCGCTGTCATCCAAACGATACCCAGGTCCTCGCTGGCTCCGACCAGCCGCGGTGTCAGGAAGGGGCTGCGAGCGGCGGCCACGCCGGTGGCCATGAATGCCGGCAGGCGCGCCGGTTGCATCACGCGCGCGAAGAGCGTGGCCTCGTTGCCACGTCCGTCGTAGACGCGATGGCGCAGGACGCCCCGCCGAGCGGAGCGGTAGCGGACGGTCTCGACCTGCACCCTGATCGGACGCATGCCCACGTGCCGGGCGATGAGGGCGTGGGCTTCGGGACCTGTCGAGGCGGGCGCGAGGCCCGGCAGGTAGGGGTCGGCGGGGTAGCGGAACACCCGCGGCGCCGCCCCCGGTTTGATCCGGATCGCGAACGGCTCCTCGATCACGAAGTCGTCCCAGGCGCGCTCGGCGACGTAGCTGACGACGGCGCGTGCTTGCGGGTGATAATCGAACTGGGAGATGCGCAGGTGGCCGGGTGTCTCTTCGGGCTCGCCGAACTTGTCTACGTAGCGTTGCCAGACCCAGTCGCTGTCGAAGAGGTCGGAGAGAGACGGCAGCCCGCCGTCGACGGGGGGCCGCTCGATCTCGGATTCGAATGGCGGGCTTTGGCGAGTCACCACGTTGCGGCCAGGTCCTGGTTCAGGAGCTGAAGCCTCCACCGGCCGATGAGTCGGGTGAGAAGGCGCTGGCGCTGCTAAAGCTGCCGCCGCCGCCGCCAGCGGGTGAGATGGACTGCGTGCCGCCAACGGGGCTGAAGCCGCTGCTCTCTGGCGACCCGGGGATCGCCTGGCCACCAAGGTTGCGGCCGAATGGCGTGTCGGACGAAACGGACGCGACCCCTCCGCCGCCCTGGGCCGAGGCCGGCGAGTCAGGCCGAGGCGGGTGAGTCTGGCGAGTCCGCGGACACCGGCGGCGGCGCCTGAGTTTCGACGACGACAGGGACGGTCGCGGCCGGCGAAGCGGGGGAGGTGGGACTCGGTGAGTCCGAAGTCAGGACCGAAGAATCGGGCGAGCCATCGCCGTCACCGGCGCCTCCCTCCAGGGCCTCCAGCTTGTTCGGCAGATCATCCCGCGCGGTGAGCATCAGGACAGGCAATCGTTGATCCACTGCTCTGATCTGCTTGAGGACGCCATGACCATCCAGATCGGGAAGACTGATGTCAAGAAGGACCAGGTCGAAATTTTCGCTGCTCGCCAACCCGACGCCTTCCTCACCGGTGCCGACTGCCGTCACGTCGTAACCATGACCAGCAAGACCCGGTTGATGGTGCGCGCTATTCGCCGGCTCGTCTTCAATCAGAAGGATTCGCAACAGTCCAAGAATAGACGAGCGAAGGGCGCCTGATGATTCGGCCAACGAAACCTCTGCCGATGCGGTCTGACCAACTGGGAGGGCTCTGGAGGTCGGCAATTATCGCCGTGGCAGGTCTGCTGCTGGCGATCGCCATCGGCGGTGCGCTCGCGCTGACGCTCGACCGCCGACTGCAGGCCGTCACGCGGGAGGTCATCGATTACGACCTCGAGATCGACGACGAGGGGGATGAGCTTCGTGTCGCCGTCCTCGAGCTCCGCACCCTGCACAGGGGCCTCCTGTTAGCCGGGCCGTCGCGTGGGGGAATCGACGAGTTCGACGCTACCTACGCCATCCTCGAGGAGGAGCTGAGCGAGCTCGACGCGATAGGGATCGAGGAGCCGGGTGTCACGCCCTCGGGGGAGATCAGGGACATGGCGCGCAGCTACCACGACGATTTCCGTTCCGCGCTGCTGAGCTACGAGCGCACGGACCCGGAGTTTATCGACGCCGCTGATAGGGGGTTGGTCAGGCTGAATGAGCTCAACGAGGCCGCGCAGGAGATTGACCGCCTGGGTGAGGAGCTCTCCGACGATTCGCTCGAAGCAATAGAGCAGACCTCCGAAACGACCGCGCTGGTATTGACTGCCATGATCGTGGGCCTGTTCCTCGCCGGCGGCGGCATGGCCTTTATCGCCATCGGCGTTGTGCGTGAGCTACGCGACCTCTACGCCAGGCAGGCGGCCGCTGCGGAGGAGCTGGCGCGCGCGTCGCGCGCCAAAAACGAATTCATTGCCGATGTGTCGCATGAGCTGCGAACGCCGCTGACTGTCGTCCGTGGCAACGCCGAGATTGCGCTTTCGTCGGAGTCCGAGCAACGAGACTCCCTCGAGGAGATCCTGAGGGCCTCAAGCCGGATGACCCGGCTGGTCGAGGACCTGATGTTCCTCGCCCGGTCCGATTCGGCGACACTGCCGCTGGACCTGAAGAGCGTGGAGGTTGCGACCTTCCTGCCCGAGGTCCTGGAGAACGCGCGCAGCCTTGCCCGCGAACGGGGTGCGAGGCTGGAAAGTCGCATCGCGGCCGACGGGCGCATCATGGCTGATCGCGGCCGGATTGAACAGGCGATCCTGATCCTGGTAGACAACGCCGCGAAGTTCAGTCCGGAAAATGGTGTCGTGACCCTCGAAGCGACCAACGCTGCGGGCGCCCGGGAGCTGTGCGTGAAGGTGACTGACGAGGGCCCTGGCATCGCGCCGGCTGACGTGCCCTATATTTTCGAGCGCTTCTACCGCGTCGGCGGCCAGCGTGCACGCAGGGAGGGTACCGGCCTGGGGCTGGCAATCGCCCACACGATCAGCTCGGTCCACGGCGGCCGCATTGAGGTTCGCAGCCAGCAGGGGCACGGTACGGCGATGCTGCTCTCGCTCCCTCTTTTGGACGAGCCCCGGCCATCGATCCGCCGGCCAGCGCGGGCAACCTAGTCAGCGCGGCGGGTTCGCGGTCCGGGGCGGTCGCATTTGGGCGAGCCGATGGGAACATGCGGGGGCGCCGAACTCGCGCGTCAGAGGGCGTGGCCCGAGAGGAAGCTGCGACGTTCCGGGCCAGGCCGCTCAATAAAGGGGGGCCGGGCAGCAAGCTCGCTGCCCGGCCGTCTCCGGGTATCCTCCGGCCGAGTGACTAAGGTGAGCCGGGGCTCATCGGCGAGCCGCCGCCGAACCCGCCTGCGCTCGCGGGCGACCGCGGGCTATCCGGTGAGTCGCCGCCTCCAGGACCGCCGCCACCCGGCGCCGAGCGTGGGCTGTCGGGTGATCCGGCAAATGCCGGAGGCCCGCCCGCCGGCGATGCGCTCGCGGGCGAACCCTGGAAGGCGGGTGCGCCACCATCCGGCGAGTCGGGGCTGCCCGGCGAGCCGGCGTAGAACGCCTGGCCGACGCTGTTGGTGGACTGGCCATTGAAGTAGGTGTCCCATTCGCCCGACGACAGCGCGCTGCCGGGAGACCCGGAACTGACTGAAGGTAGCGATGGGACTCTCGGTGACTGCGGGCTGGCTGCCGAATCGCTGGAATCGGCGAAGCCGCCGCCCGAGCGCGGGCTGTAGCTGCGCGGCGAGTCGGAAGCGGCTGACAACGGACTGCCGGTCGATACAGTGTTGCTGCCAGTCGCGGTCCCGGAGCCCGGGCTGGCCGCGGAGTCGACACCCCCGGTCAGCGGCGACGCTGAGGCCCTGGCCTGGCCCGCGAGCGGGCTGTCGCCGTCGCTGTCCGGGGTGCGGTCGGGCATCTCGTCGGACATCAAGTCGTCGTCGTCGGCGCGGGACCTGGCGATGACGTGGCTCTCACGCGTCTCGTCGTGCTGGGCTCCGACCGGCGAGGCGAACGGGGCGCCCGCGCCCGCTGCCATTACTGCCAGGCCTCCGCCTGTGAGGGCGAGCCATCTTCCGGCTGCGCCCAATCGCTCATCCATCTTCCTGTTCCTCCCTTTCTCTGTGGACCAGTTGCCCGACTGGCGAGCGACGAGTCCCTGGTATCAGGGTCGAAGCGAGGAATGAAAGCGCGATGAAAGGCCGGTGAGAACTCTCCAATGGCTCGAGGTTGGGTCGAGCGACCCGGGCGCCGGGTGGTCGGGCCTCAATAATCGATGACGCCAGGCTGATCCGGGCTAAGCCTGGCCAGGCCATCGATGGCGTCATATCCCGCGTCCGACGAAAGAATCGTGACGGAACCCAGCCGCCTCATCACCGCCGCGTGGACGAGGTCTCGTGTATCGACTGTCGGATAGTCGGCGGTCATTTGAGCCGCGAGGCTGACATCGCCAACGCCAACCGCGGCTACTCTCCCGGACATCAGGACCTCGAAGGCGTCGAAGACGCGCCGCCCGGACTGCCAGCGGCGTTGCGACCGGTAGCGATGGATGAGCTCCTGGAAGCACTCGGAGTCGGTGAAAAACCTGTCGGGATGCTCTGCGACCGCCTCGAGGACTGCCACGCACGGTGCCTTCAGGGGATGGTCGGCGCCCGCCGCGTACATCGGGACGTTGACGTCAACGAAGGTCGGCATACTTGGAGGCGACCTGGCGGGCGAGCTCCTCGGGCTCCGGCATCTCTTCAATCTGGAGCGAGGCCAGCTCTCGCACAGCCTGCTTGCGGCGCGAGGCCGACCGCTGCTCGTAGAGCAGATCGATCGCGTCGCGCACCACCTGCGCGAGGGGTTGCGAGCTGTCAGCCGCCAGCTCGGAAAGCTTGCGCCTGTGCTCGGCCTGCAGCCGGAGCTCCAATCGTGCTGTGCTCATACGTACTCTCCTATACGTACACCATACTACGTAGGATCGGCCGTGGTTATCTAAAAGGAGACACCCCTTTTGAGACCCCGCCAGAGAGGGCCCCGCCCTCTCTGGCTCTCCCCGGGCGGGCGCGCGGCGCCACGCGGGCGACGCCTGGATCCTGCAGGGACAACAAGAGGGGCGGCCCGGGGTGATGGGTCGCCCCTCGTTACTAGTGCCGTTTGGGCTTTAGTAGTCCATCGGCGGAGCTGCCGGCATCGCTGCCGGGGGCTCCGGGATCTCGGTGACCAGGCTCTCCGTGGTCAAAATCATGGCGGCGATCGATGAGGCGTTCTCGAGGGCTGAGCGCACCACCTTGACGGGGTCGATAATTCCCTTTTCGACCATGTCACCGTACTCGCCGATGCGAGCGTCATAGCCATAGTCCGCGTCGTTCTTCGCGCGGATCTCTTCGACGATGACTGAACCTTCCTGCCCGGCGTTCTCACCGATCTGACGCATGGGCTCTTCGAGCGCCCGCTTCAGAATGGCGGCGCCGGTGCGCTCGTCACCCGAGAGCTTCAGGTTGCCGTCGAGGGCGTCGATGGCCCGCAGCAGGGCGACGCCGCCGCCGGCGACGATGCCCTCCTCAACCGCGGCGCGGGTCGCCGAGAGGGCGTCCTCGACGCGCAGCTTCTTCTCCTTGAGCTCCACCTCGGTGGGGGCGCCAACCTTGACGACGGCAACGCCGCCGGCAAGCTTGGCCAGGCGCTCCTGGAGCTTCTCGCGGTCGAAGTCGCTTGTGGCCTCCTCGGACTGAGCCCTGATCTGCTTGATGCGGGCCTGGATGGCGTCGTCGGAGCCTGCGCCTTCGATGATCGTCGTGTCCTCTTTGGTGGCGACGATCCTGCGGGCGCGGCCGAGGTCCTGGACCTGCGCGCTATCGATCTTGCGGCCCATGGCCTCGGTGATGAAGGTGGCCCCGGTGAGCATGGCAATGTCTTCGAGGATCGCCTTGCGGCGGTCGCCGAAGCTCGGCGCCTTCACGACGAGGGCGTTGATGGTGCCGCGGAGCTTGTTGACGACCAGCGTCGCCAGCGCTTCCCCGTCACAGTCTTCGCAGATGATGACGAAGTTCTTGCTCACCTGGAGGGTCTTCTCGAGGACGGGCAAGATGTCGGCTATGGCCGAGATCTTCTTGTCGGTGACAAGGATGTACGGGTCTTCGAGCTCAGCTTCCATGCGCTCGGCGTTGGTCACGAAGTAGGGCGAGACGTAGCCGCGGTCAGTTGCATGCCGTCGGTGTACTCGACCTCCAATGCGGATGCCCTTGGACTCTTCGACGGTGATGACGCCGTCCTTGCCGACTTTCTCCATGACCTCGGCGATCATCTCGCCGACCTCGTCGTCGGAGGCGGAGATCGCGGCGACCTGGGCTATCTGGTTGCGCCCGGCTACGGGCTTGGCCATGTCGCGCAGGCGCTCGACGACGGCGCTGGTGCCGGCTTCGAGGCCACGCTTCAGGCCCATCGGGTTGGCGCCGGCGGCGACGTTGCGCATGCCTTCGCGGACGATGGCCTGGGCGAGCACGGCGGCTGTCGTGGTGCCGTCGCCGGCCACGTCGTTGGTCTTCGTCGAGACTTCTTTGGCGAGCTGAGCGCCCATGTTCTCGAAGGGGTCGGTCAGCTCGATCTCACGGGCAATGGTCACGCCGTCGTTGACGATCGACGGTGCGCCGTACTTCTTGTCAATCACAACGTTGCGGCCCCTGGGGCCCAGCGTCACTTTCAGGACGTCGGCGAGGGCATCTACACCGTTCTTGAGCTTACGGCGGGCGTCCTCGTCGAAGAGCAGTTGCTTCTTCGCCATCTATTCTTCCTTCTTCTTACTTAACTACCTTGCCGAGGATGTCCTTCTCTTCGATGACGAGGAACTCGTCCGTGCCGAGCTTGAATTCCTGGCCGGCGTACTTGCGGTAGAGGATGCGGTCGCCCACGGCGATGTCGAGCGGGCGGCGGTTGCCGTCCTCCCACTTGCCGGGGCCGATGGCGATGACCTCGCCCTGGAGGGGCTTCTCCTTGGCTGTATCGGGAATGACGATGCCCGAGCTCAGAACCTCGTCCTCGGTCACAGTCGTGACGACCACACGGTCGCCGTAGGGTTGCAGCTTGGCGCTCATTTTCTGTCCAATGTCCTCCTGCTTCTAGGTCTCTTCAATAGCAAATTAGCACTCTCGTGTTGTGAGTGCTAAGGCGATACTAGGGAAGGTGTCATGATGGCGCAAGGCTCAGCGGGCTCCGAGGGGCCATGCAGCCGGCATAGGCGCCGGAAGCGGTTATGCGGACTCCAGGCAAGCCCGGATGGCAGCCAGCAGGTCTTCGATGTTGAAGGGCTTCTCGAGCGTGCGGCAGCCGAGCTCATCGAGCAGGTCCTGGTGCTTCTGGACAAGATCGCGGGAGGCCGTGCAGACCAACACGGGGATTCGCTCCGTGCCCGACCCCGGCTTCGCTATGTCGAGCAGGACCTGCAGGGCGTCGACCTCCTGCCCGAGGCGCAGGTCCATCATCACGATGTCGGGCTGGCAGGCGCGAGCCAGTTCGCTTGCGCGGGAAAGGTCCTCGACCAGGACACACTCGTAGCCCTCGGCGGCAAGGATGGTGTCGGCCAACCTCCGGAAGGAGGCGTCGTCGTCGATCAAGCAGATGCGGCGGCGTCGCTCCACGGAATCGCCGACCTCTGAGCCCTGGGTGGTTGAATCTGGGGTCATCGCTCCGAAAATGATACGCCTTTGTTATTTAGCAGCCCACTGTCGATATGTGAACGAACGGCTGGCGGCACGGTTCTGGCGAACGGCTGGCCGAGCCGTGGCAGGGCTGCCGCGGGGCAGGCTACCTATTGACTTGCCTTCGCGATCCCCATATCTTCCGAGCGACAGCTTTGCTGGCAAGCCGAGTCCGCCGATGGGGCGGAGCGGGGGAACCACCGATTTTGGGGTGAATCGCCACGGGCTCGCGCTCACGGCGTAGGCGTAAGGAACTTGCTTTTCCCCCACGCCGAACCCGACAGCTAACCCCGCAGGCTAAAGGGGGAGGAGTAGCGCCCGCAAGGCGGAGGCTATCGCCTTCGTCCCTGTTAACGCCTGGCTCGGCCGACCTTATGAGGGGGTACCCTGGTTGAGAGGTGTCATACTTGCGGCGGGCAACGGCAGCCGGCTTGGGTCGCTTACGGCCAACCAGCCGAAGGCTCTACTCGAGGTGGGCGGTCGGCCCCTGGTCGACTACACGCTCGACGCGATGGCCGAGGCCGGGATAGACCAGGTCGTGGTCGTCACAGGCTACCTGGGCGCAACGCTCGAAGACGACCTCACCACGCGCCGCCGTGATTTTGATCTTCGATTC
>WHTO01000059.1 GCA_009377665.1 Dehalococcoidia bacterium
CATGGACCTCGACTCCTTGCTGGGCGGGCTGCGGCGCTCAGACCTGGCGATCCTGGCGGCGCGGCCCAGCCTCGGAAAGTCCAGCCTGGCCCTCAACATCGCGCGCAACGCCGCCGTCCACGAGCGGGCGCGCGTGGCCGTGTTCTCGCTTGAAATGGCGTCGGAGCACCTGGCCCAGCGCCTGCTGTCGGCTGAATCGGGCGTGGACTCGGCGCGACTGCGGCTGGGCTCCGTCAGCGAGGCCGAGGAGCGCCGGATCAGCAACTCGATGGGTGTCCTGTCGGACGCCGACATCTTCTTCGACGACACGTCCGTGCTCTACGTGTCTGAGATGCGCGCGAAGGCGCGGCGGCTTGCCCTCGAGCGCGGCCTGGACCTGATCATCATCGACTACCTGCAGCTGATGCACGGCGGCACGGGCAGCAGCGACCGGGGGCAGGAGAACCGCGTGCAGGAGATCAGCTACATCTCGCGCTCGCTGAAGCAGCTTGCGCGCGACCTCGACGTGCCGATCCTGGCCTGCGCGCAGCTATCAAGGGCGGTCGAGGTCAGGCCCAACCACATCCCGATGCTGAGCGACCTGCGGGAAAGCGGAAGCATCGAGCAGGACGCCGACGTCGTTATGTTCATTTACCGCGAGGAGAAGTACGTCAGCAAGGACGACTGGGAGAAGGAGCACCCCGACGCCAGCGGGCAGGAATACCCCGCGGGTGTGGCCCAGATCATCGTCGCCAAGCACCGCAACGGGCCCACTGGGAAGGTGACGCTGCGCTTTCGCGAGAAGGTCTCGCGCTTCGAGGACTTCCTGGTGCGCGAGGTCGACTGGTGACGCGGCTACAGGGCGCCGAGCGGGCGCTGTTCCCGCCGAACGCCGAGGTCACGCCCGTGCCCTCGATGTTCTTCTCGCACGTGTTGCCCGAGGTCGAGGAAGCAGCGGAGCTGCGCATCGTCCTCCACGTCTTCTACGCCTTGCGGCGCAAGCGCGTGTTTCCGCGCTTCGTGGCGCGCTCGGAGTTGCTGGCGGACGAGGTGCTGCTGCGGGGATTGCGAGCGGGTGCGGGCTACGCGGCGGAGCTTGACCAGGGCCTGGCGCTGGCCCTGGGACACGGCCTGCTGGTCGCGGTGGAGAAGGGCGCGGGCGAGGCGCGCGACCTGCTCTACTTCATCAACGACGAGGACGGGCGACGGACGGCGAACCGCATCCTGGCCGGAGAGCTGGCCACGCCCATTGCGGCGGTGCGCGAGCCGGCCGCGACCGAGAGCGAGCCGCTGGTGGCGCTGTACGAGCAGAACATCGGGCCCGTAACGCCGCTGATCGCCGAGGGCCTGGCCGAGGCCGAGCTAAAGTATCCGCCGGCATGGTTGCCGCGGGCGATGAAGCTGGCGGTGACCGCCAACGTAAGGCGCTGGAGCTACGTGCAGGCCATCCTGGAACGCTGGCACAACGAAGGAATGGATGTCGATGAAGAAACTGGACGAGATCCTGAGCGAGAGCGGCTTTGGGAGCGTTACGTCCGGGGCCGAGACTCCGGAGGCTAGCTTCTTCCGGGCAACGCCCGACGAAAGTGACGAGGGGCCGGAGTGCGCGCTGTGCGCGGGCGCCCGCTTCGTCCGTCGCAACCTGCCGCTGGATCATCCCGACTTCGGCCGTGCCTTCCCCTGCAGCTGCGTGGCCGACGAGGAGGAGGACCAGCGGCACAGCAACCTCGGGCCGCTGGTCAGGCTCGGATTCGACAACCTGATCCCGACGGGGCGGTCGTCGAATCCTCACGACCAGCAGTCGTTCGGGCATTGCCTGGCGGCGGCGCGTGGGTTCGCCGATGCGCCGGACGGTTGGCTCGTGCTGAGCGGGCCGAGCGGCGCCGGCAAGACGCACATTGCCGCCGCGATCACGAACAGGCTGATCGAGAACGGGCGAGCCGCCCTGTTCGTGGTTGTGCCCGACCTCCTCGACCATCTGCGCTCGGCCTACAGCCCGAAGAGCGAGCTGCCCTATGACCAGCTGTTCGAGCAGGTCAAGAACGCGCCGATCCTGGTGCTTGACGACCTCGGTACGCAGAGCATGACGCCGTGGACGCAGGAGAAGCTTTTCCAGCTGATCAACCACCGCTTCAACGCCCAACTGCCGACGGTGTTCACCACGAACCTGCGCCCCACGGAGCTCCCCGAGCGCATGCGCACGCGCCTCACAGACACGTCGCTGGCCCGCGTCTTTGAGCTCGAGACGTCGGGCCTGCTCAACTACAACGAGTTGAGCACGCTCGACCTGCCGCTGCTGCGCAACATGACTTTCCAGCGTTTCGACCCGCGCGGCAGCGGCCTTTCCGAGGAGTCGGGACGCTTTCTGCAGGAGGCGCACAGGCAGGCGCTGAGCTTTGCCGAGGAGCCACAGGACTGGCTGGTGTTCGTCGGCGATCACGGCAGCGGCAAGACGCACCTGGCGGCTGCCATCGCCAACAAGCGCCGCCAGAACGGCGACAGCGTGCTCTTCGTGGTCGTCCCCGACCTGCTGGACCACCTGCGGCGGAGCTTCGGCCCGCAGGAGTCGGCGCCAGACAACCACGAGTTGTTCGAGCGCGTGCGCGCGGCGCCGCTCCTCGTCCTCGACGATTTTGGGGCGCAAAGCCAGTCGCCGTGGGCCGACGAGAAGCTCTACCAGCTGATCAACTTCCGCTACAACGCGCGGCTGCCGACCGTGATCACGACGAGCATGAACAGCCAGCAGATGGACACGCGGATACTCTCGCGGATCACGGACCCGGCGCTGAGCACGATCCTGCCGACGGGCCGCTTCGACTTCGGCGGCGGGCGGGCTCCCGACCCTTCGCAGCGCCGGCGGTCGCGGTCGCGCTAGGGCTGGCCGAAGGTGTGCGACAGGCCGGGCGGGCCGAGGAGGGTAGGTCGGCCCCCGCGCGTTCGGGGCGTGTTCTATGGCGGGCGGCCTAGCCGAAGCCGGCCACGGGGTAGTCCTGGATGCCGGCGCCGTCGATGCCGGGCTTCGCGACCATCAGGATCAGCACGATCACGAAAAGCAGGATGAGGATACTGCCAACGATGGCGCCCCGCGGACACCTAAGTTCAGCCTGCAGCTCAGGCGGGACACCGGGACCGGGGGCTTCGGCGGCCAGGCGAGCCGCCCTTTTCAGGACGGGCTCGAACGCGACGATGGCGACAACGATCGCCACCAGCCAGAGGGTTGCCGAGATGTTCAGCCAGGTGTTCTCGCCAAAGTCCCAGCCCTGCACCAGCGACAGGATTAGCCCCACGATGCCGGCGAGCACGAAGCCCGGCGTCGCCAGGCCGCGATTGAGTTTCGACGCCAGGCGCAAACAGGCGCGCACCACCGACAGGTCGTTGCTCCGCGCCGCCGTCGCGAGCACCATCGGTAGCGGGATCGCGCCGGCGAAGCCCACGATGGCAGAGGCTATATGAAGGATTAGCAGCCACTCGACTCCGCCTGTCATGACACCTCCCCTTGGTTCTCAAGATCATGCTAGCCACGAAGGCGTCTACTGGCCGTCGCGAATAGCCTTCTGCTAGGATTGTTGAGTGATTTACTCGACTTTATCCGGGAGCGCGGTCTAACAGCATGCGCGTGTCTACCAAGGGCGATTATGGCCTGCGCGCGCTGATTGAGTTGTCGCACCGTAACGGCCGGGGGCCCGTGCAGAGCAACGACATCGCCGCTGCGCAGGACATCCCGGTGGCTTATCTCGATCAGCTCCTGACGACGCTGCGCCGCTCGGGCTTCATCCGCAGCATCCGCGGGCCCCAGGGCGGCCACGTGCTCGCCCGCGACCCCGAGGATCTGCGGCTGAGCGACGTGCTAAAGGCACTCGAGGGATCGCTGGCCCCGGTCAGCTGGCTCGAAGACGAAGTCTGCCCGGACAGGGTCAGGGCGCAGCGGGTCGTCTGGCAAGAGGTGCACGACGCCTGCATGACGGTCCTGGAAAGGACCACGGTCAGCGACCTGGCCCGCCGGGATAAAGAGGGCTCGGTCGAGCGCTATTCAATCTAAGGAAACGCCAACTGTGACTATCGTTCGAAACTCCGGTCCATCCCCTGTCGCCGAAGGCCGCGAGCGCATCGTTGACTCCGTACTGGGACTGATCGGCAACACGCCCCTGGTGCGGCTGTCTCGGATCGCCGAGCCCGGCGCCGGCGAGATCCTGGGCAAGATGGAGTCGCTGAACCCTGCGGGCAGCGTCAAGGACCGCATCGCCCTGGCCATGGTCCAGAGAGCCGAGGAGGAGGGCGTGCTGAAGCCGGGCATGACGCTCGTCGAGCCCACAAGCGGCAATACCGGGATCGGCCTGGCCATGGTCGCGGCCGTTAAGGGCTACCGGCTGGTCCTGACGATGCCAGAGGACATGAGCGTCGAGCGGCGCAAACTGCTGACTCGCTTCGGCGCCGAGTGCGTCCTGACGCCAGCGATCGAGGGCATGACGGGCGCGGTCTACGCGGCGCGGCAACTCGTCGAGGAGAACACTGACCACTACATGCCCCAGCAGTTTGAGAACGAGGCCAACCCGGAGATCCATCGGCGCACGACTGCCCAGGAGATCCTGCGCGACGCGGGCGGCGCGATAGAGGCGTTCGTCGCCGGCGTTGGCACCGGAGGAACGATCACGGGCGTCGGGCAGGTGCTTAAGGCGCAGTACCCCGCCGTCGAGATCGTCGCCGTCGAGCCGGCCAGGTCGCCGGTGCTGTCCGGGGGGAAGGCGGGCGTCCACGGCATCCAGGGGATCGGCGCCAGCTTCGTGCCCGGGGTGCTCGACCGCGAGGTCATCGACGAGGTAATCCGGGTATCGGACCGCGACGCCTTTCTGACGACGCGCCGGTTGAACCGCGAGGAAGGCCTGTTGCTCGGCGTGTCGTCGGGCGCCAACGTGTTCGCGTCGCTGCAGGTAGCGCGCCGGCTGGGCAAGGGCGGCCGCGTCGTGACCATGCTCTGCGACACCGGCGAGCGTTACTTGAGCGTGAACCTGTAGGCGATGAGCAGGGTACAGGTATACATCCCGACGCCGTTCCGGCGGCTCACCGGGGATCAGACATATGTTGAGGCGAGCGGTGAGTCGGTCGAGGACGTGTTGCAGGACCTGGGGAACAACTATCCGGGCTTCGGCGACCTCGTCTACGACGAGCAGGGGTCTATCCCGGCACACGTAAACGTCTACGTTAATAACAAGGAGATCAGCATGTTGAATGGTACGGAAACACGGGTTGAGGACGGCGACGAAGTCGCGGTCATCCCCGCCATCGCGGGCGGCGCGACGAACGGCGCAGCCCCTGCCGCGGCCGTCGAGCCGGCGGCGCGCACGCTGACGACCGACGAGGTGATGCGCTACTCGCGGCACATCATCATGAACCAGGTCGGCAGCATCGGGCAGCGCAAGCTGCTGAATGCGAGGGTGCTGATCATTGGCGCCGGCGGCCTCGGGTCGCCCGTAGCGCTCTACCTGGCCCTGGCGGGGGTCGGGACGATCGGCCTCGTGGACTACGACGTTGTCGACGTCAGCAACCTGCAGCGCCAGGTCTTGCACCAGAATGACGATGTCGGCAGGCCGAAGGTGGAGTCGGGCAAGGATTCGCTCCTCGCCTACAACCCGACGATCACTGTGAACACCCACGAGGCGGGCATTAACTCGGGCAACGCCTTCGGGCTGATCAAGGATTACGACATCGTGGTCAACGGCGCCGACAACTTTGCGACGCGTTACCTGGTCAACGACGCCGCCTACCTGGCGGGGAAGCCGCTGGTCGATGGGGCGATTCTGCTGTTCGATGGGCAGGCCAACGTCTATGTGCCGGGCAGCGGCTGCTACCGCTGCCTTTTCCCCTCGCCGCCGCCGCCGGGAATGGTGCCGAACTGCGCCGAGGCGGGCGTCCTCGGGGCCCTGACCGGCACCATCGGCAGCATCCAGGCGACCGAGGCCATGAAGCTGATCCTGGGGATCGGCAAGACGCTCGAGGGCCGCATGCTGCTCTACGACGCGCTGAACATGGAGTTCCGCCAGGTGAAGATCCGGCGCGACCCGGCCTGCCCGCTGTGCGGTGATAACCCGACGATTACGGAGCTGATTGATTACGACGCGTTTTGCGGCGTGGGCCCAATAGCGCAGAGTTGAGGAGAGTTTTCGCCAGATGTCTGTACAGGTCCATGTAACTTCCGTGCTTCAAAAAGTCGTGGGGGACCAGAAGACGGTCAGCGCCGAGGGCGCGACGGTCGGTGATCTGCTCAACAACCTCGACGATTCGTTCCCGGGCTTCAAGGCCCAGGTGACCGGCGAGGCGGGCGACCTTCATCGCTTCGTGAACATCTATCTGAACGACGAGGACATCCGCTACCTGGGTCAGCTGTCGACGCCTATCAGCGACGGGGACGTGGTGTCGATCCTGCCCGCGCTCGCGGGCGGCTAGACGAGGCCTTAATCCTTTACCGAAGCATCCTGGACGTGATCGGGGAGACGCCGCTGGTTGAGATCCCGCGGATGAGTCCAAATCCGAACGTCCGTATCTACGCCAAGCTCGAAGGCCAGAACCCGACGGGGTCGGTCAAGGACCGGATCGCGCGCTACATGATCGAGTCGGCCGAGAAGTCCGGGCTGCTGACCCGCGACCGCATCATCCTCGAGCCGACGAGCGGCAACACCGGGATCTCGATGGCGATGATCGCCCGCCGCAAGGAGTATCGGCTGACCGTCGTCATGCCCGAGAACGTCAGTTACGAGCGCGTCCAGCTGCTGGAGGCGTTTGGGGCGACGGTCGTCTTCTCGGACGGGGCGCAGGGGTCGAACGGCGCGATCGTCGTTGCCCAGGAGATGGCGGACAAGGACCCCAACTTCTTCATGCCGTACCAGTACGGGAACGAGAACAACCCGCTCGCCCACTACGAGACGACGGGCCCAGAGATCCTGCGGGACCTCCCGCAGGTAACCCATTTCGTGGCGGGCCTGGGCACGGGCGGGACGCTGACGGGGGCCGGAAGGTACCTCAAGGAGAAGAATCCGGGCGTCAAGATCATCGCCGCCGTCCCGCACCCGGGGGACCTGGTGCAGGGGCTGCGCAGCCTCGAAGAGGGCTTTATCCCGCCGGTACTCGATGAGTCGGTGCTGGACGCCAGGATCGTCGTCGACAGCCGCACGTCGTTCGCGACGACCAAGGAGCTGACGCAGAAAGAGGGCATCTTCGCCGGGATCTCGGCCGGTGCGGCGGTTAAGACGGCGCAGCGGATCGCCGCGCGCGAGGAGTCGGGCGACGTCGTCGCGCTGCTCGCCGACGGCGGTTGGAAGTACCTCTCGACGAACCTCTGGACGCAGGACTACGAGGACATCGAGGGCGCCGTCGAGGGCAAGGTCTGGTGGTAAGAGAATAAAGGGGACACCCCTTTAGAACCCCGCCTGGGAGGCGCGTCCCCTCCCAGGACCTTCTAACCGCGGGTGACGGACGTGCGCGCAGCGCGGCTACTCTAGGAACGTGAGCCAGGCCAACGTGACGCTCGACCGCGAAGCCATCGCGGCTTTCTGCCGGCGACACCACATCCGCAGGCTGTCGTTGTTCGGCTCGGTGCTGCGAGACGACTTCCACGAAGGTAGCGACGTCGACCTGCTGGTCGAGTTCGAGCCGGACAGCATACCGGGCCTCTTCCGGATCGTGGGTATGGAGCAGGAGTTGTCAGCGCTTGTCGGACGCAAGGCCGATCTTCGTACTGCTGGGGATTTAAGCAAGTACTTCCGGGAGCGCGTGATCGCGACGGCAGAGCCTATCTATGTTTCTGGATGACCCTACACGCCTGAAGCACATGCGCGATGCAGGGCGTGACGCTTTGGCGTTCATCGGCGGCAAGACAGTCCTCGATCTGGAGAGTGAGCCGACCCTGGCGCCGGCGTTAGTGCAGAGGCTCGAGGTGATAGGCGAAGCGGCAAGCCACGTGACCGAGGCCACGAGAGCTGAGATTCCATTGATACCCTGGAGCCAGGTAGTTGGGATCAGGCATCGCCTGGTCCATGCCTATTACGACATCCAGCTCGGGATCGTCTGGTCAACGGTCGTCGTGGATCTCCCGCCGATGGTCGAGGCCCTGGAAGCGTTTCTCCAGCGAGGCGAGGCGTAAGCCCCCCGAAAGCTAGCGGCGCCGGCGGCGGCGCTTTGCCGCTGGGGCGCGTGGGGGCTCGGTGGCCTCTGGGGGCGGCTCGGCCACCGGCGTGCCGCCGGCCAGATCGGCGATGGCGTGGGCGAGCCGGCGCATCTGCGACAGGGCTATCTCTTCCTGGTCGCGGGGATAGGTCAGCGATGCGATCTGGAGGACGCGGCCAGAATCCTTGAGCAGCGTGATCTGCCATTGCGCGAACTCCTCGGTCGGGCCGCGGCCACCCTCGGCGAGATCGTCGAGGCGCAGCTCGCTCATCTTCCAGAAAGGCACGACCTCGCGCGTACCCACGCCGAGGCCGAGGACGCCCTGCTGAAAGACGATGGACTTCTTGGCGCGGTCGATGACGATGTTGGCGCCGACGATGGTATAGACGAGGCTCATCCCCGCGAAGGGGAGGGCGAACAGAGCGCCCAGCAAAAGCAGGACCAGGAGCCACGTCGGCGCGTCGTTGCGCCCGAACCAGATGCCGAGGGCACAGGCCAGGCCGAAGAGCACACCGAGGAGCGGGCCGACCACCAGCACCTTGTCCGGCCGGATCTCGATCCGTTCGGGGCTGATCGTGGCGACCGCGCGGTTGAGGAGGATCGGGCCCTCGACTTCGACCTTTGGTTCAGTCATGGGGACGGCCCCATTCTAGGGTCGGCCGCTAGAGCCCGCTTCCCGCGCTTCGGTGTGCGGAGGGAATACCGGGATAAGTTGCTTGACCCCCTCCCGGCGCCCGCAGGCTGGCCTAGTCGACGTCGACCAGGCGAGGGACGTTGAGCGCGCGATCGGCGTCGGGGATGCCGAAGACACCGCCTTCGATGTCCGTGATTGCCTTGACGAACGTTCCCCGGACCTGGCAGTTTTTTCCAGTGCAGGTGTCCAGCTCCTCCAGCCAGAAGATCGCGAAGCGGATGATCTCGACAGAGCTCGCGCCGTTCTGGGGGAGGTCATCGATGACGGGCACGATCACCACTCTGCGGCTGCCGGTATCGCCCTGGAAGGGGTTGCACCCGGCCCTGATGCCGTACATGCCGTCGTCACGCAGACTGAAGACTTCGTCAAAGGTGTCGCACGCCGCGATGGTGTTATCAAGGCGGAATTCTATGCCCTGGCGCGTCGGCCCAATGACGTTGCCGGGCTGGGTCGTGAATGTACGGCAGGCGGAACCCATGAACGAGCCGGTCTCCTTGGCGCAGACCTGCTTCTGGGCGCCGTACTTGAGCGCCTCACGATAGACGGCAGCGCCCGGCCCATCGAGGCGCAAAGGAGAGGTGTTGGCGCCGCTCTTGTTGCTCGCGTCGTATTTCAGGAGCGTCGTGCCGTTGTAGTTGATCGCGTCTTCCTCCACGGAGAGAGGAATGACGTTCGTCAGCGCGCCGAACCCGCCGAGCTTGGAGACGGCGCAGCTGCCCACATCGGCATCGTCGAAACCGAGCAGCCGCGCGAAGGTGAGGTCGACGTCGCGCTCTACGCGCACGCGAATGGTGTAGGCTTTGCCGCCGCCGTCGCAGCGGCGATTGAAGTCGACCTCGACCTCGTCCGGGTTGAGTCCGTTGCGCTCGGCCCATTCGTAGGCGTCATCCTCGGCCGCGCCGTGCCCCAGGTGCAGCGACTGCGCGCCGGCGAGCGCCGCTGAATCGGCGACGTTCGAGAGCTGGCCCCGTTCCACGTATAGTCTGCCGACGTCGACAGACAGCGCAACGAAGCCCCCGAAGGTGACCATGCCGCCGGCGACGAGGACGAGCACGGCTCCCCGTTCGCCGTGGGCAAGTCGCTGCAGAAGGCTGGTGGCTCCGGCTGCTATCCGACGCGGTGTAGGTATATTCATGGCTCCCCAAGGCCAGGGACTGACCCGGCTGGTACGCCTGGGGCGGCCGCGGACGCGCCCGTCTCAGACTCCACTGAATAGTCGGAAGAACCGGCTCGCCACTTTAGTGCGCGCAACGGGCCGAGTACCAAAACGCAACGCAAGTGGAACGTGGCTGGGATCCGCTCCGCCCCACGCTGCTAAGTTGTGGGTGAGCACGCTTAGCACGGGAGAATGTCCGATGCCTTACGCCAATCCGAACGCTCTGGTGGACACCCAGTGGGTCGCCGACCACGCGCAGGACCCGAAGGTCCGGTTGATCGAAGTCGATGTTGATGTCAACGCCTACGCTGAGGGCCACATCCCGGGAGCATCCGCCTGGAACTGGACCAGCCAGCTGCAGGACCAGGTGCGCCGAGATGTCGCCAGCAAGGCCGATCTTGAGGCGCTGCTGCGACGCGCCGGGGTGAACAACGACAGCACCGTGATCCTCTACGGCGACAACAACAACTGGTTCGCGGCTTATGCCTACTGGCTGCTCAAGATGCACGGCCTCGAGGATGTGCGCCTGATGAACGGCGGCCGCAAGAAGTGGTTGGACGAAGGTCGCGAGACCACGACCGACGAGCCCGCACAAGCCGAGGGGAAGGTGACCCTGAAAGACCGCGACGAGACCATCAGGGCGCGCCGCGACCAGGTCAAGGCTGCGCTCGATGCTGGCGGCAGCGCCCTCGTGGACGTACGCTCGCCTGCCGAGTTCAGCGGCGAGATCCTGGCCCCTCCCGGGCTCAGCGAGACGGCCCAGCGCGGCGGGCACATACCGGGTGCCGCGAACGTGCCGTGGGCGCAGGCCGTCAACGAGGACGGCACGTTCAAGAGCCCCGAGGACCTCGAGAAGCTGTACGGAGCGAAGGGCGTCGCCGGCGACAAGCCCGTGATCGCCTACTGCCGCATCGGCGAGCGCTCGTCCCACACCTGGTTCGCCCTGAAGGAGCTCCTCGGTTACGACGACGTCCGCAACTACGACGGATCGTGGACCGAATGGGGCTCGATGGTCGACATGCCGATCGAGCGCTAGGCGGGCAAGGGTGGAGCCGACGCGAGAGGCGCAGCTCATCGGCCGGCGCTCGCTGGGCAGCGGCGATCCGGGGCTGTTGCAGATGGTCTTCAGCAGCGAGGTGCTTGCCCAATACCGCGGGCGCCCGGGCTTCTCGATCATCCGCAGCAACTCTGCGGGCCGGCTGCGCCAGGAAGGCGGCTGGTCGCTCGATTTCGGGGTCAGCGGCGGAGACAGCCTTGTGCACGCGAGCTGGCGCGACCTGACAACACGGCTGCCGGCGGTCGAAAGGGAGGCGTGGGCGGCGTGGGCGGTGTCGCACGAGCTGTCCGGCGGGTTCGTGCAGATGCAGTTGAACCCGGGAAGTTGCTTCGACGACGGGGATATCCGCCCCTGGTGACCGGCCCCTCTGGTCGACGCTCAACAGGCGTGGCATCATCAAATCACCCCGGAGGAGTCATTGCCCCAACTTCCACGCTCGTTTGTCGACGACATCATCGCGCACGCCCACGAGGAGAAGCCGAACGAGTGCTGCGGTATCATCGCGGGCCGCGGCGGCGAGGCGGTCAAGCTCTATCGCACGACCAACGCCGAGCGCAGCCCCTATCGCTATAACGTCGAGCCGCGCGAGCTGCTGAAGATCACGCGAGAGATCGACGCGAACGATTGGGATGTGTGGGCGATCTATCACTCGCACCTTGAAACTGAGGCTCGCCCCTCCCCGACCGACGTGCGCCTGGCTACCAACTGGCCCGACCCTTACTACCTCGTCGTTTCGTTGCAGGACGATGAGCCGGTGCTGAAGGCGTGGCGAATCGTTGGCGACGATGCCGTCGAGGAGCCGCTGGAGGTTGCCTGAACCGCGCACGCTGGCCGTCCGGGGGGCGGCACGGTCGCGCGAGCTGGCCTGGAACGCACCACCGTGAAGCCGCTGATCGTCGCCGGGCGGACCTTCGAGTGGGGAAGCCGGACATTCCTGATGGCTGTCATCAACGTGACGCCCGACTCGTTCTCGGGCGACGGCGTGACGTCGGTCGAGCAGGCGCTGCGGCTGGCTGAAAGATTCGCCGCCGCCGGCGCAGACTTCGTGGATATCGGCGGCGAGTCCACCAGGCCCGGGTCGGACCCGCTAGGTCGGCAACAGGAGTTGGAGCGCGTCCTGCCCGTGGTCGAGGCCATCGCCGCCCGCATCGACATCCCGCTGAGCATCGACACCTATAAGGAGCCGGTCGCCAGGGCGGCGCTCGACGCCGGAGCCGACATCGTCAACGACATCTGGGGCTTCCGCCACGACGAGGCGATGGCACCGCTCTGCGCGGAGCGAACCGCCCCTGCCGTGGTCATGCACAACCAGAGGGGGCGCCCACACGGCGACGTGGTGGGCGACGTCCTGGCCGGCTGGCGGGAGAGCCTGGATCGGGCGCGGTCGGCGGGGCTCGACGAGGAGCTCGTGATCCTCGATCCCGGCTTCGGATTCGGCTGGGAGGTCGACGAGAACCTGGAAATGCTGGCCCGGCTGGGCGAGCTGCGGGTGGCCGGACGGCCGATCCTGCTGGGCACCTCGCGCAAGTCAACCCTTGGCGCCATAACGGGCCGTCCGGTGGAGGGGCGGCTCGCGGCGACAGCCGCCACGGTGGCGCTGGCCATCACCGCAGGGGCAGATATCGTGCGCGTGCACGACGTGGAGTTCATGGCCGACGTGTGCCGCATGGCTGACGCCGTGGCTAGGCACAGGGCCTGAATGATGGCGATCTACGTGGCGCTGGGCAGCAACCTTGGGAACCGCGAAGCCAATCTTCGGATGGCCCTGCGCCACCTGGAGCCGCTGGCCCGGGCAACCCGCGTTAGCTCACTGTACGAGACCGACCCGGTGGGCCCCGAAGGCCAGCCGCAGTACTACAACGGCGTGGCGGAGATCGTGACGGGGTTGGAGCCGGAGGCCCTGCTGCGTCACCTGAAGAACATCGAGCACGAGGTGGGCAGGCGGCCGGGGCCGCGCTGGGGCCCGCGGCCGATAGACCTTGACCTGCTCCTCTACGACGAGGTCGTGATCGAGGGTGACTTCCTGGCGATCCCGCACCCGACGATGGCCGAGCGCGATTTCGTGATGGTGCCGCTCGCCGAGCTGGCGCCGGACCTTGTGCACCCGGCCCTGCCGGGGACCCCGGCGTCCCTGTGCGAGGCGAAGGGTTTTCGCTGTCAGCGCGTCCGGGCGCCCCGAGCGTAGCGCGGGCCCCGGCACGGCGGACCCTGCCATCCGTATGGTTCTGCTGTCGAGCTCCGTGATTGGCTGGGTGGGGCAAGAGGGCACATTGCGATGCGCCCTCACGATCTGGCGTCGGCGGGCTGCTGTTGAAAGAGGGCGGCGATATCATGTGAGCATTCGCACAGACAGGACAGGCTTTATGGAAATCCGTGTAGAGGCCGGCGACATCACGCAGTCAGACGCCGGCGCCATCGTCGTCAACCTCTTCGAGGGGGTGACGCGACCCGTGGGCGCCACCGGCGCCGTGGACCGGGCGCTGGACGGCGCGATCTCGACCCTCATCGCGCAGGGCGCGTGCAAAGGCCGCAAGGACGAGCACACGCTCGTCCACACGCTCAACAGGCTGCCCTCGCCGCGCGTAATCGTGGCGGGGCTGGGCTCAGCGGAGCGCTTTGACATCGACCGTGTGCGCTCGACGTCCGCGGCGGTCGCCCGCTACGTTCGCCGTTCGGGCGCGCGCAGCGCGGCGACCATTGTCCACGGCGCGGGGATCGGCGGACTCGACGCCGAGGCGGCCGCAGAGGCCCTGACAGTCGGCTCGATCCTGGGTTCCTACCGCTTCCTCAAGCACAAGCGCCGCGACGAGGACGCCCCGGAACTCGAAACGCTCACCGTTGTCGAGGCTGACGCGGCGCGCCTGCCGGCGATCGAGCGCGGGGTGGAGCGCGGGCGGATCATGGCCCGGGCGGCGGCGATGTGCCGCGATATGGCGAACGAGCCGGGCAATCACCTGACGCCGACCATGCTGGCCGAGCGCGCAACGGATCTGGCGGTCGATGCCAGCATCGAGGTCGAGGTGCACGACCGCACCTGGATGGAGGAGAAGGGCATGGGCGCCCTGCTGGGCGTCGCCAGCGGCAGCCAGGAGCCTCCGCGGTTCATTGTCATGCGCTACGCCGGTGGAGGGGCCCGTGAGGGGACGCTGGGGCTCGTCGGCAAGGGGATCACGTTCGATTCGGGCGGGATCTCGATCAAGCCCGCTGCCAAGATGCCGGATATGAAGGCCGATATGTCGGGGGGCGCGGCCGTGATCACGGCGCTCTGGGCTATCGCGCGCCTCGGACTGCCCATAAACGTGGTGGGGATCGTCCCTGCTACCGAGAACCTGCCCTCAGGCTCGGCCCTCAAGCCGGGCGACGTTATCCGCGCGATGAACGGGAAGACGATCGAGGTCATAAACACCGACGCCGAGGGACGTTTGATCCTCGCCGACGGCCTGGGCTACGCGCAGGAGCTTGGCGCTTCACCGATAGTCGACATCGCAACGCTTACCGGAGCGGCGACCTCGGCCCTCGGGCCCTACGCAGCCGGGATCCTGGGCAACGACGACGCCCTCTGCTCCGCGTTGATAGAGGCGGCGGAGGCGTCGGGTGAGCGCCTGTGGCCGATGCCGATGTACGACGACTACGACGACCTGATCAAGAGCGATGTCGCCGACGTGAAGAACTCGGGCGGCCCCGCCGCGGGAATGAGCACGGCGGCGCGTTTCCTGTTCAAGTTCATCGACCGGACGCCGTGGGCTCATATCGACATCGCCTCGGTTGACATGGCATCCAGGGACCAGGACTTCCTGACCAAGGGTGCGACCGGGTACGGGGTCCTGACCCTCGTCAACTATGCCCGGGCGCGGGCGGCCTCTGCGGCGGCCGCGCCGGCTGCCGCGGCCGAGAGCTGACCCGACGAGAGCCGCTCTCCCCGTTCGAGGCGGGGCGGGCCCGGCGCCTCGACGCCCTGGCTTCAAGGCCCGGCCTGCGGGCCGTCATAGCGAGGCTGCTGCGCTCGCCGGCGCTCCTGCCATTCGTTGACGGGCCGGCGCTGCTGCTGCCGCAACGCTTCAATATTGAGAGCCGGCACAGGGTGCTCCAGGTTGGGTGCGGGAGCGGCGCGCTGGCCGATAGCCTGCAACGGCTCGTGCGGTTTGACGGCGCGCCGGTTGGTGTCGATGTGTCGCGGCGGCTGCTCGCCGACGGTGGCGCGCTGGCCGAGAGGGTCCAGGCCAGCGGCGCCGCGCTGCCCTTTGGCAGGGAAGTCTTCGACCTGGTCCTGCTCGGGCACGTCGTCAGCCAGCTTGACGACGATACCCTGGCTCTGACCCTGCGCGAGGCGCGGCGCGTCCTCGTGCCCGGCGGCGTCTGCCTGCTGTGGGACTACCGGCCGAGCGGCGTCCGTGCCCTGGAGCGCCTCAATCGCTGGGTGATCGGCGTGGCGGCGCCGGGGCGGCCGCGGATGCGCTCGACGTGGCAACTCGTGACGGCGGCGTCGGAGGCGGCGTTCGGGTCGATCAGGGTGATGAACTGGGGGCCGTTCTACTGGCCGCCGATCCCACGCACGACGCTGCTGTTGCGCAAGCGCGACTCGTCGCGGAGCCCACGGCACCAGGTCTAGCGGTAGAGTCCCTGGCTGCGCACGTAGGCCGCGACGGCGGCCGGCAGGAAAGCCTCGAACGGCAGGCCCGCTCGCACGCGCTCGCGGACGAGCGTCGAGCTGATGTCGACCCGTGGCATGTCCACCGTCTCGACGCGGTCGGCCGGCACCTCGCGCGCGCCCTCGGCGGTATAGGCGGAGCCGGGTCGGCCAGCGAGCGCGAGGGTAGCTGCGCGGAGGATGCGTGGCGGGTCCTTCCAGTTGGGGAGATCGACCAAGGCGTCCTGGCCGAGGACCAGGAAAAGCTCGGCGCCGGGCGTCTCCCCCGCCAGTTGATCGAGGGTGTCGGCGGTGTATGAAGGG
>WHTO01000060.1:0-4827 GCA_009377665.1 Dehalococcoidia bacterium
ACAGCTCGTACTACGGCGAGATCAGGGAGCTGCCCGGCGTTTGGGCCAACGCCGACACCCTGGAAGCCTGCCGCGAAGAGCTACGCGAAGTCCTCGAAGAGTGGCTCGCCCCTCCGGCGTAGCGACGCCATTGAGTGACTCTCCGAAGCGGCGCACCCCTTGCTCGCTACTCATAGTCTGTAGACGAATAAGTAGCGCCAGCTGACGATCCGCCCGTGAACAACGGGCTACCTAGAGCATTCGGCTCGAAGCTGCGCGAGCATCGCATCGCTGCCGGCATTTCGCAGGAACAACTCGCCGACCTCGCTGGCCTTCACCGGACTTATATCGGAGGCATCGAACGGGGCGAGCGCAATCCCACTCTGACCAACATCGCTCGCCTCGCCCGCGCGCTGCACGTTGACCTCGCCACGCTATTCACCGGAGTCGATAAGTAAGTGGAGCCCGGTGAGGTCATCTCCTACATAGAGATGTGCCAGGCGGAGGGGGCAAGCCTGCAGCGCGGCATGAACTATCGCCAGAATCGCGACTACAGCGTCATACTCATGAGTCGGCGCCCCAACGCGCCGTACCCTGACCGGGTCGAGGACGAAGGCCGGACGCTGATCTACGAAGGACATGACGTCCCGAAAAGCGCCGAAAACCCTGTACCCAAGCTTCTCGATCAGGAACCGCGCACTCCGGGAGGAAGCCTCACCCAGAATGGTCTCTTCCACGAGGCAGCGTTGCTAGCCAAGCGAGGCGATAGAGCCACCGAGCCCGTAAAGGTTTACGAGAAGATCAAGGACGGCATTTGGGTGTTCAACGGCGTCTTCGACCTTCTCGACGCCTGGACCCAAGAATCGGGAGGGCGGCAGGTCTTCAAGTTCAGGCTAGAGGTCACAGACAGGACATTCGGAGCGGACCAACGTTCGGTCGAACAACGAGACCTCGACCACACGAGGCTGATACCCTCTTCGGTCAAGCTCGAAGTCTGGAAGCGTGACCGCGGCCGCTGCGTGCTGTGCCAGAGCCAGGACAACCTACATTTCGATCACGATCTGCCGTTCTCGAAGGGCGGCACCTCGTTAACCGCTCAAAACATCCGGTTGCTCTGCGCCCGCCACAACTTTGCCAAGGGCGCCAACATTCAGTAGTTAATGGTCCGCAGAAGGGGAAGGACTCTGCCATGCTGTCCCGTCCAGTCCGCCAGTCCCGGAGACGAAAGAAGACAGCAACCAGAGAGCCCCAGCCTCGCTGGTATCTGAGACATAGCCGTCGCCATTGGCCGTCGAGATGGCTCCAACGGTTTCCAGGAGAGACAGGATTCTGCGCACGTCCTCGACGCTAGTTCCGGCCAGTTCGGGCATACGCTCGGCTAGAAGCGAGGCGAGGAGCGTCTCTGGCTTAGCGAGAATGGAATCGGGCAAAGACCGGTTGAGATTGTCCATATGAATCAGGAGCCTTCGCAGCACGAGTCGTAGCCTAGCGCGCTCCTTCGATGCCGCCAGCACTTGCGGGACGGCGGACCTGGCTGAAGGGACAGATTCGAAGAGGGGCCGCAGCTCGGTAAGCGTCAACGGCGAAACTGCATGGGCGTTGACAATCTGGGCGAGATCTTCGACGGCTAGGAGGCTTACTTCGAACTCTGCGGCTCTCCTCGCCAGATTCCCGCCGGCGAATTCGGTTCCAACGACGCACGCGTATTGAGCGGCCTCCGCTTCGCGGTGTCCGCGGACAGAGAGCCAATCGATCTGAGCGTCGGAGATCCGCGTGTGCCCACTCGATTTCGCGTCAACCACAACTGCGTATCGTCGAACGCCCAGCGGCGCGAGTAAGAGGACGTCAGTCCTTCCCGCTCCGCCTATCAGCTGAGCGTCAAATCCCAAGAACCCGAAGGCTCCTGCGACCGCTCTCTCAAAGCGATTGGGCTCTCGCGAGTCCAATCCTGCGGACACCAGTTCGTCGGTGATGGACTCCGCCTTAGTCTTGAGGACCTTAGGTGGCGGCCCCTCTGCGGTGACGACCACATCGCCAGAGAGTTCATCCTCGTCGCGATGGGGGCTAGTCAACGCCGGCACCGCGGCTTGGCCAGCCGCTACCAGCTTTCCGCGCTCCGTAAGCTGCCAAACCCCCCGCGGAAAGCGCGCCACCAGACCTTCGGCCACCAGATGATGGCGGGCCCATTGTATGCGGTTCGTCCAGCGCGGCGTCCTTCCGTTGCTCAAGGTTTCCGTGAGGTCCTGCGGGGTTATCGCGGGAAACTGTTCGGTGACCAAGGGATAAACTTCGTGCGGGCGCAGGGGCCCTTTCTCTGCCAAGACCTTCAGGAGAACCGGTCTTATCGCTTGCTGGGTGGGCAGCGCCATAGTTACGCATTGTACCCGGCGACCTCGGAGGCGGATGCTCGAGATGTCGAGAGCGTGCGCGACTGCCGTGCCGTCGTGACAGTGGTCTCGTTACCGCCCGTATGACGACGCACTGGGGACAACATCGAGTGCGGACAAAGGCAACGACCGGGAAGCACACCACCCTGTTAACAAGATCGTCACATGCGGAACGCCCCCTCCACGAAAGCTTGCCGTAATATTTCAAGCATCCCCCGCACACCACAACGCGGGATCTAGCCAGGAGCGCGTGCCCTTATGACACCCCAGGACGTAGCCGACCTCATCAACCAGAAAGGCATCAAGATCGTTGACCTCAAGTTCAACGACCTCCCCGGCCTCTGGCAGCACTTCTCCATCCCCGTCAAAGAGATGACCGAGATGGACGACCTCACCAAGTCCATCTGGGCCGAGGGTATCGGCTTCGATGGCTCATCGATCCGCGGCTTCCAGCAGATCAACGAGTCCGACATGATCCTCATCCCCGACCCCAGGACGGCCGTCGTCGACCCCGTCACGGCCCACCCGACCCTCTCGCTGATCTGCGATATCTATGACCCGCTGACGCGCCAGGCCTACACCCGCGACCCGCGCTACATCGCCCGCAAGGCCGAGGAGTACCTGCGCACCACCGGCATCGCCGACACCAGCTACTGGGGTCCCGAGTGCGAGTTCTTCGTCTTCGACGACGTCCGCTTCGACACCACCGAGAACTCCTCCTACTACTACGTCGACAGCGTCGAGGCCGACTGGAACACCGGCCGCATGGAGGAAGACGGCGGCCGCCGCGGCAACCTCGGCTACAAGGCCCGCTACAAGGAGGGCTACTTCCCGACCGCCCCCTTCGACACCCTCCAGGACATCCGCACCGAGATGATCCTCGAGATGGAGAAGGCCGGCATCACCGTCGAGGTCCACCACCACGAGGTCGCCACCGCCGGCCAGTGCGAGATCGACATGAAGTTCGACACCCTCGTCACCATGGCCGACAGCGTGATGCTCTACAAGTACATCGTCAAGAACGTCGCCCGCAAGCACGGCAAGGTCGCCAGCTTCATGCCCAAGCCGATCTTCAACGACAACGGCTCCGGCATGCACACCCACCAGAGCCTCTGGAAGAACGGCACCAACATCATGTACGACCCCGAGGGCTACGCCCTCATCAGCCAGGAGTGCAAGTGGTACATCGGCGGCCTGCTCAAGCACGCCCGCGCCCTGATGGCCTTCTGCGCGCCGACCACCAACTCCTACAAGCGCCTGGTGCCCGGCTTCGAGGCCCCCGTCAACCTCGTCTACTCCGCGCGCAACCGCAGCGCCGCCTGCCGCATCCCCGTCTACACCGACAGCCCGAAGTCCAAGCGCATCGAGTTCCGCTCGCCCGACCCCATGGCCAACCCCTACCTGTCATTCTCCGCCTGCCTGATGGCCGGGCTCGACGGCATCGAGAACCAGATCGACCCCGGCCAGCCGCTCGACCGCAACACCTACGAGCTATCGGCGTCCGAGGCCTCCAGCGTCCGCACCCTGCCCGGCTCGCTCGAAGAGGCGCTGGCCGCCCTCGAAGAGGATCACGACTTCCTCCTCCGCGGCAACGTCTTCACCCCGGACGTCATCGACGTCTGGCTTGATTACAAGCGCCAGCGCGAGATCGACGAGCTCCGCCTGCGCCCCCACCCCTACGAGTACTACATGTACTTCGACGCCTAGAGAGAACCTGGGAGTGGCGAGACCATCCACGCGCCCCGACCTGGGGAGAGTCCAGAGAGGGCGCCCCTCTCTGGTGGGGTTCCAAAGGGGTGTCCCCTTTGAAACTATTTACAGCCCCAGCGCCCGCTCGATAGCCTCCAGCTCCGGACGAGCCTCGATCACCTCAGGCTGAATCCGCAGCGCCGTATCCGGATCCTTGAGGCCGCTGCCCGTGATCACGCACACGACGCGCCGCCCCGAGAAGTCCTGGCCCGCCGCCGATAGCTTCAGCAGCCCCGCGAACGATGCCGCCGAAGCCGGCTCGGCGAAAATCCCCTCCTCCGAGGCGAGCAGGTGGTACGCCTCGAGAATCTCGTCGTCCCTTACGGCCGAGATCGACCCACCCGACTCGTCGCGCGCTGCTGTCGCGCCCTCCCAGCTCGCCGGGTTGCCGATCCTGATGGCGGTCGCCACCGTCTCCGGGTCGCTGACCGGGAAGCCCTGGACGATGGGCGCCGCACCCGCGGCCTGGAAGCCCAGCATCGCCGGGCGCCGGCTGGTCAGCTCGTCGCGATAGTACTCGCTGAAGCCCTTCCAGTAGGCCGTGATGTTGCCGGCGTTGCCGACCGGAATGCAGAGAAAGTCCGGCGCGTCGCCGAGGGCGTCGGCGATCTCAAACGCCGCCGTCTTCTGGCCCTCGATGCGGTGAGGATTGACCGAGTTGACCAGCGTAATCGCGTGCCGCGAGGCGATCTGGCGGGCCAGGCCCAGGGCC
>WHTO01000060.1:4868-12337 GCA_009377665.1 Dehalococcoidia bacterium
TGGTCGAAGTTGCCATCGACGGCGACGATGCGCGCCCCGTAGACGACGGCCTGCGCCATCTTTCCCGGCGCGATGCGCCCGTTGGGCACCAGCACTATGACCCGCAACCCGGCGTGTGCGGCGTAAGCCGCGGCGGCGGCGCTGGTGTTGCCGGTCGAGGCGCAGAGCACGGCCTCGGCGCCCTCTTCAGCCGCCTTGGCGGCCGCGACCACCATACCGCGGTCCTTGAACGACCCGGTCGGGTTGCAGCTCTCCAGCTTGAAGTAGAGTTCGGCCCCCGGCACGCGCTCAGCCAGCCGGCGTGCGCGCACCAGCGGCGTACTGCCCTCGCCCAGGTTGAGGAGAGGGGTTGCTGCGGACAGTGGCAGCCTCTCACGGTAGCGCTCGAGGACGCCCCCTAACATCGGGGCGCGGGTGTCAGTCCTCACGCAGCCTCGCGGAGTAGCGCCGCAACTCGCGGATCTCGCGCTGCAGGTCGTCGATCTGACGCCTCCGCAGCTGCTCCTGCGTTTCGGCGAAGCGCAGCAGGCGCTCGAGCAGGCCCTTGCGGCCCTCGTCGACAACGCCCTCGACAGCCGCCATGCGCTCCACGAATCCGCCCATGGTGTTCTCAACCTTGCCGGCACGGTCGGAGATGGCCGGCAGGCTGCGCCTCATTTCCTCGATCTGCTGCTCCAGCTCGGCGATGCGCCCGTCCGCGCGCGCCTGCTCGACCTCTCTCACCTCAGCCTTGTGCAGCAGGTCCTGCGCCGACGAACGCAGCTCGCCGAACTGGGTCATCTGCTCTTCCAGCCGGCGGAAGCGCTCCAGTTGCACCCTCGTGCGCTCGCCTTCGCTGGCCAGGTCCCTCCGCGACCCTTCGAGGTCCCGCTGCAGCAGGTCCATCCGCTCGTTGGCTTTGCGCTCGTAGTCCGTGTTTCGCGACACTCTTGAGTCAAAGGCCTGGACGTGGCGTTCGAGCTCCTCGATCCGTTTCATGAGCAGCGCCCGTTCCTGCAGGTCTGCTTTGGCCCGCGCTTCGCGCAGCTTCCCGGCGTCCCGCATCTGCCTGACGACTACGTCCTGGCTCTCCTCGACCTTTGTAAGCTGCTCCTTCAAGCGGCCGATTACGAGGTGGACCTGGCGCGTCAGCTCAATCTGGGTCGTGAACGACTGGATGGATGCTTCCATCTCGTTGACCCGCTCGGTGAAGTTTCGTATCTGGCGGTTGCTCTCGGCGACGATGGCCTCCAGCTGGGAAACCTTGTCGCGCGCCCGCCGCAGCTGCAGCTCCATCCAGCCGACGCGGTCGCCGGCGGTGCCCTCCTCGAAAAGCTCCCTGGGGTCCCGGGACATCAGCCTTCGACCCTGATCCAGTTGCTGACCTCATGCACCGAGACCAGCGACTCGAAAGCCTCGATTGTCTTACGCATGTCGGACTCCCTGGCGCGGTGAGTCATGATCACGACCTCCGCCGAACCCGCGCTTTCGTCGGCCTCCTTCTGGATCACCGACGCGATGCTGATCCGGTTGGCTCCAAGCTGGGCGGCGATCTCGGCGAAGACGCCGGGGCGATCCGCCACCGTCAGGCGTATGTAGTAGCGAGTCAAGAGGTCGTCGATGTCGCCGATGGCGGCGTCGGGCGTAACGCGCCACGGAGGCTGCTGCGCAATACCCAGGGCGATGTCGTGCGCGCAGTCGATGATGTCGGTAGCGATCCGGCGCCCTGCCCCTGGAACAGGACTTTACCCGTCAGGTCGCCGTCGATCTGCACGGCGTTGTGCACGCCATCAACCTTGGCGAGCAACTCGTTGGCCGGGATGAATGCCGGGTGCACCCTGGCCCAGATTCGGCCCTCGTCCCGCCGGCTGATTGCCAGCAGCTTGATCGCGTAGCCGAGTTCCGCCGCATAGCGAAAATCATTCGGCGCCAGCCTGGTGATCCCCTCACGGTAAACCCGCTGCGGCGGGATCTCCGTCCGGAAAGCGAGGCTCGCCATGATCGCCAGCTTGAACGCGGCGTCCGTGCCCTCAACGTCGTACGAGGGATCGGCCTCGGCGTAGCCGAGCTTCTGTGCCTGTCGCAGCGCCTCGTCGAGGCCAAGGCCATCGTTGGTCATCCGCGTCAGGATGTAGTTGGTCGTGCCGTTGATGATCGCCGAGAGCCCGACGATCTCGTTGGCCAGCAGGTCGCGCTTGAGCGGCGCGATAAGAGGGATGCCCCCGCCGACGCTGGCTTCGAACAGCAGGTCCACGCCGTTGTCCTGGGCCAGGGCGAGGAGCTCGGGACCGTGCTGCGCCAGCACCTCTTTGTTGGCGGTCACCACGAACTTGCCCCTGGACAGCGCGTTGCGAATCAACGTATAGGCGGGCTCCAGCCCTCCCATCACCTCGACGGCAATATCGATAGAGTCGTCCTCAAGCACCGCGTTCGGGTCGGTCACCAGCAGTCCCGCCGGCAGCTCGACCATGCGGGGCTTCTCGAGTTGGCGCACGACGACCCGCCTGAGGACTAGGGGAGTACCCACGCGTTCGGCATAGGTCTCGGCGCGCTCAAGGAGGATGCGCGCCACCCCCGAACCCACGGTGCCGAGACCGAACAGCCCGACACCAATGGACGAGCGCTTCATCAAGCCGCCTTCTCGAAGGCGTCAACGATCTCGCTGTCGCTCAGATCCTCTTCCACGCCGATGGCCTCGCGTCGCTCCTCCAGGAACTCGTCGAAGCGCGACTGGGCAATGCCCGCGTGGTCGCCCTCCGAAAGGAGGTGCGGGCCCTTGTCGATCAACTGGACAACGCTGAAACCCAGTGATGTCTCCAGGACATCCGAGATCGCCTCGGCTTCCAGCGTCTCGATGGCGTCCTGTACCGCCTGGTCAAGGATGAAGACGGGCTGGAACGGAGAGCCGCTCTCCGGTGGCACCGCTGCCGGGTCAAGCTCCAACGCGACCGTCGTGAAATCTTCACCATCCAGCAACCGCTGACGAGCGTCTGCCGCCTCTTCCTCGGTGCCCAAATTGAGCTGATTGAAGCTGGCGTGCGGCCCGAACGACAGGGGTGGCAGGAACGGGATGACGGTCTCCTGGACCTGCTCCTGCTGGAAGGTATCCTGCATGCGCGTCCGGGCCAGCTCGGCCGACACGAGGTGGCGGTACTGGTCTTCGTTCAGGCTCGCCCGGTCAAGCTCATCGATCAGGCCCTGCCGGTAGCGCGCAAAGTCCTCCTCCTCGGTCACTCCGATGCGCCGCTCAATCTCTATCTGCACATCGTCATCCGTCACCTCGACACCGGCTTCGTCCAGCGATTGCAGAATGATCTCCTCCTGGGCGATGTCCTGGAGCAGGATGTTGGCGATGGGCAGGACCTGGTTGATGTCTGTCAGTCCGCCCTGCTGGACAAGGAAGGTCTCCAGCCGCGCCGCGTAGTAGTTGAGGCGAATGTCCTCGTCGCCGACGCGCAGCACGACGGGGTTCGAGGGGAACAGCGAGCGCACCAGCAGGTAGCCGATGACCCCGATGACAGCGATCGCCAGGATGGCCACGCCGCCCACCAGGATCAGGCGCGTGCCCTCGCCATACTCCACCGGGGCTGAGCCCCGGTCGGCGCGGGGACGCGGCGTCGTGGGCGCCTTGGGAGGGCCGGCAGCGGATCGGTTTCGGCGGGCCATTGGTCGGTGTCCTCTGGAAGCTAGTTGGTCGCCCCGAGCGACGCAACGACGGTGTCGTGGTTCGCTTAGCCCCGGGGCGGGAAGAAGCCGGAGACTCGGACGTGCTCGGCGGTGTAGGGGATCAGCGCCAGGTGGCGCGCTATCTTCATGGCCTCGGCCAGCCTGCGCTGATGACGGGCACAGGTGCTCGTCTTGCGCCGCGGCTCTATCTTGCCGCGCTCCGACACGAAACGGCGCAGCCTGGAGATATCTTTGTAGTCAATGTGCTGGACCTTGTCCACGCAAAACTGACAGGCTCTGCGCCGGGGGATGTAGCGGCCGCGCGGACGCCCACCTGGACGACCCTGGCCCTGGGATCCTTCCTGTTGGGCCGGTGCCGCCGCGCTGAATGCTGGAGACGTTCCCTGTTCCTGTACCATTCGGTTCCTTCGTCGTGTATCGATGGGTCGCCGGCAGCGGCCCCATTGAGCGTATCAGCGCGCCACCCTTCCCTCAAACAGCGAGGCCTTGCAGCGAGTGCTCCGAAGCCGGTTAAGAGTGCCGGCCCGCGGTCGTGAGCGGACGACTACTCGAACGGCAGGTCGTTGGGGTCGATGGGGACCGCACCATGGTCGGCGGCGTCGTGGTCGCCGTAGGCAACGCCGGCCCTGGCCGCCTGCGGCGCCCGGTCGAGGAACAGCACCGTGTTGCCCACGATCTCTGTCTTGTAGTGGCGCTGCCCGTCCTGCCCATCCCACTGGCGGGTTTGCAGGCGCCCTTCCACGTAGACCTTTCGGCCCTTGAGGAGGTGCTCAGCGCATTGCTCGGCGAGCTTGTCCCAGGTGACGATGCTGAACCACTCGGTTTCCTCGCGGCGGTCATCCATCGCACCGACGTTGCGGGACACGGCGACTCGGAAGGTCGTCATAGCTTTGCCCTCGGCCGTGTACTTCATCTCGGGGTCGGCTCCGAGGTTGCCGATGATCATGACCTTGTTCAACGAGCCAGCCACGCTACGTCCTCCCGCCGGCAACGACCTTCGGGGCAGCACCAGTGAGAACGCTGTTCGTCCCTTGCGGCTGCCCGTTCGCTGCCATCGCGCACCTCGTGGGGGTATTAATGTCAATCGTCCTTGCGGATCAGGATGTGGCGCAGGACCTCTTCGGAGATATGAAGCCCAGACTCGATGTCCTTGATGCGCTCGGGCGGCAGCTTCACCTCGGAGATCAGGTAGTTACCCTCCAGGTGCTTGCCGATTGGGTAGGCCAGGCGGCGTTTCCCCCACTGATCTTCCTTGACGATCTCTCCGCCGCGGCTGGTTACGAGCCGACGGACGCGCTCCAGCGCCTCCGGCAATTCTTCCTCGCCCAGGTCGGGCCTGATCACAACTGCGAGTTCGTACTCGCGCAATAGAACCTCCAAAAACGTCGCCTCTACGGCGACTGATCGATGTTAGCCCATCCCCAACGGGCCTGCTATGCGCCCAGGTATCAGGCTACGGCTACGGGATCGGGCAATCCCGGCACGGGATAGGAGGACGCCAGCTGTCTGACCTCCTCGCGGACGGCCGCGACCGTGCTCTCGTCGTCCACGCTACCCAGGACTCGCGAGATCAAGCCCGCGATTCGCTTCATCTCATCCCGCCCAAAGCCGCGCGTGGTCAGCGCCGGCGTACCGATGCGGATGCCGCTCGTGACGAGCGGCGGCTTCGGGTCGTAGGGGATCGTGTTCTTGTTGACCACGATGCCGGCGCTGTTCAGCGCCTTCTCAGCCACCTTTCCCGTCAGCCCCTTCACGCCGACGTCGACCAGCAGGAGATGGTTGTCGGTGCCACCCGATACGATACGCAGGCCGTGGCCCTGCAGAGCCTCCGCCAGCGAGCGGGCGTTGTCCACCGTGCGCCGCGAGTAGTCTGCGAACTCGGGTGTCATCGCCTCGCCCAGGCAGACCGCCTTGCCGGCGATCGTGTGCATGTGCGGCCCACCCTGGATGCCCGGGAAAACGGCCTTGTCGATGGCCGGGGCATGCTCGGCGCGGCTCAGGATCATGCCGCCTCGCGGGCCCCTCAGGGTCTTGTGAGTGGTCGTCGTAACGACATCCGCGTGCGGCACCGGCGAGGGGTGAAGGTTCGTCGCCACAAGCCCAGCGATGTGAGCGATGTCCGCCATCAGATAGGCGCCAACGCTGTCGGCGATCTCCTTCGCCCGCGCGAAGTCGATGATCCGGGGATAGGCTGTCGCCCCCGTGACGATGATGCGTGGCTTGTGCTCGCGGGCGAGCTCCGCCATCTGGTCGTAGTCGATCTGCTCGCTCTCGCGGTCGACGCCGTAGTGCACGAACTTGTACATCCGGCCCGAGAAGTTGATGTTGCGCCCGTGTGTCAGGTGCCCGCCCTGGTCCAGGTTGAGGCCCATCGCTGTGTCGCCGTAATCAAGAAGCGCGTAGTAGGCGGCCAGGTTGGCCTCGGCGCCGCTGTTGGGCTGCACATTGGCGTGCTCGGCGCCGAAGAGCTGCTTCGCCCGGCCTCTCGCAAGCTCCTCGACCTCATCCACGAACTCGCACCCGCCGTAGTAGCGCTTCCCGGGATAACCCTCGGCGTATTTGTTGGTGAGGACGGTTCCGACCGCGGCGATGACCGCATCACTGGTGTAGTTCTCCGACGCGATCATCTCCAGCGCGGTTCGCTGGCGGTTCTCCTCGCGGGCGATCGAGGCCGCGACCTCGCGGTCTTGCTGTTGGAGTCGATCTCTCAATGTCCGGTCCTTAGAAGAATGGGGAGCCAACTGAGGCCAAGGTCATTATGCGTCCCTGACTCCGCTCGCGCCCAGGTCGTTGCGCGTCAACGACAGCCCGTGGACCTCGTCGCAGCCCGCGGCTTTGAGGGCCACCGCGCAGGCACTCATCGTCGCCGCTGTCGTCACCACGTCGTCGATCAGGATGATCCGCTTGCCTTCGATCTCGGCTCCCTTCCCCACGCGGAAGGCGCCCGCGACGTTGTTCAACCGCTCGGCCCGACTGAGCCCGGCGGCGTGCTGCCGGGTGCGGCGCGTACGCAGCAGGAGCGACGAATCGAGCGGCAGGCCGACCTCCCGTGCGTAAGACCTGGCCAGCAGTTCCGCCTGGTTATACCCGCGGCGCACGCGGCGCCATCGATGCAGAGGGACGGGGACAACCACGTCGGCCTCGGACGGCCAATCCGGCTGCGCCTCGGCCAGCAGGTGCCCGAGTTCTCCTGCGGCGGCCCGGACGCCGCCGTACTTCAACTGGATCGCCGCCGAGCGGGCAACCTCGGTGTGGACGAATGCTGAGCGTATGCCGCTCAGCGACCACGTCGAGAGACAGTGATGGCTGGGCCCGGCGGCCGCCGGCGCCCAGCACAGGTCGCAGCGCGGTTCCGCAGCCGGCTCCAGCCTGCCGCGGCAGCGCGAACAGACGAACGATCCCTCCCTGCTGCAGCCGAAACAACGAGGAGGGTAGAGGAGGTCGACGGCTCCAGAAAGAAGCGGTGCCAGGTTCAGCGCCATGGCCGAAAGTATACGCCGGCTAAGAGCTTCGGACCGGGGTGCCCTCGATCCAGGCCTCGCCCGGAGGCCCCGATTCCTTCTTCCAGATGGGGACACGGGCCTTCAGCTCGTCCACGGCCCAGTGGCATGCTTCGAACGCGTCTCCTCGGTGATGGGCGGAGACGGCGGCGACCAGGCTGATCTCTCCCACCTCGAGTCTCCCCGTGCGGTGATGCAGGGCGACGCGATCCACGGCGAAACGCTGTTCTGTCTCGTGGGCGATGACCGCCATCTGCTTCTCTGCCATCTGGGCGTAGGCATCGTACTCCAGGTGCGAGACCG
>WHTO01000060.1:12347-15852 GCA_009377665.1 Dehalococcoidia bacterium
TACCGTCGTTGTGGTTCCTCACGACGCCGAGGAAGATGCACACGGCCCCGTCCTCGTCGTTCTGGACGGCATTGCGGGCAGCGTCCACGTCGAGGGGATCCGGCGTGAGGACAATCAGCCCCGAGCCGCCGCTCACCGGGGGGATCAGTGCCACGGTCGAGCGCTCGTTGAGCACTTCGTGGCCGGCGGCGTACTCCTCGTCCACGGCGACCGCGCACTTCCTGAGGATCTCGGCGTGAGCGGGATAACGGCGGTGAAGGGCATCGCGCAGGTCAAGCACGGTGGCGCCCCCTGCGACGTCTATCGAGACGACATCGCCGCCCAGACGCTCACGTAGGACGGCGTAGAGATTGACCTTCAGATGGAGAGCAGCCGAAACCATGACGCTGACAAGCGCAGTCTAGAACACGCTCGGGGCCGCGCGTGGCCGTCCTGCGACTGCCATCCCCCAACCGTATGATTTGAGGGCAGCCTATCCAGGCGAAGGCTAGCCCGCTCAGGAAGGATCACGGCATGCAAGTGCTCGAAGGCGTTTACCAGCTGATCACGCCATTTCCCAAGGTCTCGTACGAGGAAGCAAGAAAGTGGCGGGCGGATCTCGGCTCCAAGCCGCGCTGGATAAAGACGCTTCCCTACGTCCTTCCCTATGCAGTCTCAAGCAACGGTGAGACGCTCCTGGTCGACAACGGCTGGAACACCGACGTGGCCCACGATGCCCTCCAGCAGAGCCTCAAGGATCACGACCTCTCGATTGCCGATGTCAGCCAGCTCGCCCTGACGCACGCCCATCCGGATCACTTCGGGCTTACCGGTCGAGTTCGAGAAGAGTCAGGCTGCACCGTCCTTATGCACGAGAAGGAAGCCGAGTTCATCGGCAGCCGTTACCTCGAGCCGGACCACCTGGTTGCCGACATGAAGCAGTTCATGATTCACCATGGTGTACCGGCCGAGCGCTCGGACAAGATGGCGACCGGATCGCTGGGCATGCTGGATAAGGTCTACGCCACCGAGCCCGATGTGAAGTTGAAGGGTGGCGAAGCCATCAAGGTCGGCGACTTCGACTTCGAGGTGGTCTGGACCCCCGGACACGCGCCCGGCCACATCTGTCTCTACGAGCCGAACCGCAAGATCCTCCTCAGCGGCGATCACATCCTGCCCACCATCACCCCCAACGTCTCGATCCACGCCCAGTCCGCCGAGAATCCCCTCGGCGACTACATGCGCTCGCTGACCATCGTGGAGGCGCTCGATGTCGACCACGTCCTCCCGGCCCATGAGTTCGACATCAAGGAGCTTAAGAAGCGAATCACCGAGATCCGGGTCCACCACGAGGAGCGCCTCGAGGAGATGGTCAGGTGCGTGGGCGAGGGCGGCTCGTCAGCCTTCGAGGTCGCCGGTCGGGTCGTCTGGGCCACCGGGCGGCTCGAGGAATTCGAGCCGTTCATGCAGCGCGCCGCGGTTGGTGAGACTCTCGCCCACCTCGAGTACCTCGACGAGCTCGGCCAGGTGAGGAAGGAGCGGGGCGAGGACGGCATCTTCCGCTGGTGGAGAGCCTGACCCCCCCCGTCGGCCCCCCAGAACTAACGCGCGCCGCTCATCGCCCTGTCGAGGTTGAAGGCGGCGCTGATCAGGGCGAGGTGCGTGAATGCCTGCGGGAAGTTGCCCAGCGCCTGCCCCGCCGGCCCTATCTCCTCCGCGTACAGGCCCGCGTGGTTGGCGTAGGTCAGCATCTTTTCAAAGACGAGCCGCGCTTCGCTGACCCTGCCGGCCCTGGTGAGCGCTTCGACATACCAGAACGAACAGAGGCTGAACGTGCCCTCCTGGCCCTCTAACCCGTCCCAACCGTCGCCCTCGTAGCGCATCACCAGGCTATCGATCACCAGTTCCTTGCTGATCTGATCCAGCGTGGAGAGGAAGCGTGGGTCGGTAGGCCCCACGAACTTGACCAGGGGAAGGATCAGGAGCGAGGCGTCGAGGCGCTTCGAGCCGTAGGCCTGCACGTAGGCCCGACGTTCTTCGTCCCAGCCCTTCTCCTGGACCTCCATGTAGGCTTTGTCGGCCAGCGTTCCCCACAGATCCTCGGGCGCTGGCAATCCCCGGTGACGTTCGATCCGCTGCGCCCGCTCGAAAGCGACCCAGGTCATCATCGCGGAGTAGGTGAAGCGCTGGCGCCCGCCGCGCGTTTCCCAGATACCCTCGTCCGGCTCCTGCCAGTTTCGCGCCAGCCAGTCGAGCTGGCGCGAGAGCGCAACCCAGAGTTCAAAAGAGATCGGCGCGCCGCCCTTGTTGTACAGATAGACCGAATCCATCAGCTCGCCGTAGATGTCAAGCTGCAGTTGCTTCGCAGCGCCGTTGCCGATCCGGACGGGCTTCGAGCCCTTGTACCCGTCCAGGTGGTCAAGGATCTGTTCTGGCATATCGCGCGACCCGTCGACGCCGTACATGACTTGCAGCCCCTCCCCCTCCGGCGTCTCGCGACAGCGGGCTTCGAGCCAGTCCATAAAGGCAGCGGCTTCTTCGGTGAAGCCGAGTCTCATCAGGCCGTAAAGGGTGAAGGCGGCGTCGCGAATCCAGGTGTAGCGATAGTCCCAGTTACGTGGGCCGCCCAGCTGCTCCGGCAGCGACGTTGTGGGGGCCGCCACGAGCGCCCCCGTCGGCGCGTAGACCAGCAGCTTAAGACAAAGAGCAGAGCGCTCCACCATCTCCCTCCAGCGCCCCTGGTAACGGGAGCGCCGGATCCAGCGGTGCCAGTACTCGAGTGTGGTGTCGAACAGGGCGGTAGCTTCGCCTTCGCGGACCGGCCGTACCTCGCCGTCCCAGTCGAGAAAGAGGTCGACCCATTCCCCCGGTTCCAAAACGAACTGTGCTGTGACAGCCGTACCATCGGTCTCGAGGGGCACGGTTGTCCGCAACACGATATTCCCTGACGCCGATTCGAAGACGGCGCCGACGCCGGGTACGATGTTCACCCGATGCGGCATCCGGGCGAAGTCGAACGAGGGCTGACAGCGGATCTCGAAGGGCACGCGCCCGCGCACGGCGTGGACGCGGCGTACGATCGGGTGCCCGTGCTGGGCTGGTACGCCGTGCACGTAAGGCACCATGAAGTCCACGACCTCGCCCACGGTTGACGCACCGAGGTAGCGCGTCATCAGGATGTTGGAGTCGGGGAGATACAGCTGCTTCGTCGTAGTCCCCTCGCTGCGGACCGCGAAGTAGCCGCCCTTCTCATCGTCGAGGATCGACGCGAAGACGGCGGGGCCGTCGAAACGGGGCATGCAGCACCAGTCGATGGTGCCGTCGGTCCCGACGAGCGCTACCGTGTGCAGGTCGCCGATGATCCCGTGTTCTTCGATGGGGAGATATCCTCGCCCCAACTCAGCCGCCCTTGTACTGCGGCTTCCGCTTCTGAGCGAAAGCGAGCGGGCCCTCGCGGGCGTCTTCCGTGGCCCAGACGCGCAGCGAGAACATGTCTTCGAGCGCGAGGCCCTGGTCCAGCGAAATC
>WHTO01000061.1 GCA_009377665.1 Dehalococcoidia bacterium
CCTCCTCGGACGGTGATTCGTACAATCACACGTTCCGTCGGAGGCCCCTTTCATTCACCCGGGCTGTCACCAACCTCTGTGCTCAGTACACCTAGGCGGTAATTTGTGCCCAGCAGCGTCATTACCGGCCTCGCGTTTGCATCGCCGGGCGCGCCGCGGGTGGTGTCGCATGAAATCTACAGGTCTCTTGCGGCAGATGTGGGATTCGTCATCGCCGGTCCCGCTGTCGGGCTCATCGCGCGGACCACGCTGGAGCGGGCCTGGCCCTGTCGGCGACCGCCGCGCTGCTCCTCGTGGCAACGGTAGCGGGCGTTTGCCGCCTTCGCCGTACCGGTCGTGCCTCGAAGCGGCGACCGAGAGGAGGGGCACCTCTCATAAAGGCGGCCTGCCAGACAATAAGGGTGTCTAGTCGATGCTGTCTGAGTGGTGATCGACGCCCCGGATCGATGGAGCCTGCGGCCAGCCGTGGGCATCGAGAAGAGGAGTGGTCATCTCGAGGGTCCGTGTCAGTGTCCCCCTCACCACGCGCTCAGCGGTCCTTGCGTCGCGCGCCTTGATGGCTTCCAGTAGCGCTTCGCTCGACGTCCGCGAGGCATCGATGCTGCCTGGCATGAGGAGTGAGACGATGCCGACCCTTTCCGCCAGGCGAGCGATCTGGCTGCGATTCTGCAGCCAGTCCATCACGACGGAATTGCGCGACATGCGAACCAGGATGGCGTAGAAGTCGACAAGCCCCCAGAAGTAGTCGTCCGCGTCATTACCGACAGCGAGCTCGCGCAGGCGGTCGTAGGAATGGTCGAGTGCAGCGCACTCGTCGTCGGTGGCGCGCTGCGCCGCCAGTCGGGCGGCAAGAGAGAAGAGCTCAGTTCGGACTTGGTAGGCGTCGATCACTTCCTGCAGGCTGACCGCGGGTATGGTGGCGCCCTTGCCTTTGTCGAAGCGCAGCAACCCCTCTCCGGCTAGCTGACGCAGTGCCTCTCGGATCGGTGTCCTGCTAACGCCAAAGCTTTTGGCCAGAACAGCCTCGCTGAGCTTCGTGTTCTCCGGGATATGTCCGCCGACAATCGCTTTGTAGAGAGCCTCGGCTACCTGCTCAGCCAGGGCAGGTCTCGCCGAGATGGTTGAGGACAAAGCGTCTGACCAGCCGGGCTGATCATCCACATCCAAGGCCGGTTCGTAGCGTGACACCATAGGCTCTCGAGGGGACTCCGTCTCTATGAATTCTGTATGAGATGGTAATCCAAAGATGCCTCCTCACGTTTCAACAATTCTTAACCGGCAACTCTTGCACTCGGAATACAGCATGCAGTATACAATACTTAGACTCTGATTCGGGCAGTCGATTCGGTCTTACCGAGACATCGGCCAACGACGGAATCTCATTGCCGGGGGGGAGCCGTGGAAAAACAAGCACGAGTAGCCCTGGTTGGCGCCGGCGTCACCCGGCTCGGGACCCTCCCGGACGAGAGCGGGGCAATGCTCGCCTGCGACGCCATGCTGGCGGCTATTGAGGATGCCGGTCTGCGCCGCGACGACATTGGCGCTGTGGTCTACCAGCCAGGCGTTGGCGTCGGGGCCGTCGGCGAGGCAGTCCGTCGCCTGGGCTTGCCCGCCGACTGCTTCCTCGAACTGCAGAGCGGCGGCGCAACGGCGATTGCGTCGATTCTCGTCGCCGCCGGCATCCTCCACCAGAAGCAGGCCTCTTACGTAATTAGTGTTATCGCCACGAAGGCTCGAAGCTCGCGCGTACTCATCGGTCAGAGCAACGAGGAGCAGGGGCATGAAAGCGTGTGGGGGATGTTTAGTCCCGGTGCCCGCAACGCCATGCGAGCCCGCCACTACCTTGCGACGTACGCGCTCGACACGGACGCTCTGGCCTGGCCGGCTATCCGCCAGCGTGAGCACGCCAACAAGCGCCCGGACGCTGTGTTTCACGACCGCCCACTGACGCTCGAGGATCATCGCGCTTCGCCCTGGGTCGCTGAGCCGCTCCGCAGAGATGACTACTGCCTCGTCAACGACGGCGCCGCTGCCTTCGTTATCACGACCGCGGACGCTGCCGCCGACCTGCGCAAGAAACCGGTTGTCGTTATGGGCGCCGGTATGTCGCACACGGCGCGTTCGGCAACGCGTGGCAGCTCGGACTACACCTCTGACCTCGGCACCGTCTCGACAGCAGCCCGGGAGACAGCCTTTGGGCAGGCCGGCGTGAGTATCTCGGATATCGACGTGGCAGAGCTCTACGACCCGTTCAGCATCTACCCGCTCATGCACCTCGAAGCCTACGGCTGGTGCGGCCCAGGGGAAGCCAGCGAGTTCATCAAGGCCGGGCATGCCAGCCTCGGCGGGACCATACCGGCTAACACGCACGGGGGTCATCTTGCCTGGGGCTACCTCCAGGGTTACGGGCCACTGGTCGAGGGTGCCCGTCAGCTCTGGGGTGAGGGCGGCGCCACGCAGGTCGAGGGAGCGCGTCTCGCACTCGTCACCGGCTCGGGGGGCACCCAGGCCGGGTCACCTGCCTTCGCCAACGCCGTGCTGGGGGTCCGATGACCGCGGACGTCGTCTACGCCAAGCCTCTTCCGTCGATCGACGCGGTATCCGCCGGCTTCTGGTCCGCCGCCCGCGAGGGCAGGTTTGTGCTTTATCGCTGTGACGATTGCGGCCGGAACTACTACCCGGCCACCCTCTGCACGCAGTGCAGTTCAAACCGCCCTTCAATGCGCTGGGTGGATGCTTCGGGTAAGGGCAGACTGTTCTCGTGGATCGTGATGCATCGCCTGTATCATCCAGCCTTCGAAACGGACATCCCCTACAACATCGCGATCGTGGAGCTCGACGAGGGGCCGTTCTATATGACTAACCTTGTCGATTGCAGCGATCAGGAACTCTACTCCGGTATGCCGCTCGAAGTTACCTTCGAGCGTGCCACTGATGACATAAGCCTGCCCCATTTTCGCCCCGCCCCAGGGCGCGGAGAGAGTCAATAAGTAGCGCGAAGGAGATCTGATGTTCACTCGTCTAGCCTGCGTGTCGGTGGCGGTGCCACGTATCGAGGATGCCCTGGCCGACTATACCGAGGGCCTCGGCCTCGACCTGATAGGTGAGATCCACCAGGGGAAACGCGGCTACGGGCTGCGTTTCGCCAATATCGGTCGCGACGGCCAGACGTTCATCGAGCTGCTTGATGCCGAGGGCGATGGTCCGGTGCGCCGGTTCCTGGATCGAGAGGGCTCTGGCGTTTACCAGATCCGGCTGGAAACAGACAACCTCCGTGAAACCGTAAAGGGGCTCAAGGAGCGCGGCGTGGAGGTCATCATCGCCCAGCCGGTCGGTGGTGGCAGCGCACCGGACGAACTGACCCCCGACACCAATCTGGCTTTCGTCCACCCGAAGTCGACGTCCGGCGTCCTGATCGAGCTCGTCGAGCGTAAGGGCTCCTGAGCGACTCGGAGGTGACAACAGACCAGATGGCGGGACGAGGCCAGGAAGCACTGACTGACAACGCGAGCGGTGACACCGTGCTTTACGAAGATCGCGACGGCGTGGCGTTCATAACGCTCAACCGGCCCCACGTCCTCAACGCCTTCGACGATGAGATGCTCCGGGCAATGAAGCAGGCATTCGTGCGCTTCGCCGAAGACGACCTTTCGCGGGTGATGGTGATTGTTGGGACGGGGGACCGGGCGTTCTGTACGGGAGCCGATCTCAAGCGTCCCCTGGCGGCTGGTTCCGGCTCCGACGGCGTGGCGTCAGCGTGGAACTACCAGGCTCCGACTCCGTTCGAGATCCTGGGTTCGATCCGCAAGCCCGTGATCACAGCCGTGAACGGCCACTGCATCGCCGGGGGGATGCTCCTGTTGCTCAACAGTGATATCCGCATCGCTTCTCTCGATAAGGCGACCTTCCAGCTGAGCGAGGTGCGAATCGGCGGCTTTCCCGGCGGGGGGGCAGCGGGCCTGCTGGCCCAGCAGATCCCCTACACCAAGGCGATGAGCCTGTTGCTGACGGGCCGAAGGATCGGGGCGTCCGAGGCGGTGGAGATGGGTCTGGTGACATCGGCCGTACGACACGCCGATTTGCTCAAGACGGTCGAGGAGACCGCTCGCGAGATTTCCCAGCTGGCACCGCTGTCGTTGAGCGCCTGCAAGGAGACGGTGAGGTCCACTATGCGCGCACGGGAGCCGCAGATCGACCGCTACGTAGCGACCCTGCTCAAAGATACGCGCGACCGTAAGGAGGGCCGTGAAGCCTTTGCCCAGGGACGACAACCGCGGTTCGACGGACGTTGATGGAGGTGCACGAGGGGTGACTAAGTTCAACATCGCTATGGGGGTGGGGCGGCGCGAGCCGCTTTCCCGAATCGCCGACCTGGCACGGCAGATGGAGGAACACGGGTTCTACAGCCTCTGGCTCCAGGACAATCCGTTGATGACCAAAGATGCCTATATGGCCCTGGCGGTGGCCTCCCTCGAGACGACCAAGCTACGATTGGGCCCCGGCGTTTCGAACACAATCGTCCGCCATCCCAGCGTTATCGCCAACGCCATCGCCACGCTCGACCAGGTCAGTGGAGGGCGTGCTGTACTTGGTCTTGGCGGGGGAGGTCCAGCGCTTGTCGAGACGCTCGGCGAGAGGTCTCGTCGAATCGACGACCTTCGTAAGGAGATCCTCGCCATAGGCAGACTCCTCAACGGACAGCCGGCCGATCCTGAATCCGAACACAGCTACCGGGTCGCCTCGGCTGACCGCCGCGTGCCGATCTACCTGGCGGCTCGCGGACCACGCATGCTTGCGCTGGCTGGTGAGGTCGCTGATGGCGCCTGGATCGCTGGCGCCAGCCGCCCCGAGATCTTCGATAGGAAGGTTGGACAGGTGCGAGCAGGAGCCGAGAAGGCCGGCAGGGATCCAGACAGCATCCAGATCAACGTGCTGGTTAACGTGGCTGTGGATACGGCGGATCGCAAGGGGGTGGACGTCCTGAAGCCGTCGGTGATCGGATCCCTCATCGAGGGCGACCCGGAAGGCGACATTCCGGCTGAGTACGCCGACGTTATCAAGGCCGTTCGGGAGAATCACGACCCGGCCAAGCACCTCGCCGCCGATGACCCCGTCGGCGATCTCATCCCCGAGGATCTGGTCAAGCTCCTCGCCATTGCGGGCGATGAGTCGGAGTGCAGGCAGAGGCTCCACGATCTCATGGAGCTGGGTCCGGACGAGATAACAATGACTCTCATGTCCGGTGGGCGCGTCGAGAAACTCGAGTCGCTGGCTCGCGTCGCGCTGGGCAGCGCTGGCGCTGCAGCCGGCGTCGGAAGCAATGGTTAGTCTTCCCGCTTCGCGTCGTCTTGCCAGGCTGGACGCTCAAGCCAAGGTCGACGGCACTGCGGTCTTCGCAGGCGACATCGCGCTGCCTGGCATGCTGCACTGCCGGGTTGCGCGCTCAACGGTTTCCCACGGTCGCGTCATCTCCATCGATACATCGGCGGCCCTGGCGATACCGGGCGTGATCGCGGTGCTCACGCGGGAGGACCTGCCGGAAGGCGCCGGATCGTACCAGGGACGACTGCTCCCGGCGGGGCAGACGATCTTCCCCGAGGTGGTGGGGTTCGCCGGTGAAGCGATCGCCGCGGTTGTTGCCGAGAGCGCCGACGCGGCGGAGCAAGGCGCCGACGAGATCATCGCGGACTACGAAGAGTATGATGCGGTGTTCGATGTTTCGGCTGTGCTGGGCGGGCATCCATGGGACACGCTGGACCCGGCATCTCTGATCGCCCCGCCCGTGACGCTGACGCGGGGGGATTCAGAAGCCGCGCTCGCCCGCAGCGAAATTGTCTTCGAGGCGACATACAGCACATCGCGCCAATCTACCGCCCCCATTGACCCGGTCACCTGCGTCGCAACCCCCGAAACTGATGGCACCGTGACGATCTATACCACCCTCGATTCGCCCTTCCACACCCGGGATAGGACTGCCGCCTTGCTGGGTGTGGCTCCGGAATCGATTCACGTCAGCAGCACCTGCGGGGCAACCTACGGCATAAAGAACGGTATCATCGCCTCGCTGGAGCCGCTGTGCACCCTCGCAGCCCTGAAGCTAGGCCGGCCGATGCGCCTGTCGTTCCAGCCCAGCGAAGTGTTCTCATCCACCTCATCAAGGCACCCTACCGAGATGACTCTTCGCACCGGCGTCACGCGCGACGGGCGGATAACGGGACGCCGCGCCCGAGTCGTCGCGGCGGGTGGCGCCTACGGGCTCGGTGCTCGTGTCATCCAGTCAATGGGCACCAAGTGGTTCGACCTCTACCCCTGCCCGGACCAGCAGTACGAGGGTGTCGTCGTCCGGACGAACGAGATGCCGTGCATGGCCGTCCGTGCCGTGGCCACTACCCAGATTCACTTCGCTGTCGAGTCTCAGATGACGGAAATCGCCCACAGCCTCGGCCTCGACCCGATCGTGCTTCGGCGGAAGAATCTTCTACAGTCGGGATACCGACTCGTAGGAGGGACGGAAGTGGATGTGGAGCCGCTGCACCGGTGCCTGGATGAAGGCGCAAGGGTGCTCGGCTGGGGCCAGGCGGCGGGTAATGACATCGCCGGCAGGGTCGGCAGGGGAATGGCCATCGCTATGCACCACACGGGGACAGCAGGTGTCAACCCCGATGAGGGGTCGAGCGCCCGTGTGCGCCTGTGCGCCGACGGGAAGATAGAAGTCGCTTCAGCCATGCCGGACAAGGGCCAGGGCACCCTGACCAGCTACGCACAACTCGTCGCCGAAAAGCTCGGCGTCGAAGTTGACGACGTTCGAGTGGTCCTGGCGGATACCCGAACGTCGCCGCAGGGCCAGGGCGCGGAAGCCAGCCGGGCCACCTACATTGGCGGCGAAGCCGTCGTGATGGCTTGCGATGCGTTCAGGACGCTTGTTGAGGAGGAGCTGGATGAGTTTCCGGCCCCGACGGACATCCTGGCCCGGTGGCGGGAGCTTGAGCTGGGCACGGAGCTTCCCTGGGCCGACGCCACGTTCGAACCCGAGGACAAGGATCCCCGCCCCGTCTTTTCCGCTCACTTCGTCGAAGTCCTCGTCGATTCGGATACGGGGATCACGACACTGCGGCGCTATGTGGCGACCCAGGACGTGGGCCGTGCGGTAAACCCGGAGATCTGTGAGACGCAGGTCGAAGGAGGCGTCACCATGGCTGCCGGGTTCGCGCTGCGCGAGGGCCTGAGAATCGAGGATGGCCTCGTGGTAAACGGCAACCTCATGGAGTACTCGGTGGCAGGGGTCGGGGAAGCGATCCCTCTCGAGACCGTCCTGGTCGAGACGCCCGGGGTTCTCCCCAAGGGCGTTGGCACGCCCTGCATGCCCGCGGTTGCCCCTGCGATTGCGGCGGCGATTCTCGATGCCACAGGTGCCGCGGTGCGCCGGATGCCCATGACGCCGGAGCGAGTCCTCGCCGCGATGGACGAGTTGTGACGGGGCGCGCCGACCTCTCGTCCGTGCTCATAACGGTGAACGAGCGAGAGCGTGAGTTCGCTGTCCCCACGGATACCACGCTTCTCGGGTTCCTTCGCGACTATTGTGAGCTGCGCGGTACCAAGTCCGGCTGCGAGATAGGCTACTGCGGCGCCTGCACCGTCCTGCTTGATGGTCAGCCCGTCCACGCTTGCTGTCTCCTGGCCGCCCAGTGCCACGGTCGGACCGTTGAGACGATCGAGGGTGTAGCCGGAGGCGATGCCTCGATCCAACGCGACTTCGCCGACGCCGACGCCGCGCAGTGCGGTGTCTGCATCCCGGGGTTCATAATGTCAGGCATCTTCGTCCGACGCTCCGCCCCAGACCCAGGACTCGGGCGTGAGGAGTTCGCGCGCGAGGTGCTGTTGGGCAACATCTGTCGCTGCGGGAATTACTCGCGAATCGTCCAGGCCGTTCTGGGGCCCGAGGAGTGAAGCTTTTCTCGCCAGACACAATCGAAGAAGCTGTGGAGCTGAAGAGCCGCCTTGGTTCCGGCGCCCGCGTGCTTTCGGGTGGGCAGTCCCTCGTCCCGCTTCTGCGCCAGCGGCTGGCACAGCCCGACGCCCTGATAAGCCTCGGCCGAATAGCGGGGCTCGCCGACATCCGAGTTAACGGCGGTGCGTCGATAGGCGCCATGACCACGGTGCGAGCTATCGAGGTGAGCCCCGAGCTCAGGAAGGTCGCACCTATCCTTCCGCTCGCCTGTAGCAGCGTCGCCTCGGTGCACGTCAGGACGATGGGGACTATCGGCGGCAACCTCTGTCACGCCGAGGTTGGCTCCGATCCTCCGCAGGCCCTCCTCCTGCTCGATGCCCAGGTTGATGCCGTGAGTGCACGGGGACACCGCGGCATTTCGATCCATGACTTCGTGCAGGGATATTTCACGAGCGTCCTGGACGACGACGAGATCGTTACCGGATTCAGCTTCACAGCTCCGTCGCCATCCGCAAGGTTCTCCTATAAGAAGTACTCGCTGCGGGCGATGGACCTCGCCATCGCGGCGGTCGGCGTGGGTGTTGACTTTGTCGGCGACAGGTGTGAATGGCTGCGGATCGCGGTGGGTGGCGTGGGCCCGAGACCGGTTCGAGCACGGCAAGCCGAGGCCGATTGGCATGGGTGCCCGCTGAACGACCTCACCCGGAACGCCGGAGGCCTTGGAGAGGACGTGGCCCGCGAGGTCGAGCCCTCGCTCTCGGATGTCTTTGGAAGCGAGGGATACCGTCGACGCCTCGTCAGAGCAGGAGTGAAGCAGGCGATCGAGTCCCTCGCGGCGTCTTACGCGGAAGAGGTCGGCTAATGGAGTTCAGACGTTCAGGGACGGTCAACGCTGATGTCGACGCCGTCTGGAGGATGCTCAGTGACGTCGAGCGCGTCGCCCGGTGCGCCCCCGGCGCTCAGATCACCCGCAAGATCGACGACGACCACTACGAAGGAGTGATGAGTGTCCGGCTTGGACCCATCAACTCCAGCTTCGGCGGCCAGCTGGCGATCGCCGAGCGGCATGACGATACGCACTCGGCCGTGCTGAACGCGTCGGGTATCGATAGCTCGACCAAATCGACTGCCAGGGCCACGTTCAGGGCCCAGCTGTCAGAGGCCGGGCCTAGCCTCACGCAGCTCGACAGTGTGGTCGAAGTACAGCTCAGCGGACGGCTCGCGCGCTTCGGGAAGGGCATCTTCGAAAGCGTTTCCGTCCAGCTCATGGAGCAGTTCCTGGCCTGTCTCGAGGCCCAGATTCGCGCCCCCGCTGCGGAGGTGGCGGCTCTCGACGAGCCACCATCGCTGGGCGTGCTTCCGCTCGCTTACGGCACAGCTCGCATGGGACTTGCCAGCGCGGTCGATAGGTTGAAGGACGCTTTGCCCGGTGTGGGGGAAAGGAAGTCTGATGGTGATAAGCGCCGACAGGACTGAACGACAACGGGGACCGCTTTTCGGCGTCAGGGTGCTGGACATGGGGACCTGGGCTGTGGGCCCGACCGCATGTTCCCTCCTCGGGTTCCTGGGAGCGGACGTGATTCGGATCGACAACCCAAGCGGAGAGGCCTTCATGGATCTCCAGCCGACGATGGGCGGAATGGGCACGTCCTACATAAATGCCAACATGCAGAAGCGGATCATCGCGCTGGACCTGCGGGAAGCGGACGGTCGCGCTCTCGCCGAACAGCTGGTCGCCCGGGCCGATGTTCTCGTCGAGAACCGGTTGCCCGGTGTGATGGAGAAGCTGGGCTTCGGCTGGGAGGACGCTTCGTCGATCAACCCGGTCCTGGTTTACGTCTCGGTGCCTGGCTACGGCAGGACGGGACCCTACGCCAACAGGCCGGCGACCGATCCCAACGCCCAGGCTCTCTCGGGGCTGGCCAGCATCCAGGGTGAGCCCGGCGGGCCGGCCGAGATCTCACGCATCTACGCACACCTCGATGCCACGGTGGCGTCGCTCGTGGCCCAGGGAGCTCTGCTCGGTCTCCTTAAAAGGCGGCGCGGCGGCGAAGGATCACACATCGACGTGCCCTTCATGGCCGGCTCGATGTTTCTCCAGGCGACCAGGATCGCCGAATTTGCGGCGACCGGCACGAACCCGCCCCGCCAGGGCAGCGCCAGCTCGACGGTAGCGCCTTCCGCGAGCTTTCCCTGCCTCGATGGGCGCTACGTCAACATCACGGCTCCAGACAATGCCACCTGGGCCTCGCTCTGCGAGGCCCTCGAGATGAAGGAACTTGCCGAAGACGTTCGATTCGTCAGTAACGCTGCACGACTCCAGAACCGCGTCGAGCTCCAGGGAATTATCGAGGCGAAGACGAAAGAGGCACCGCAATGGTGGTGGCTTCAGCACCTCAGGGGTCTCTCGATACCCTGTGGTCCTCTGAACACATGGCTTGACATTGCCAGGGACGCGCACTTCGTGGGACAGGAGATGATGGTCAAGGCCGAGACAGCATGGGGCACAATTGCGCGCGGCGGCCATCCATGGCGGTTCCACAGGACCCCATGCGGCCCCATCACAGGAACCCACAAGCCAGGCGCGGACGGCGATGAGGTGCGTGCGCTTCTGGCCGGAGAGACGAAGGGTGACCAATGGCAGTCCTGAGCGGCCTGAAAGTCGTCGAGATGCCCGGTGGCATCGCCAGCGCGGTCTGCGGTCTCCATCTCGTCGACGCTGGCGCTGACGTAGTCCGCATCGAGCCACCAACCGGCGACAACATGAGGACCTATGGACCCGAAGTCGACGGCGAAAGCGCTGTCTGGCGGGCCCTGAATATGGGGAAGCGCTCGGCCACGATAGATCTGGATGACGCGAAGGTCGAGGCAGCCGTCGAGCGCATGTTTGCCGGGGCCGACGTTGTCATCCAGGAGGTGGCTGCCGGCGTGAGCCCTCCGTGGGACCGCGATCGACTGGACTCCATCAACCCGCGACTCGTGCGCTGCCTGGTCTCGGCCTACGGCAGTGACGGTCCCGATAGTGGCGCACCGGCCACCGAGTTGGAGGTGCAGGGCGCGGCCGGGATGATGTGGTTCCTGGGCAGATTCGGTGGTCCCCCGGTGCGAATGGGCGCTGATGTCGCCTACGTGAATACGGGGATTCACGCGGCGCTGGCAGTTATGGCCGCCCTGTTGGAGCGCGAGGAGTCTGGCTTGGGCCAGGACGTGGAGGTGTCGATGGCCGGTAGCCTGCTGTCTCTCGGCTCGACGTGGATGGTTGACGTGGCCAACCCGGATCAGTACACCGGCGGGGCCACAGCGCCCTATGACCCTCAGGCATTCGGTTACCGCGGCAAGGATCGCCAGCTCATTTTCGGCCTGCTAGGGCGGCGCGGAGACCGGGTTGAGCCCTGGACCAAGCTCTGCCATGCGCTGGGTATCGAGGCAATCCTGGAGGACCCCTGGATGGCGGAGCACGGATCGGGCTTCGTCGGCGTCGGCGGTTCGGCTGACGAGCTGCGCCCCCTCGTCGAGTTTGCCGTGCAGGAGCGTAAGGCCGAGGACGTCCTGGAGCTCGTGTTCGAGATCGGCGGTTACGGCGCGCCATTCATGAGCTACGAGGACCTTTTCGGCGAGACGCCTCATCCACAGGTCGCGGCGTCGGGGAACGCCGAGCCGCTGCCAGGCACGGGACGTATCGGATCGATACGTTCGCCCTGGATCGGGCCCCCGGATCTTCGGCTGGGAGATCTGGCCCCGTCTGCCCCTGCTGGAGCCCATACGCGCGCAGTCCTTCGGGAGTGTGGCCTCGGCGTGGACGAGATTGATGAGATTGTTACGGGCGTTCAACGCCCCGCGACCGGCGAGACAGATGGGAGATAAGGAGTGAACTACGAGCTCTCTGAGGAACACAAGCTCATCCGTGACACAGCCAGGCGCATAGCGAGGGAGAAGGTTGCACCTCGCGCTACTGAGATCGACGTCACAGAGCAATACCCCGAGGACACCTTTCAGGTGTACAGGGAGGCCGGGATGCTCGGCCTGGCGATATCATCCGAGTACAACGGCGCCGGCACCGGAACCCTCGGCCTGGCTCTCGCCGTAGAGGAGGTATCGAAGTACTGCAACTCGTCAGGACTTATGCTGCTTCTTTCATCTCTGTCGACCCAGCCCATCGTCATCGGCGGGACCGAGGATCAGAAGCATGAGATAGTCGGCCGCGTAGCCACCGGCGAGATCAGGGGTGCCTTCTGCCTGACCGAGCCCAGCGCTGGCTCCGACGCCGCCAACATTCGCACGCGGGCGGTGCGCGACGGCGACGACTACATCATCAACGGTGAGAAGTCGTATATATCCGGAGGCACGGTTGCGGACTATGTGGTCTGCTTTGCGCGCACGGGTCAGAACGGGTCGGGAGCCATCTCTTCGTTCATCGTTGACAGCAAGTCGGCGGGTTTCAGCGTCGCGCGTACGGATAAGAAGATGGGCGTAAGAGGCCTGCCGACGGCGCATATAGTCTTCGACAACGTACGCGTGCCCGCCGACCGCTTGATCGGGCACGCAGAGGGCAGGGGCTTCAAAGCCGCCATGCTGGGGTTGAATTCGCTGCGTCCGGTTGTCGGTTCGCGGGGATTGGGGCTTGCGGAAGGCTGCCTGGCTTACGCGCTCGACTTCGCCCGCAAGCGGGAGACGTTCGGAAGTCCCCTCACCGAGAAGCAGGCCATCCAGTTCATGCTGGCCGACATGGCCATCCAGATAGAGGCCGCCCGACACCTTGTGTACCACGCCGCGTCGATGGTCGACCAGGGCAAGTACACGAGAGAGAATGCCCACTATCTTTCGATGGCGAAAGCATACGCGACGGAGATGGCCAACCGGGTGGCCTCGGACGCGCTGCAGATCCTCGGTGCCCAAGGCTACATGATGGACCACCCGATCGAGCGCCAGTACCGCGACGCCAGGCAGCTGATGCTGGTCGAGGGATCGAGCCAGATCCAGCGCATGGTGATCGCCCGTGCGCTGATAGAGGAAGACCTGGTCTACAACTAGCGGTCGCCCGTCGCCCCCTCAGCCAGTACCCCGACGGCGGCCGCGCCCGGACGGAGTGGATAGAGGCCTGACGCTCAGGAATCCGTCCTCGACTGGAGGGCGTAGCTGGTGGCGGCCTCCCTCGCGACCGCCGCCATCAGTGGCCGCATTCTTCCTATCTTTAGCCGACCCAACAGGCCCGCTAACCACCGCCGCGTCTAAGCCTGCGAAAGCGACACCGGTCACATCGGCGTTTGGAACGGGCGTGACGCTTTCTGGCGCGAGGCGGGCAACATGGTTAGCTGATCCGCCAAGCCGCTCGCCCGTTTGGGCTTCTGGCGCGGGCACGCAAGCTGTTTACAGCAGATAACAACAGGGCTTATGCTCGTGGCCTTTAGGTTCAAAGCACGGCGCTCAGGCTTTAGGTACTCTTAATCAGCCGGTTGAAGGTTCGAGTCCTTCGCGGCTCACCAAAACTCCTCCCGTCTGACTGTTCCCGGTACGTTTGGACCCCACAATCGGCACTGCCTGTCGGGCCGATAATGGGGCAGTGAGCAACCCACGTCCCAACGCGACGAACCCGCTGGATGACCTCATCGATGCCCGCGAGCGTTTTGTTGGCTATGTGGTCGCCCGCGTGAGCGACCCGGAGTTAGCCGAGGATATCGTGCAGGACGCCCTCCTTAAGGCTGTTCGCGCCGAACCGCCCGCCGAGGAGCGCCTGATCCCCTGGTTCTACCGCGTCCTGCGCAACTCCATCGTCGACGCGTACCGACATCGCGCGGTCGAGCGGAGGCACGTCGCTGCCGTCGAACTTCCTGAACTGCCCGAAGAGCAAGAGTGGGACCAGCAGTTGTGTGACTGCTTCAAGGCCCTCCTTGCGGACCTCAGGCCGGACTACGCCCGGCTGATTGAGATGATTGACCTCGGCCAGGTCCCCCGCCACTCCGCAGCCGAGCAGCTCGGGCTGACGATGAACAACCTCAAAGTCCGCCACCACCGCGCGCGCCAGGCACTGCGACGGAGCCTGGAGGCAACGTGCCGGACCTGTTCTGACCACGGCTGCCTCGATTGCACCTGCGAAAAAGCCGGTGCGCGGGCGCGACTGTAACCTTCCTCTCCGCCGCTCGTCTTAAGGGGCGAGGCGCCGTGAAAGAGCGTCTCGTAGGAGCGAATCATGATCCACCGACAACCGGCGACGCCAGGCACTAGCGCCCCAACCTGCCCGGACTGCCCACCGGCCTGCACCGGCTGCCGAGCCGAGCGCCTGGCCGTCAACTGCGGCTGCGAGTACGAAGCGAAGCAGTTCGAGTATGCGCGGGCTGGACACGGCGGCGACGCTGCGTCGATGCATCACGGCGCCCGCGGCAGCCGTGACGACCGGCGCGCCCAGAGCCACGACGCTGTCCCGGGTAAGGGGCACGGTGGTGGCCACGACCACGCGGCGATGATGTCCGATCCGGCGATGGCGAAGCAGATGGAACGAGACATGCTCACCCGCTTCCTGGTCGCCGTAACACTAACCATCCCGGCCGTCCTGTACTCGCCGCTCGGCAGGGACTTTTTCGGCATCAACCTCTGGTCGCCGATCGACAGGAACTGGATGATGTTCATCCTTTCCACGCCCGTCGTCCTCTGGGCGGGCTGGATCTTCCTCGCCGGGACATACCATTCGCTGCGCGCACGCCAACTCAACATGTCGGTGCTGATAGCTACCGGGGTCTCGGCGGCCTACTTCTCCAGCGTGTTCCTGCTGCTGGCCGGAGAGGATGAGGTCTTCTTTGAAGCGGCGGCGATGCTCGTGACCTTCGTCCTCTTCGGACACTGGCTTGAGATGCGCTCACGTAAGGGGACCTCGGAAGCGCTGCGGGCCCTCCTCGAGCTCGTACCTCAACAGGCGACCGTTGTCCGCAATGGCAACGAGGTTTCCATACCAACCGCCGAGATCCAGGAGGGCGACACAGTCGTCCTCCGCGCGGGTGACAGGGTTGCCGTCGACGGGACGGTTATCTCCGGCGAGACGGCCATCGACGAATCGCTCGTGACCGGGGAGTCGATACCGGTGGAGAAGGGTCCGGGCGATCCCGTCGTCGCAGGCTCAATCAACGGATCGGGTAGCATCCGCTTCACTGCCACGCGCGTCGGCTCCGAGACGACGCTCGTCAGATCGTCCGCCTGTTCGAGGGCCGCGCAGACCTCAAAGGCGCCTGGTCAGCGGCTTGCCGACCGGGCGGCTGCCTACCTGGTGATAGTTGCCGTCTCGGCCGGCGTCATCACCTTCGTTGTCTGGTTTGGGCTGGTCGGTGAGGACTTCATCACGTCGCTTACCTTCGCGATCTCCGCCGTGGTCATCGCCTGCCCGGACGCCCTCGGGCTGGCCACGCCAACGGCCGTGGCGGTTGCCACGGGCCTTGGTGCGCGCCGCAACATCCTGATCAAGGATGCAGCCACCCTGGAGGGGATCTCCGCCGTGAACGCCGTCGTCATGGATAAGACCGGGACGCTTACTGAGGGCAAGCCGCGAGTCGCTGATGTGATCTCGGCGCCTGGTTTCGCCGAGTCGGAACTCGTTGGCCTGGCGGCGGCGGCCGAAGGCGGTTCGGCACACCCCCTGGGAGATGCCGTGGCTGAATACGCGTGGTCGAAAGGCTTCGATGTTCCGTCCGAAGCTGGCGCCTTCCAGTCGCTGGCCGGGCTGGGCATCAGCGCGACAGTCGGCGACCGTGATGTCCTGGTAGGTACCCGCCGCTTGATGAGCGAGCGCGGCGTGGACTTATCCGAACTCGACG
>WHTO01000062.1 GCA_009377665.1 Dehalococcoidia bacterium
CCGAGAGGTCCGGCGCAGCTGCTGGGCGATCTGGGCCCAAAGCGGGACGCTGGCCGCCGGGAAGAATAACCGAAGCGCCGTCCCCTCGTGTTGGGGACGGCGCCTGGGCCGGTCTCAGTCCCTGCTGTCGGTGCTTGCTAAGCCCATGCGGACGGTATCCGCCTCGCAAGCAGTGACATCGTTGCATTCCAACCAGTAGTCGGGCTGCATGGAGGCGTCGACCTTGAATCGATCTCCGTCGACCTCCTTAACGGTGCCCAACCGCTGGCCGTCGTGGGTAAAGATCTCCTGGCCTGGCGCGATCTGCGTTGCGATGGTGCTTCTGTCCATCAAGGACCTCCCTGCCGGAAAACTGCCGGCTCCATGGAGGCTAGGCAGGGGCGGTCGCAACGCCGTCAATGCCTCGCAGGCAGGGGTTACAGAAGGTTAAAGCCGGTCGGTCACCTACGGGACCTTGATCTCACAGGAGGGCTTGAGCACGTCGTTGCCGGGGCCACCTTCGCAGCGGTCGCCCGTGCCGGGGCCGCCATCGAGCGTGTCGGCGCCGGCGCCGCCGAACAATCGGTCGTTGCCCGCCCCGCCGCAGATCACGTCGTTTCCGCCGAGCCCCCTTATCGTGTCGTTTCCGCCGAGGCCGGCGATGATGTCGCGCCGTGGCGTCCCGTTGAGGATGTCGTCGCGGGGCGTACCCGTGATGGTGGCCAGCAGCCCGAGGCACCGACCGGCGACGTTGATCGTCACGTTGTAGGAGGCGGGCGTCCTGGAGTTGACGCGGACGCTGATCCCGTTCTGGCGGTCCCTGAAGGTCTCGCCGGGCGTCCACATGCCGCTGGCCGGATCGATGATTGAGTCGCCGTTGCGGTCCACGCCCAGCGTGTAAGCCTCCTTGAAGGTCGGGTCGAAGAACGAGGCGCCGTGCGTGCGGCTGATGACAACGCCATCGCCGGGAAGCGTAGAGTCGAAACCGACGCGCGTACGAGCCTCGACCGTGTAGAAGTCAGTGGTCCCGGCGATAGGGATGCGGGCGACCAGGTAGTTCCTGTTGGCGCGCGGCCGGGCAAGGCGCTCGATATTGATCGTCTGGTTGCTGCCGGCGGGTGCAATGTAACGCCGAGCCGCCGGTATCCACCCGAGGTAATAGTCCTTGTGGAAGGCCAGGTGTGGTGCGGGATGCAGAAATAGGTGGGATCCAGGTTGCCGAAGAACTGCCATCCACAGGGGAAGCCCATCGGATCCCACAGCCCCACGAGGCTGCCGTCGGCGAACGAGTGCGGCAGGTGAATCGCGTGGCCCATCTCGTGGGCGACGGTGGCCTGGTTGTCACCTTCGTTCGGCCCCATCCAGATGGCGCCCCAGATGCCATCTAAGCCGTCGAGGAAGAGAAGATCGGAAGGCCGCCCCCGTAGTTGCTGCCGATCGAGCCGTCGAAGAACATGGCGATGCCGCGCACAGACGGGAAGTTGACGTCGGCGTCGTGCAGGCCGGTGCAGTCCGAGGCCAGGCGTTGCGTATCGGACCCTCCACCCGGAAAGTCATAGTCCGTGACGGGGAAGGGCATCTGCTTCCAGTCGCGCACGACGGGCGCCGGGATGGTCATCTTGCGGTAGGAGGACTCGGCCCAGTAGGCACGCAGTCCCCGAGTGTGGTTGAACATCGACGCGTAATAGCTGGCCGGGTGAGGGGTGGGCGTGGTCGCGTCTGAGAAGGAGCAGAGGAGGACAACCCAGGGGTAGCTTCCCGTGGCGGTGGCCGCGGGTCGGACCCGCCGGGGTCGCGGTGGGCCGGGCGTCGGCACCGGGGGCGCCGGCGGCCAGCCACAGGCCGGCCAGCACCGCGATAACCACCGTTCGGAGGGAATGTGGGGAGAACATGCCGCACCTCTTATGTCCGCGTTAGCGGGCTAATGCCTGCCAGTATGGCAACGCCGATGGCCACGCGCCACCTGCCGAGGCAGAGGAGTCAGCCGGGGCGGGCGGCGACGACGCGGGCCACCGCCGGGGGCACCAGCTCGCGCCAGTTTTCGCCCTCTCGCAGGCGGCGCCGCACCTCCGTAGCCTCGACTTCTTTGATGGCGCCGGGTTGGAGGATCTCGACGGCGTAACCGTGATCGGCCAGGCGGCCGGCCTTAGACTGCTCCCACGCCGAGAAGACGCGCAGGTAGCAGGTCACGCCGGGCGGCAGATAGTAGCGCCAGCGATCCGGGAGGTTGACCGGGAAGGGCGTGACCACCACCCGGTCGAGGGCGATGCGCTCTTCCACAAGGGTGTCGCGGACCATGAGCAGGCGCTCGAAGAAGGTGAAGGGGTTGGACTCGGCCAGGTGCCTGTGCTCGCTGGCCGAGTCCTCGCGCGTCTGCATCGGGTCGGGGTTGGTGATGCCGACGATGAGGGTGTCGCAGCGCTCGAGAGCCAGCTTCAGGTATTCGAGATGGCCGTTGTGGAAGGGCTGAAACCGCCCGTGGATCATCCCGTAGCGGGCAGACGTCACGGCACCCCTATCCCTTGAAGCGGCTTCGATCCACGAGCTTAGCGCGCGGTCGCGAGCGCCTGGTCAGCGTGCTCGTTGGCGTGGCGGGCCATCGTCTGCATCAGGTCTTCGACGCTGCGACCGGCCATCCGTCCCTCGGGGACGACCTTGAGCAGGTCCTCGTCGGTGACGTACTGCAGGATGCTGTCGGCCTTCTGCATGGCCAGTGCATACTGCTGCGCGGCATCGGCCGCGGCCGGGAGCTCGGGCGGCTCCGCCTGGAGCGGCGGGTATCCGCAGGCCAACGATATGTTGGACGCCTGCCTGACCTCGGCGCCGACCAGGTGCTCCATCGCCTGCCGCGGCGACCAGGCCTCCTCGCCCTCGGTGGCGGCTCCCGGCGTGTTCCACTCCGGGGCTGACTCGACGATCGCCCTCTGGACCCGGCCCCGGGCCTCTGTGATCGCCGCACGTAGCTCTTTGCGCGTAGCCATACAACTCCTCTTTTCTATCTTTCACGCGCCGGCGGACAGGCGACCGCAAGTCGCCAGCGTCCGAACGGGCAAGAATGAATGATAGGACGTGGCGGGTTAAAGGAGGGCTGGTGGAGGACGGGAGTATGCGGGGCAGGGTCTGCCTCGTTACAGGAGCCAGCTCGGGGCTCGGCAGGGCCACGGCCCGGGCGCTGGCGAGGCTGGGCGCTGACCTCATCCTGGTCAGCCGCGACGGTCCGCGAGCGGCGGAGGCAACATGCGCTGTCGAGCAGGACGCCACGGGGAGGGTGGAGCTGCTGCCCGATGACTTCTCCTCGATGGACGACGTGAAGCGGTTGGCCGCCGAGGTACGCCGGCGATATCGACGGCTGGACGTGCTGATCAACAACGCCGGGGTGCTGCGGATCGAGCGCTCGCTGACCGCGGACGGCTTCGAGACTACGTTCGCGGTCAACCACCTTGCCCACTTCCTGCTAACCAACCTTCTGCTGGACCTGCTGGAGACGAGCGCGCCGTCGCGAATTGTCAACGTCTCGTCGTCGGCGCACTACAGGGGCGCGATCGACTTCGACGACCCGTCGCTGGCCGGGGGATACAGCCCGATGAGGGCCTATTCGCAGTCGAAGCTGGCCAACGTCCTCTTTACGAAGGAGCTGGCACGGAGGATGGGGACGCCCGCGTTGACGGCCAACGCGGTGCATCCGGGTCTGGTGCGCACGGGATTCGGGCGCGACAACCGTGGAATCAAGGGGACGCTGGCCCGTGTCTTCATGGCGGCGCAGAGCCCGTTCATGATCGGGCCGGAAGCGGGCGCGGATACCATCGTCTACCTGGCGGCATCGCCGGCGGTCGAAGGCATCAGTGGGGAGTACTTCGTGAAGCGTGCGGTGGTTGAGCCGTCCGAACTGGCGCTGGATGCGGACGCGGCGGCGCGGCTGTGGGAGATGAGCGCGCGGCTCACGGGTGTTGCTGACCATCGACCATAGAGGTGGCCGGGCGAGAGGGGCGTAAGGGCGCATTGCGATGCGCCCTTACGGTTTGCGACGCACGGGTCTCGTCGCGGTCGTCCGCTTCGCGGGGTTCGCCACCGGACTCGACCTGTTGCCGGCCGTCAGCTATGCGCGGCGGGGCATTGGCGGTTCCGGGGCTGGGATCGGCGGGTTCGGATCCGGGTCGGGCTGCGGCGGCAGGGGGATGGGGCTGGGGTTTGGTGTCGGGTCGGGCTGAGGGTGGGGCATCGGTGGTTTGACCATGAGAAGCTCCTGTTGGGATCGCTGGCGGGAGAAGGGGGAGTCCTCTCGGGTGCGGCGTTCGGCCCGGCAGGGGTGAACGTTCGCGCTCACCCCTGTGACGGCTTGAGGCGCTAGCTGCCCGACTTGAGTTGAGCCAGGCGGGAGTCGATCTCGAGTTCGTCCTCGGCTGACTCAAGCTGGTCGAACTGGTCGTCGAGGGAGGACGCAGCGACTTCCTCGAGGCCGCGGGCCATCGCCTCTTCGCGCCGAATCTTCCCTTCGAAGCGGGACAGCTCGCTCGTCGGGTCCATCACGGAGACATCGCGTACGGCCTCGCTGACCTGGCGCTGCGCCCGTGCCATCTTGGCGCGGCTGACCAGCTCATCGCGCTTCTGGACAAGCTCTTCGCGCTTGAATCGAAGCTTGTTGAGGCCGTCCTTGAGCTTGTCGGTGACCTCGGTCTGCTGGCCGATCTGGCGCTCGAAGGTCTTGACCTGGTCCTCGAAGCTGATCTGACGTCCCAGGGCGACCTTGGCCAGCCCGTCGAACTTGTCAGCTTCGGCGGCCTTGCCGCCGGAGCGAAGCTCGTCGGCCTTGCGGGAGGCGGCGAGGGCCTTGCTGCCCCACTCGTCGTGGGCATCCTTTGCCTCGCGGAAGTCGTCTTCCATGAGGCGCAGGTTGCCGATGGTCATCGCCACGGCTTCCTCGGCCTCGCGGATGTTGTTGGTGAAGTCACGGATCAGCTGGTCGAGCATCTTCTCGGGGTCTTCGGCCTCGTCGAGAAGGGCGTTGACGTTGGCGCGTACGAGTTGGGATACGCGGCCCAGGATCGTCTGCTGGCCCATTCAGGATTCCTTTCTGGCTAGGTGCGATAGGAGGGTGGATTAGTCCTCGTGCGACCCACCCATTCTATCAATGACTGGAGGCTCAGAAACGTCCGCCGCGGCTGCGCCCACCACCGCCTCCGAAGCGGCGGCCACTTGAGCGGCCGCCGCGAAAACCGCCGCTGCGCCTGCTGGACGATCTCCCCCAACGCGACCCGCCCCAGCCACCGCTGCGGCCCCAGCCACCGCCCCCGAGAAGGACCGGGAAAATACCGCCTCCCGAGCGCCCCCTGTCGTAGCCGTTGAAGTCGTTCGAGGCCAGCCGATAGGCTTCGTCAGCCAGTCGCTCCGCCTGCCCTGCCTGCTTGATGCCTTCGTCGCCGGCACCCATGTTGCGTGCGGCGTCGAGATAGCGGCGCGCCTCGGCGAGGCGCGTGCGAGCCTGGTTACCGATGCCCTGCCGGCGGCCGCCGATGAAGTCCTCGGCGCGTGTATAGGAGGTCTGAGCGCCGCGAACGGCGGACGAGTAGGCAGCCTCCTGGCGCTTGCGCTGTTCGCCGGCCTCGCGGGCGCCGGCCAGGACTTCATCGGACATCGCGTTGGCCTGGCGGGCATTCTTGAAGGCGGCCAGGTAGTCGGGCGAGGGGGCCGAGGCCTCCTGCTCGGCGGAGCGCAGCAGGGCTTCGGCCTGGTCGAGGTTGGCGCGGAAGTCCTGGCCCGCGCCGACGCCCTGCTCGCTGCGCAGGAAGTTACGCGCCGCCTCTACGTCAGCGGTGGCGGCGGCGATCTCGCCGGGCAATTCGACGCGGGCCTCGGCCAGCGAGGTCTCGATGTGGTCGATGGCATCGAGCAGCTTGCCGGCCTCCCCGGCGGCGGCCTGGGCCTCGCCGGCGGCGCGCGCCGCCGCGCGACGGTCGGCGCTGTTCAGAGCCTGCGAGCCGGCTTCGACCCGCGACCGCGCGAAGGCAATTCGCTTCTCAGCCTCGGTGCCGTTGCCACGGACTGGATTCCAGGAGGCTGGATTGTAGGCAGCCAACCGCTCGAAAGCGCCGTGCGAGGAACGCGCCCGCTCCTCAAGCCGAAGCAGATCCTCGGGTAGCTTTTCCAGTACGGAAGGTGCGTTCTTCTCCATCTCGCGCAGGTCGGCCAGGCGCCCGGCCTGCTCTGCCACCTGGGTGCTCGCCCGCTCACAGTGGGCGAGTATCTGTTCCAGCAACCGGCGCCTGGTGTCGACGTCCTCGGGCTTGTCGTCGTCGAGCTGCTGGCGCAGATGAAAGGCGCTCGATAGCTCCTGGCGCGCGGCCGCGATGGCCATCCTGAACGGCGCCACCTCGCTCTCGCTGAACTGGGCTTCGGCGAAACCTATCTCCTGGTCGGCCTCCCGCAGGTCCTCGTCGGTGTCAACAAGGGCGGCGTTGGCGCGCCGGGCGAGCTCGCCAGTCTGGCGATCTTTCTCCTCGGCGGTCCTCTTCTTGAAGCGCTCGCTCTGCCAGAGGCCGAGGAACCACATGACGACCAGGCCGAGGATGCCGAGCGCGATGAGCAGGCCGGCGATGGCGCCGGCGCTGATGCTCAAACCGCCCCCGCCGCCACCGGCGCCGGTGGCATCGCCCAGCTCGCGTGCGGCGTCGATGACTCCCCGGGTGAAGTCGCCGTCCGCGAAGTGGTCGTTCGCGGCCGACACGGCATCGTCCTGTTCGTCGATTGAGATCTCGTCGGTGAGTGAATCGCTGACCCAGATCCTCGTCAGCTGGTCGTCGAGGACCACGACGAGGAGGGCATCGTCGCCGCCGAGACCCTCGGCCTCGGCAACGTCGTCGGCGACGGGCCCGGGGTCGGCGCTACCGGTGTCGTCGACGAAGAGGACGTAGAGGTCCACGCCATCCTCGTCCTGCACCCCATCGAGGGCATCCTCGATCGCCTCGATGTCGCCGTCGTCAAAGGCGCCAGTCTCGTCGGTGACGCGCCCTGCCCCGAGGTCGGGGGGCGTTCCCGCGGACACCGCGGAAACAAACGCGAGGGCCAGGAAGGCGAGCGCCAGCGCAAGCAGATGTTTCATTCGGACGTACCAATCATAGGGCTAGTAACTCCCACGGCACCGTGCGACGCTGGGGATGTGGAGGGGTCTGCCATGCTCGATGGGACAAGGGTTGTGAACGCGTTTGCGGTGCCCTCCGCGTGAAGATCGGCGCGCACATCAAGACGGCCGGGGGCCTGGTGCCGGCGCTGGAGCGGGCAGTGGGGATCGGCGCCGAGGCGATGCAGATCTTCGGCTCCCAGCCGCATATGTGGCGCAGGCGCAATCACAGCGATGAAGACGTGGCCGTGTTCATGGAGGGGGTCCGCGAGTACGACCTCGGGCCGGTCTTCCTGCACGGCATCTATCTGATCAACCTGGCAGCCGACGACGAGGCACTGCTCGAGAAGTCAATCGGCGCCCTGACCTGGGACATGAAGCTCTGTGAGCGGATCGGGGCGCAGGGCGTGATCTTTCACCTGGGTAGTCACAAGGGCGGAGGCTACGACGCGGTCTTCGACCGGGTCTGCGCGGCGGTCTCGAAAGTGCTCGAGGACTCACCGCCTAACGTGCGTCTGACGCTAGAGAACTCGGCCGGGTCGGGCGGGACCATTGGCCGGCGCTTCGATGAGCTGGGCAGGATCGTGAAGTGCCTCGGCGACGATCGGGTCTGCGTCTGCCTGGACACGCAGCACACGTTCGCCTCGGGCTACGATATCGCGTCGCGGGATGGCCTGGAGAAGGCTATCGAGGAGTTCGACCGCGAGGTCGGGCTCGAGCGTCTCGTAGCCGTCCACGCCAACGACTCCAAGGTCGAGTTGGGGGCCAACCGGGACCGTCATGAGAACATCGGCGAGGGCCTGATCGGGACGGCGGGGTTCGAGAACGTGCTGAGCCACCAGGCGTTCGCGGAGTTGCCCTTCTACCTGGAGGTCCCCGGCTTCGAGGGGACAGGGCCGGATACAGAGAACGTCGATCGCTTGAAGGCTATCCGGGGAAAGGTGCCGGCGTAGGGTAGCCGCGTGGGCGAGGCGTCCGGGAGGGCGCGCAGAGCGATGCGCCCTCCCATCACGGCCGGGTTACGTACGGATCACATCCGCGGCCGACGGATGTCATCGCGGCTCCATCCGTCCTTTACGCAGGCGGGAGGGCGCATTGCCATTGCGCCCCTGCGATCCATGAGGGCGATTTCGGCGGCGCTTCAGTAGGCCCTTCCAGGGGGCTCGACGACCAGCGGCGGCTCCGGACGGATCAGAAGGAGCACCGACGAGATCACGACGAACACGAGCGCGCCCAGGAGACCGATGAGGCCGATGCTGGCGATCACTCCCTCATCATCCCCGTCAATGGGCCAGGCGGCACCAATCAGCGCCCCGATCGCGGCAACGAGAGCAATGATCCCCAGCCAGCGCGGGAACAACGTACCGCTCAGCAGGATGTTCAGCCCGGCGGCCCCGAGGAAGACGCCCAGCGGGAACTGCAGGCCCGCGAAGGCGTAGGTGTCTATCTCCATCAGGGTGCGGACGGCCGAGTCGTCGATCTCCGGGTTGGAGGCGCCGAGGGCGAGCGCGCCCCAGAAGAAGCCGGCTATCGCGCCCCAGATGATGGTCAACGCTCCGGCAAAGAGCGCGACCGTCGCCAGGATAGCCGGCCAGCCGTCGATTGCTGAGAGCACGCGGCGAAGGATCACCAGGTAGACCAGGAAGAAGAGCCCAAAGGCGAAGGCGAGCAGGTAGTCGCCCAGCAGATAGACGCTGTCATCCTCGGTGAAGTACTGGCGAATCTCTTCGATGGAGTCGTCGCGGGATGGGCTGTCACCCTGCAGGATGAAGGCCGCGACGATGAAGAGGATGGCCCAGGCGAGGCCACAGATCCCTCCGATCCTCCACCACTGGTCCCACATGTCCGCCGTCCGCGGTGCTGCCTGTCGTGTCATGGCGTACCTCCCGGGCGTTAATCCGCACACAGTTTGTACAGGACGCCCCGCAGTAGTCAAGAGGGTCTTGCAGATAGGCAGGCGGCTGCGCGGCGGAGGTGGCCAAGTTGAACGTCGCGGCGGCCCCTGGAGTGGAGCTTCGCGATTGGCTCGTACGGTCCGGTTAGCCGGGCTTCTCGTTGGCGGGGATGCGGGGGGGGGTTTCCAGCGGTTCTTCGGCTGGACTCGGCCGCTGCTCGCCGGACTTGCGGGCGAGGCGGCGGTAGGCGGCGCGTAGCCTCGTGAGCGGCCCGGGCGGCCGCAGGGCCTCGATCTGGTCATACTCGCCGCGCTCGACTCTCGGGTACTCGGCGGCGATCTGGGCTCCGACCATGATGTAGATGCCGGTGAGGTAGGCCCAGAACAGGAACGCAATAAGAGCGCCGAAGGCGCCGTAGGTGGCCTCGTAGTTGCCGAATTGGCTCAGGTAGAAGGAGAAGCCGAACTTGGTCGCTTCGAAGAGCAGCGCCGGCACGATGGCCCCGGCCATGGCGTGCTTGAGCTCGACGTGGGTGTTGGGGACGTACATATAGACCACGGTGAAGGCGGCGAACGAGAAGGCCATCGGCAACAGGATCGCGACTATCGCCCAGAGCGGGCCGGTGGCTTCGCCGACCAGGGGCAGCATGTCGCTCGTGCTGCGCAACAGCTGAAGCATGAACGTGGCGACGATTGAAAGCACGAAGAGCAGCCCAATCGCCAGCACGCCGGCGATATCCATTGCCTTCTGGGCCGGGAACGGCCGCGTCTGGGTGACGCCCCAGGCATCGTTCAGGGACGTGCGGAGGGCGCCGAAGAACGAGGATGCCGACCAGAGCAGGCCGAGGACACCAAAGAGGGCGATGCTCCCGCGCGAGTCGATGACGCCATCGACGGCGCCATCGATGTCGCTCTCGCCCCCCGTCTCGATGGGCAGCACCTGGTTGATGCCGTCTAGGACCTCCTGTTTGACCTCGTCGCGGTCGAGCACGAACGACGCCGCGCCGACCAGGAAAAGGACCATCGGAAAGAGGGCCAGCAGAAGGTAGTAGGCGAGGGCCGCGGCCACGGTCGTACCGCGGTCGTCGCCGAACTTGCGCCGGACGACGCCGATCAGCTGGGACACTCGGTGCCTGTTCACGTTGCCAAGGTTACGGGGAACGGCGTTGCAGTCCTGCTAAATCCGGGGACGGCCGCTCGCAATGCAAGGAACAAGCCCCTGATGGGGGGCGCCGGAGTGCTGGAAACACTCCGGCGCGGTTTGAGAGAGAACCCTACGATCCTAGCGCCCGTGCGGGGCGTCAGCCACGCGCCACGGGATCGTTGCGGTCGTCCTCGGCTTCGCCACGCTGGATCTCAGATTCCATGGCGACGATCTCGTGCTCTATCTCTTGCTCAACCCGCGTCGCCACATGGGCTTCGTGGGTGGTAACACGGCGACCCGAGGAATCATGAATGTCACCCTCGGCCAGCTTGTCCGGCAGCGTCTCGCCCCCGGGGATCAATACGTACTGGTAGAGGGCGGCCGCCAGGATCGCGCCGAGCGGACAGGCTACCCAGTACAGCCACTGGTCGTCCCAGATGTTCTGGACGAGGGCGGGACCGAAGGCGCGCGCCGGGTTCATCGCGGCTCCGGTGAGGGCGCCGCCGGCGAAGATGTCCATCGTTATCGCGAGGCCGATGGCCAGGCCGGCGATGCCGCGCGGCCCGTGGCTGTCCACGGCCACGCCAAAGATCACGAACATCAGCAGGAAGGTCATGATCAGCTCGCCGATAAAGGCGCTGCCCCAGCGCAGATCGTCGAGGATCTGCGGCACGCCGAGGCCAACGGCGTCGGTCGATGCGTCGGGGAAGGCAGCCTTGACCGCGAGGGCGCCGACCACGCCGCCGGCGACCTGGACCACGATGTAGGAAATGGCCTTGCCGACCGTTATGCGGTTGGCGACGAGGAGGCCAACCGTGACCGCCGGGTTGAAGGCGCCGCCAGAGATGTGCCCGGCTGCCGCGACCATCAGGCCGATGACGAGGCCATGAGCAAGGGCGATGGCGACGAGGTCGCCGCCCTGGGTGGCCACGATCGCGCCTATGCCGATGAAGCAGAGGGCAAAGACGCCAAGAAACTCGACTATGAGCTCGCGGCTACGCTCCGGCGTCAGGACGAAGTCCTGGGGATGAATGTGCACGGCTTCCTCCGTCGGTAATCACTGCTGTCCTCTTCTTAACTCCGCCCCACCGCCGCTGGCAACAGCCTTAACCGGCGAGGAGGAAAGGGGTTACGTGTTCCATGAAGCGCTCGATCTGGTCGTGGTGCACCCAGTGGCCGGCGTCGTCGATGCAGACGGAATCGTAGTTGTGAAATGCGCTGGCGCGGCCATCCTCCTCGGGGTCGCGCGCCCAGCTCTCGCCGCCACGAATCAGCAGGACCGGGCAGCGAATCTGATTCCAGATCTCACGGGCGTCGTCAATGTTGAACTCGTAGGGGGAGTGCATGCGCGTGAAGTTGTCGAACTTCCAGCTCAGGGTGCCATCGTCGTTTGGGCGGCTGCCGTGCACCGTCAGGTGGGCGGCCATCTCGTGGCTGAGGTGGGGGTTCTCCTCCTCCATGCGTCTGACGGCGTGATCGAGGTCGTAGCGGCGCGGCCTGCGCCGCTCGAGGTCGCGCACGTGGTCGATCCAGACGCGCATGCGGCGGGAGGCCGGGGTGGGAGGCACCAGTGGAGGGCCGAGGCCCTCGACCGAGACGATCCGGTGCACGGTTTCGGGGAAGACCCCTGCGTACTGCAGGGCGACCGACCCCCCGAGCGAGTGGCCTATCAGTGTGATCGGGTAGCGGTTGATGTGGTTGGCGAGCGCGGCGAGGTCGGCGGTGAAGTCGACCACGGAATAGAGGCTGCCGAAGGCCCACTGGCTATCGCCGTGGCCACGCAGGTCGACCGCGTAGATGGAAAAGTGGTCGAGGAGGCGCTCGGCCACCTGGTCCCAGTTGCGGGCGTGGTCGCGCATGCCGTGGACCAGCACGAGGGGAGGCTTTGACTCGTCGCCCCAGAGCACGTAGTGCAGCCGCAGCCGCTGCGACTCATAGAAATACGAACGGGGCTCCATGCCCGTATGGTCGTGTGTAGTCAGTCCCACGTCGAGGATAGGAAAGGAGACCCCCACCATGGCAGAAGGCACAGGCGAGGGACGAGGGCATCACCAGGGAAATCCTCCAAGGGGTCACCCCTTTGGAACCCCGCCAGCGAAGCTTGCACCTCCCTGGACTCTCCCTGGTCGCTGCTCCGGGCCGCGGCACAGTTGCCTTCCGCACCGGAGCGGTAGGCGAGATTACGGGTAAGTAGTCGTCGTCGCCGCTAGTCGATCATTCGATGGACGGGTTCGTGAGGGCGTCGGGGTCCAGGACCTTTTCAAGCTGCGCAGGGTCGAGGATGCCCTCTTCGAGGATGATCTCGGGGAGGCTCCTGCCCTCGTGAGCCGCTCTCTGTGCGACCTTCGCCGCCGCGTCGTAGCCGATGTACGGATTGAGCACGGTCGCCAGCCCCACGCTGCGCTCGAACCAGTAGCGGCACATCTCCTCGTTGGCGGTGATGCCGTCCACGGCGCGGACGGCCAGGTTCTGCGACGCCGCTGCGAGGATCTCGATCGATTCGAGGAGGGCATCGGCGATCACGGGCATCATGACGTTTAGCTCAAGCTGGCCCGCGCCGGCAGCCCAGGCGACGGTGGCGTCGTTGCCGATGGCCTTGAAGCAGACCATGTTGACGTTCTCGGCGACGACCGGGTTCACCTTGCCGGGCATGATCGAGCTGCCGGGCTGGACCGGCGGCAGCGTGATCTCGGCGAGGCCGGTACGGGGGCCTGAGCTGAGCAGGCGCAGGTCGTTGGCGATGCGCGAGAGATCGAGAGCGTAGTTGCGAAGCGCCCCGGAAAGGTGGGCGAAGTCGGTCATGCTCTGCATGGCCTCGACCAGGTTTGCAGCGGGCGCGACCTCGAAGCCGACCCGCCGCTGGAGCTCGCTGCAAACCGATTCGGCGTAGCGCGGGTGGGCGTTGAGACCGGTCCCGGCCGCGGTACCGCCAAGGTTGGACTGATGGAGCGGCAGCGCGGCCACGGCAACGCGGGCGCGGTTCTTGGCGACGCTGTCGCGATAGCCGGCGAACTCCTGCCCGAGCCTGATCGGCACCGCGTCCTGCAGGTGGGTGCGTCCGGTCTTGAGGATTGTGTCGAACTCTGCGGCTTTGCGGTCGAGCGCACCATGGAGGGCCCCAAGCGCGGGGTCGAAGCGCTCGGCAAGCAGCAAGAGCGCCGCCAGGCGGATGGCGGCCGGGACGGTGTCGTTGGTCGATTGCGCACGATTGACGTGGTCGTTCGGGTGGACCCGCGAGTAGTCACCGGCGGTCCCGCCGAGGCGGATCGTGGCGAGGTTGGCTATCACCTCGTTGGCGTTCATGTTGTACGAAGTCCCCGCCCCGGCGTTGATCGCGTCGACGACGAAGTGCTCATCGCGCTCGCCAGTCGCCACGTCGAGGGCGGCTGCCTCGATGACGGTGGCGATGTCGGGGTCGAGCTGGCCGAGGGCGCTGTTGGCGCGGGCGGCGGCGGCCTTGATCAGAGCCGTCGCCCTGATCAGATAGGGATGAGGGCGGCGTCCGGTGATCGGGAAGTTGGCGACGGCGCGGGCGGTTTGCGCGCCATAGAGCGCCCCGTCGGGGACCTCAACCTCGCCCAGCGAGTCGTGCTCCATCCGTGCCATGACAGGATCGATCTTAGGCGGCGCGGTGGCGGCGGCGGCTCGGCCGGCGGTCCTCGGGGTCGATTGGGGCTTCAAGCTCAGATAAGATGCGACGGTATGAGTGGGCACGCCTACAAGGAGAACGTCCTCGTCGTCGACGACGAGGAGAAGATCCGAAAGCTGGTGTCGATGGTCCTGAAGCAGAGCGGCTTCAAGGTGACCACGGCCGAGTCGGGACGGGCCGCGCTCGAAAGGACAGCAGGCCAACCCTTTGACGTCATCGTCCTGGACTACATGCTGGGTGACGGGAAGGACGGCTTGCAGGTACTGCGCGAGATCCGGCAGTGGAGCGACGTCCTGATCATGTTCCTGAGCGGCAAGGACGCGGACGTGGACAAGATCCGCGCCCTGGAGAGCGGCGCCGACGACTACATGGACAAGCCGTTCAACGTCGATGAGCTCGTGGCCAGGGTCAAGGCACTGCTGAGACGACGGCCGGGCCAGATCGCCGAGGTTGGCGTGGTCGAATTCGGGGACGTGAGGCTGGACGTTTCCGGCCAGTCCGTCGCCAGGAAGGGCGAGTCTGTGGACCTCTCCAACACGGAGTGGCGACTGATCCAGCAGCTCGCCGCCCACCACGACCGGGTGATGACGCACGAGGAGCTGCTCAGCGCAGTCTGGGGACCGGAATACCGCGACGACGTGCAGTATCTGCGCGTATGGATGAGCAGGCTACGGCGCAAGCTCGAGGACAACCCCTCGCAGCCGCAGTACCTCAAGACGGTTGCCGGCATCGGCTACAGCCTTGAGCTGCAGGCGCCCACGCCACCCCCCGCCGCGGAGACCGCGTAAGCGTTCCGAAGTCCTGGCCAAACGCGCCGGTCACGATCGTTTCTGGGCGGCCGCGGCTGCGCCCGCTAGCTGCGCGGAAAGACAACGAAGTCACCCCGCAGCTCGAGGCCCAATGAGTGGCCGGGCAGCAAGGGATCCGCGGTGGGATGCGAGCGGACCTTGAGCGAAAGGTCGCCGGGCAGGCGGACCGTCAGCATCTGGTCGTGACCGTAGTAGTCGAGACCGATGACGCGGGCTGATACTCCTTCGGTGTGCGAGAGGCCGATGTTCTCGGGCCGGATCATCACATCAACCGGGCCGCTGCCGGCGAAGGTCGAGGGCAGCCGGCCCAGGGCGCAGACGATCTCGCCGTCACGCGCTTCGCCGGGCAGGAAGTTGGCGTCGCCGAGGAACTCGGCCACGTCCCTGCTGGCGGGCCGGCTGTAGACGGCGCCGGGGAGGCCGGACTGGACGATCCTGCCGTCGAGCATCACCGCGACCTCCTGGGGAAGGCTGAGCGCCTCCTCCTGGTCGTGGGTGACGTAGATGGCGGTTATACCCGTGGCCTCGATGATCGAGCGCACCTCGGCCCGGACCCGGGCACGCAGTCCGGTGTCGAGGTTCGAGAAGGGCTCGTCGAGGAGCAGGAGGTTGGGCTCGGCGGCGAGCGAGCGGGCAAGCGCCACGCGCTGTTGCTCGCCCCCGGAGAGCTCGTGCGGCATCCTGGACGCCTTATCAGAAAGGCCCACCAGGTCGAGCATCTCGTCCACGCGTCGCGCATCCTTCCCTTTGGGCAGGCCGAAGGCGATGTTCGAAGAGACCGAGAGGTGGGGGAAGAGCGCGTAATCCTGGAAGACCATGCCGACGCGCCGCTGCTCCGGGGGGACGAAGACCCTGCCCGCCGCGAGTGTCCTGCCGGCGAGCTCGATCGCGCCGTCGTCGGGGCGGATGAACCCGGCAACCAGGCGCAGGAGCGTCGTCTTGCCGCAACCGCTGGGCCCGACCAGACCCAGCGTGCATCCCCTGGAGAGCGAAAGGTTCACGCCGTCGACGGCCAGCACGGG
>WHTO01000063.1 GCA_009377665.1 Dehalococcoidia bacterium
GTCGGGCGTCATCTGCAGGAAGAAGCGGTTCGGGGTGGTCACCAGTACGGAGTCAAACGGGACGGCCCCCGGGTGTTCCCCTCCGAGCTCAAGCCCGGTCGCTCGGCCGGCCTCGGTCATGACGCGGGCGACTGGCGTTCGCGTACGGATGTCGCCTCCCAGGTCACGGATGCGCTGGGTGAGCGCTTCGATGTAGCGTCCGAAACTCCCGCGCAGGTAGCCGAGCTTCTCGCGCGAGGTGAAACCACCTTCGCGTGACGCGAAGCGCAGAAAGACCTTGCCCCAGAACCACGTCATGCCGACCTCATCGGCGAAGACGCCGTACTTGCCCCGCAGCAATGGTCCCCAGACGACGTCGTAGGCGCGCCTGCCGACGGCCCTGACCATCCACTCCCGGGCGGTGATGCCTTCGTACTTGCGCCAGTCCTTCTGCCGCTGCAGGTAGACGGCGGCGAGGCCCAGCCTGGCCCTGTCGATGATTGAGACCGGTGAGAATCTGAGCAGGTCCGTCGGCGTGACGAAGTCATGGATCCGGCCTTTGTGGTACAAGCCCACTTTGCTCTCGCGCCAGAGGAGGTCATCGCCGAGGCCGAGCTCCTCGATCAGCGAGGTGATGGTGGTGTCGCTCTTGAACAGGTGATGGTAGAAGGCCTCCAAACGGTCGCCATCCGTCTCGAAGGTGCGCACCTGGCCGCCTATGAAGGGACTGGCCTCGAGGATGGTGACTTCGTGCCCACGCTGGAGCAGGCGGTAGGCGGCGGCCAGCCCGGCCACACCAGCTCCGACGACGGCCAGCCTCATGTTGGCCTTCCGGCGTCGGCGAGGAGACTTCCGTCATCGTCGCCCTTGAGTACGCGGCGGATATCGAGCTGGACGAGCCAGAGGAAAACGAGGCCCAGCACGATCACCGGCAAGAGGAGCGCGGCGTGCAACGCCACGGCGTAGGCAGAAGCGACCGAGGCTCCCACCCCGGCGAGCACGAGGACTTCTCGTGTGACGAGCTCGAAGGGACCGATGCCGCCCTGGGACGGCGGCAAAGCGATCACGAGGTTGGCGGCGGCGGCGACCAGCAGGTAGACCTCGAACGGCTGATCGAGGTTGAAGCCGAGCCCGAGGATGTAGTACATCGTCGTCTCCCCGAGCCAGGCGGCCAGGGACAGCGCCAGCACCCCGACGATGATCTCGGGGCGGCGCAAAGGCTCCAGACCGACGAGGAACGAGCGGCTGGCAGCGAGCGCCGTGTCCTGGAGCCTCCTGGGCAGCCATCGGCTCAGCGAGACCAGCAGGCGTTCGGCCAGCTGCGGTCTGTAAACGGCGGTGAAGAACACGGCTGTGATGAGCCCGAACGCGGCGGCGCCGGCGACGGCGATGTAAGTCAAGAGGGTGTTCGTATCGGAGATGAGAGCGACGACAACGTAGATGGCCAGGAGGGCGATGCCGTCGAAGAGACGGTCGATGGCCACGGTCCCGAGGACGACCATCTTCTTTACGCCGTAGCGCTGCCCCAGGACGTAGGTACGGACGAGCTCGCCCGCCCTGGCGGGCAGGATGTTGTTGGCCATCGACCCAATGATCACGTACGGGTATAGACGATAGGTCGGGATCACCAGGAATGGCCGCAGAACGGTACCCCAACGCCACGCCCTGAACCAGACGGACACGAAGAAGACGCCGACCGCCGGGATAACGTAAACATAGTCGGCGCGTTTGAGGTCTTCCCAGGCGCCGTCGATGTCGGTGCGCAGGACGAAGATGGCCAGGAAGACCAGGCTGGCGGCCAGGCCGAGGAGGAAGCGACGCCGGCTCAGCAGCGCTGCGTCCTCGTCGCCGGCCGGATCGGAGCACGCATCATCCAGGGTGCGGTCACCAGCTTACCCTAAGGTCGGCGGCGGCAAGGGGCGACGGAAGGGTTATTCGGGTGCAGCGACCGCGCTGTAATCGGCGGGGAACATGGCGATGCCGTCGATGTGACCGATCTCCAGGTCGAAGTCGCGGTAAAAGAAGAAGTTCAGCCACCGCGACATGGTGCCGCCATCGAAGATCGAGGCGAGAAAGTCAGTTGCGGGTACGGACTTGTACGCCTCCGGGAACCACGCACGGTGCTGATAGCGCACCTGCCGGTCATAGGCGCTGGAGTCAAAGTTTTCGGCGTTGCCGGCGTTGGCGAGGACGATGCTGCCAGGGGCCGGCTGGTAGTCGTCGGACAGCTCGATGAACCCGACGTTGGCGTAATCCCGCAGGTACCACGCCCAGGGCCAGGTGAAGCCGTCGCGCGAGTCGACAATGATCGGGACCTCCAGGCCGAGACCCGACCTCTCGGCTTCGGCGCCAATCTCGTCCGCGATGTTCACCAGCTCCTGGGTCGTCTGGACGTAAACGAGGAGCTCGTACGGTTCGTCCGAGTGCTCAAAACTGGCTACAAGCGACGAGCGCAGGCTGAACCCCAGGAGCACGACGGCGGCAATGACGGCCGCGACCGGCCACGCGACCTCGAAGGGTCTTGCCCGAGCGAGCCGGCTGCCCAGCTCGGCCAGCAGCGGCCCGAGGTAGCTGGCTGCGAGCAGGGCCAGGGGTAGGGCGAGGTGGACGGTCAGCCACGGCATCTTCTCGCCGGCTATTGAGAGGGCGACCAGCGTGGCGGCAAGCCAGAAGAGCAGGAAGCGGCGGAACGGATCGCCGCGACGGATGGCGACGATGGCCGCAGGTATGGCAAGCACCAAGGACAGGAATTCGTAGATCGGCACCGTCATGAGGTAGTAGAACCACGGCTGGTTGCCGCGCCTGACATCCTGCTGGTCCAGCCAGTAGTCCAGCGAGCCCCAGATGCCGGAAGCGAAGCCGTCCTGCTCGGTGCCGAGAGTGGTGAAAAGGAGGATGTACGGGAGATAGAAGGCGGCCGCAGCGACGACCCAGGCTCGCGGGTTCCAGGACAGGCCCACGGCGAAGGTCGCCAGGAGGAGAAACGCAACGCCGGCAATCCCGAGGTAGACCTCGGTCGTCATGGCGCTGCCATAAAAGGTTGTCCACTGGCGGGCGAGGTCGACGCCGGCCGCCCGTAGGGGTACCTGGGCCGCCGCCGCGAACTGCGGGGCCGTCAACAGACCCATCACCAGCAGGGGTGCCGCCGCAGCCGGCAACGGCCGCGAGTCGCCAGCGCCGCGTAGCCGATTTAGCACCGGTCTGACCGACACAACCGCCCAGGCGAAGACGATGAGCAGCGTGGCCTGCGCAAGTCTTCTCGGCCTCGAGGATGATTCGGTCACTCGGTCCTTCCACAGCTCGATCCCGGCCATCACGTTCAGGTAGGCGATAAAGATCAGCGCGGTGATGAACGTCGTCTCCTTGGTGGCAAAGCTGAGACCCAGGCAGAGCGCCAGCCCACCCAGGTAGACGAGCCGCGGATTTGCCAGGTAGCGCCAGATGCACAGAACCATGCCCAGCGTGAACACGGCCACGAACATATCGCCACGGGCGAAGCGGCTGAAGTAGAGGAGGGTGGGCGAGAGCGCGATGAAGAGCGACGCGATGACCGCACCGGGCCGTGTCAGGTAGTCGCGCAGGAAGTAGGGCATGACAATCAGCGCGCTTCCGAAGGTGGCCGCGGCGATGCGGACGGTGTAGTCGCTATCTCCGAAGATCGTGAACACCGAGGCAATGGCGTGAAACTGGAATGGGCCGTGCATCAGCGGGTTGTGCTCATAGGTGAAGAGCTCGGCGAAGCGCCAGCTGTAGTAGGCGTGCAACGACTCGTCGTGATGGAGGGCGCGATGGCCCAGGTCCCAGAAGCGCAGCGCCACACCGATGGCAAAGAGCATGGCAATAGCTATGACGGTCGAGCTTAACCCCTGCGCCTTGCCGCGGTCGCGCGTCTCAGCGGTCGCCTGCGCGTCAGCGGAGGATGCCACGGAGCTCAATTGATCGCCGCCCCGACGAGATCGCCATTCGGCGGCACGCGGTAGATCACAGTCGTATTCAGATCGGCAACGCGCTCCAGGATGCTGTCCAGGCGTGCGAAGACGCCCTCACCGTACTTAGCGACCTCGGGCCGCCCCGCTACTACGTATTCAACGCCGTATCGGTGGAGTAGTTCCAGCGCTTCGGCCGGATCGTTGCTGGTGTAGATTCGGTCGACGGCCTCGCTTCTACCCTCCTGCGGATCCCAGGTCCCACGCCAGGTGAACTCGTGGCTCGGCCAGCCGATCACAGTGGGCAGGCCGGTGCGCCACGAGATGCGGGCGTTGTCACCCCAATCCGGCCCCGAGGCTTCGAGCACGGTCGGGTTGCCGCCGACGTTGTCGGAGAGCCAGGCGACGGTGGCGTATTCATCGGGTTGGCTCTCGCGGACGAACGCTAGTCCATCCAGCGTCCGCGGCCCGGACAGGCCGTCGGTTCGGTTCGCGATCGCCGTCACCGGGTAGACGAGTGCCGCCGCGAGGACAACCGCCGTCAGGCCCGCGACTATGGAAGGTGCTGCCTGGATACGCGGCTGCCTGGACGAGCAAGCGTAACGCAAGCGCTGCCACGCATAGAACGCGCCGAACGCCGACGACACCGCGAGCAGCGTCCAGGCCTGGAAGGAGAGCTTGAAGACTGTGTTCAGACGCGCCGATGAGAATTCTTCGATGTAGAAGAACTCGGCACCGAGAATCAGCAAGAGCGCGAGCCAGCCCGCGGCAAGCGCCAGCAGCAGTGAAGACCGCTCGGCGAGCCAGTCGCCGCTGGCACGGATCAGCGCTGCACCCGCGGCCACGAGCAGCGCGCCGACGATCAGCGGGGACAGCCAGGCCTCGCCGCGCGTCGAGACCTCGTCGGCGAGTCCTTCAGGGCCGGCGTCGAACAGGGCGGCGCCAGCCCACGCACCGAGAATGGCCGGCAACGGCAAGGCCGCGACAACCCACTGCCCACGCGCCGGCGGCAGCTCACGGAGGGCGAAGACGAGAAAGAGGCCGGTCAGCCAGAAAAGGGGGCCCCAGGCGATGAGCAGGTGCAGCGGTCTCGTCGCCATGTCGCCAGCGATGACGTAATCCGGGCTGTTGATGACGAGGACGGGTGCCACGAACTGGGCCGCCGAGGTCGCCGTGCCCAGGTAGGGCATGAAGAGCAGCAGCGACAGCAGCGCGAGCGGCGCGACGAAGGCCAGGGTGTTGAGAAGCGCGACGCCCGGCCGGAGACCGGCCCGGATGTTGGTGACCACGGCGACGATGCCGACGAGGGCAAGGGCGGTGGGAAAGTCCCACGCGTTCAAGAAGGTGAACGCCCCGATCAGCAGCGCCCCCACGACCAGGCTCACCGGGCTCAGCGCCCAGAAGCGCCAGTCAAGGGCGATACCCGCCCTGAGTAGCGTGAAAGCGAAGCCGATGGCCGTGGCGAACATGGGCAGGGCCATGACGTGGGCGTGCAGGTCGCCGAGGAGGAAGCTGAAAAACGGAAACTCGCGGATCGTCCAGTTGGAGACGATACGCGAGGCCCGCCACCAGAACCAGAACTCCGTCGGGTACCAGGACTCGGAGTCGCGGGGGCCCTCAAGGCCACCGATGTCGACGAGGCCATAGACGAACCCGGGTAGCAGGCCGTGGATGGCCAGGAGCTCGAACAGGCCCTCCCAGTTCGCGACCAGCAGCAAGAGCCCGACCCCGCCGAGTCCGAACGCGTACGCCGCCCACGTTCGGCCGGCGGCCGCCACCAGGTTCCAGACGACGCCAAAGCAGGCCGTCGCGGCCAGCGCCGCCACCAGGGCCACGCCAAGGTTGTAGCCGACCGCGGGTGCTACACCGCTCACGCTGGTCATGGCCGCGACCAGGATGTGACCGAAGTAGTAATAGCTAATATCGTGGCCGGCCAACCAGGGGTCCTCGGCCGGGAAGGTATCGGCGCGCAGGACGGCGTTTATGAAAGCGAAGTCCATCGGTTTCTCGGTGCCGTCGATCTCGGGGACGTACGAGCGCAGGAACGCCGAGGCGGCGAGCGCCACCGCGAACAACACGTCTACCGCCACGAAAGCCCGCCAGCGGCTCCTGGCGAGCCCAATCAGCGCGTCGCGGCCGAGATGACCGGCGACCGCACCGGCGACAACCAGGGCAGCAAGCAGGCCCAGCAGCGCCCACCTCTCGTTGGGGAGCGCCCCGAGCGTGCCGCCTATCCAATAGAGATAGCCGAAGGCGAGAAGGCCGATGACTTTGCTGAAGGCGTATCCACCGTCGGGTAGCCGCTTGAAGACGGCAAGGGTGAAGGGAAAGACAGCCAGGCCAGCGACCTGGATGATCAGCCACCAGGACAGGGTTTCAGTCATATCCGCGGCTGGCTTCCCGCGTGCATCTCGTCTTGATTACGAGGACGGGCCGCCGCGGGTTCAGCGTGCGGCGACCTACTCACCCAGCAGGGCTTCGACGAAGGCGGCGGGCTCGAAGGGGGCGAAGTCTTCGATGCCCTCGCCGGTGCCGACGAAGCGCACCGGGATCCCGAGCTCGTCCGCCACGGCGAAGACTATGCCGCCCTTGGACGTGCCATCGAGCTTGGTCAGGAAGACAGATGTGACGCCAACGCTCTCGGCAAACGTCCGAGCCTGCAGCAGACCGTTCTGCCCGGTCGCCGCGTCGAGGACGAGCATCACTTCGTGGGGCGCGTCCGGGTACTTGCGCTGGATGATGCGGTTGACCTTGGCCAGCTCGTCCATCAGGTGCTTCTTGTTGTGGAGCCGCCCCGCCGTGTCAACTATGACGATGCCGGCGTCCCGGGCCTCGGCGGCTTCGAGGGCGTCGAAAACGACAGCACCGGGGTCGGCGCCAGGCTGGTGGCCGACGACATCGGCGCCGGCCCTGCTGCCCCACTCCTGGAGCTGATCGATGGCGGCAGCCCTGAAGGTGTCGCCGGCGGCAATGATGACCTGCTTGCCGTCGCGGGTGTAGGCGTGGGCAAGCTTGCCGATGCTGGTGGTCTTGCCCGTGCCGTTGACGCCGACCACGAGCACGATCGCCGGCCGCGGCCAGCCCGCGGGGTCGTCGGGCCAGAGTGCCCCCTCGCCCTCGGGTCGTTCCAAGAGAGCGACGAGCTCGTCGCGAAGGGCCTCGTAGGCTTCGTCCGGGTTCTTCAGCCGTTCTTTTTCGACGCGCCGACGGATGCGCTCGACGAGCGCGCTCGTAGTCTCGACGCCAGCGTCGGCGGCGAGCAAGGTCTCCTCGACCTCGTCCCAGAGGTCGTCGTCGATTTCGGAGCGCTGGAAGGCGCGACGCAGGTTGCCGAACCACGAGCGCTTCGTCTTACGCAGGGCGTCCTCGGTGCGTCGCTCGTCGTCGGCGCCTGGCCGGAACGGATCTCCGGTTGGTCTAAAGGGATCGTTGCTTACGGCGGGAGTGGGCCGGAAGGGGTCGGACATGCGTGAATTTTAGGGCAGAGGATCCCAGAGAGAATTCCCAGGATCTACCAGCCGCTGGCCCTAGTTCTCGGGTATGTCCGAGATGCGCAGCGAGAGGACGCGCGAGGCGTGGTCCTCACCCATCGAAAGGCCGTAGATGGTCCCCGCCTTCTCGATGGTCTTGCGGTTGTGAGTGATGACGAGGAACTGAGTACGGCTGCCCAGGTCTGCAAGCGCAGCCGTGAAGCGCTCGACGTTGGCCTCGTCGAGCGCCGCGTCGACCTCATCGAGGACACAGAACGGCGCCGGGTTGGCCTCCAGCAATCCGAAGAGGAGAGCCGTGGCGGTCAACGCCCTCTCCCCTCCTGAAAGGACCGTCAGGCTGGTCAGGCGGCGGCCCGGTACCTGCGCCATTATGTCAACTCCTGGTTCGCCCTCGTTCGGGTTCGTGAGCACCAGATGCGCGTCGCCGCCGCCAAAGAAGCTCTTGAAGTTGGCCGCGAAGCTCTGGTTAACCTGCTCGAACGTGGCCTGGAAGCTGACTTCTATCTGACTCTCCAACTCACGGATGGCGTCGAGTAGCGATTTCTCGGCCTCGTCCATATCGCCCACCTGCGCGGTCAGGAAGTCGTAGCGTTCGCGGCTCTCGGCGTAGTCGGCCTGGGCCTCGAAGTTCACCGGGCCGAGCTGGCGCACCTCACCGCGAAGCTTCTGGATGCGTGAGCGAAGGACCTCGGGCTCGACTTCGGCTGCTCCCGACATCGGTGGCACCTTGCTGGCGCCGCGTGCCGCCGACGATGGCGTCCAGCCCTCGTAGACGTCGTCGCTGCCCAGGGGCACGATCTCGCCCGATCGGCTGACCGCCATGCCATCGGCCTCGAGGGCGCTGCGCAGGTTGTTCAGCTCATCGGCGCGACGCTGGACCTGGCTCTCGGCCTCGAGGCACTCGCGCTCGCTGAGGACAAGATTAGACCGGCTTTGCCCCAGCGCCGTCTCGGTTTCTCGGTGCTGGGAATCGAGCCTGATCACGTTCTCGCGTCCCGGTGCGAGCTCCTTCTCGGCGGTGGCAAGATGCTCGCGCGCGGCGGCGAGGGAGGCACGGTTCTCTTCGAGGCGAACCCCTATCGCTGCGGCCTCTTTCTTCAGGTGCTCCGAGTTCTGGCGCCTGAGCTTGACCTGGCCGTCGATGCGCTCTTCTGTGCGCTGACGGCTGCCGGACAGAGAGTCCAGCGACCTCTTCTCGCCCTCCAGGGCGGCAACCTGTCGCGAGGCCTCGGCCACGGCCTGGATCAGCTCCTCACGGCGCGCGGCGACGGCCGCGTTGCCCTTGCGGTGCTCGGCGGCGGCGCCATCAGCCGCGCCGGCTTCTTCGTGCAGGCGCTTACGCTCGGCGGAAAGGTCTTCGCGCTCGGCCTGGAGGGCTTCGAGCTCGTGGTTCGAGTTCTTCTCAGCAATGACCAGCCAGCTGATCTCGCCCCGAACCTGACCGACACGGCTGCGCACGCGCGCCAGTTCGTCCTGAAGGATGGAGCGCTGCGAGCGCAGCCGCTCAAGGCGCTGGGATAGGCTGCCAGCCGCGGCTTCGTTTGCCGAGGCCACGTCGCGCCGGGACCGCTGGTCTGTGTCGAGCTGCGCCTTCATCGCGGCGAGCCGCTCGATCTCGATCGGAAGCTCGGACAGCTGACCCTCCCAGCTGAATGTCGAGGTGTCGGCCGAAGTCGCGCCGCCGCTGACCTCGCCGTGGGGCTTGAGCAGAATGCCATCGAGAGTAACGACCGAGCCCAAACCGCGCTGGATAATGCGCCGCGCGACCTCGAGGTTCTCGACGATGTCGTGCGGCCCAGCATAGTGTCGACCAGGCCCCGGTAGCGCTGCTCGGTCCGCACGAGGCGGGCGGCGACGCCGATGACGCCGCGCTCGCTGTGCAGGTTGACAGGATAAGTCGGCTTGAGGACGTCGAGCGGGATGACGCTGAGGCGCCCGGCGCGCCGCTCGATGAGTATCCGCAGGGCGTTGAGAGCGTCCTCCTGGGAAGCCATGATCACGGTCTGCAAACTATCGCCCAGGGCCGCCTCGATGGCCGGCTCCATGCCGGCCGGGACCTGGATGATGCGGCCAACGATCCCGAGGATCGTGCCGAACTGGGTCTCACCGGCGACGTTGCCGCCCTCCTGCATGGCGCCCGCTAGCATTTGGCGGATCTCTACGCTGAGGCCCAGGCGCTCGTTCTGAAGCTCCGAGAGAACATCGAAGCGCGACTGGCGTTCCGACAGCTGGTGGATAATCCCCTGGAGGCGGCGGTCGCCCTCCTGGGCGCTTTCGCGAGCCTCGATGACCATCCGCTGGACTGCCTTCTGCTGCTGCGCCACATCCTCCAGTTGATCCGTTAGCTCCCCATCTTCAGTCTTAAGACGGCGGAACTCCGCTGCTGCCGTGCGCAGGTCGAGGCTCAGGGCCTCGCGCCGGTCAGACATGCGGTTGAGCTCCTTGCGCAGCCGCGTCTCGGCCTCGTTGAGGCGCTGAATCTGCCTGTCAATGTCACGGATCGCGGAGCGTCCCCTGGCGGCTCGCTCCTGCAGCTCGGCGATCATGGCGCGCAGCGACACGAATTCCTGCTCGACGCCGGCCAGCTCCCTCTGGCGTTTGTTCAGGCCCCTGCGGTCGGCGGCGAGAGACTTGTCGATCTCATCCAGGCGGTCGGAGCCGATCGTCTCTCCGGAGAGAGTGAGGCGCTCTGCCTGCAGTGCCTGGACCTCGGCCGCGAGCTCCTCGCGCCGCTGGGCCATCAGGTTGACGCGCTCCTCATCGAAGCTGACGGTCTGGTCGAGTCTGTTGATCTCGGCCAACAGCTCGTGGCGCTCTCTTTCAAGGGCGCTGACACGGGAGCGCTGCTTGTCCAGTTCCGTCCTGACCGTCGTGGCAGCAGCTTCCTCACTGTCCACAGCCGCCTGGGCGCGGTTGTACTCTTCTCGCTTCTGGTCGTACGAGGCACGGCTGGCGGCGAGGAAGTCCTGGGTGGTGTGCCAGGTCTGCCCGTACCAGGTGCGCAGGGCCTGAGAAAGCTCCTGCGTCATCCGCTGGTGTTCCTCGGCGCGTTTCGCCTGCTTCTCGAGGTGGGCGAGGCGCGGGCGGATCTCGTCGAGGAGAAGGTTGACGCGGTCGAGGTTCTCGCGAGTGGCGCGCAGGCGCTCGCGCGCCTCCAGCAGCTTTATGCGGTAGTGGCGCACGCCGGCGGCCTCTTCGACCAGGGTGCGCCTCTCGTCGGGGCGCAGGTTCAGGACGGCGTCAACGGCGCCCTGGCCGAGGATGGCATAGCTGTTCTGGCCCAGGTTGGCCTTCATGAAGAGGTCAAGCACGTCGCGCAGGCGGACGCGGCTGTGGTTGATCAGGTACTCGCTTTCGCCCGACCGGTAGGCCCGACGGGTAACGACGACCTCGTTGAAATCGATGGGCAGCCAGCGTTCCTCGTTGTCGAGGGTCATGCTGACCTCCGCCATGCCGACCGAGGCCCTGCCCGTGCTGCCGGCGAAGATCACGTCCTCGAGCTTCTTGGTCCTCAGGTGCTTGCCGCTCTGTTCGCCGAGCACCCAGCGGATGGCGTCGGCGACGTTGCTCTTACCGCTGCCGTTCGGCCCGATGACGGCCGTTATGCCAGGGGCGACGTCGAATACCGTGCGCAGGGCGAAGCTCTTGAAGCCCTGGATCTCCAGGCGCTTGAGGTGCATGCCTAGTCCGTCCTGGACTCGCTGCTCGAGCCCGCCTCGGGGTGACCGATGAGGGTCTCGACGGCGTGGAGGGCGGCTTCTTTCTCAGCGAGCTGTTTGCTGCGGCCCCTCCCGACGCCGAGGACTTCGCGTCCCATATGAACTTCAACGGTGAAGACCTTGGCGTGGTCCGGTCCCTCGGCGCCGACGGTCTTGTAGGAGGGGGGTCGCTGCCAGCGGGCCTGGACGATCTGCTGGAGTCGCGACTTGACGTCGATGGTCACGGGCTCCTCGCCAAGTAACGTGAGCTCGGGCTTGAGCGAACGCTTGATGAAGCGGGCGGCCACCGAAAAACCCTTGTCCACGAGGACGGCGCCAACCAGTGCTTCGAACGCGCGCGCCAGGTTCTGCTCACGCGTGCGGCCTCCGCTGGCCTCCTCGCCCTTGCCGAGGAGCAGGTAGTCGCCGATTTCGAGATCGCTGGCGACTCGGGCGAGGGTATCGCGCTTGACCAGCGCCGCGCGAATCTCGGTCAGCTGCCCCTCGCGGCCCAGTGGGAACCGATCGTAGAGCCAGCGCGCGACCACCAGGCCGAGGGCGGCGTCGCCGAGGAACTCCAGGCGCTCGTTGTCGGGTAGCGCGGCGTGAGGATACTCGTTGTTATAGCTGCGATGGACGAGCGCCTCAAGCAGCACGGTTGGGTCCCGAAAGACGATGCCAAAGCGCGCCTGGGCGGCTTCAAGGTCCGGAAGCTTCATGTCCTTCTTCCGCTGTTTCGCCGGGAGCGGCGCTAGTGTCGGTGTCGGTGTGGGTAGGGGGATTGGGGGATTCAGAGCCAGGGGTGTGAGCAACTCGGCGCCAGAGGATCCGCCGACGATTGGTCCCGCTTCCACCTGTGCTCTAATAGGAGCCCCCTCAAAGATTGGCGGAGGGAAAACAGGCGATCCGCGTGCGGATCCGACTGCTTTCTGACCGTCAATTCATGGGCCAATACTGGTAGGTCAGATTCGAAATGTCAAGGGTTATCGCGCAATGGATATAGCACTTTCTCAATTATGACCCCCGAACTGACACAGCTCCTGGCACGCCTGCTCCAACCACGACAGCTCGAAGCCCTGGATGCCGCGGTGGCCTGTGCGAAGGCGCGCGATGAAGGCCTCTACCTCGTTGGCGGGTCGATCCGCGACCTGTTCCAAGAGCGTCGGCCGGGTGACCTGGACCTGATGACCGAGGGCGACGCAGCACCACTCGCGCGGGCCATTGCCGAGGCAACCGGCGGCGATGCCAGGGTATATGGACGCTTCGGCACGACGGCGGTGTTTCTCGATGGACACCGGCTGGACGTGGCGCGGGCGAGGGTCGAGACGTACGCACGGCCCGGCGCGCTGCCCGATGTGCAACCGGGAAGCATCGAGAACGACCTCTGGCGGCGCGACTTCACCATGAACGCACTCGCGTTTGGTCTCACCGGCCGCCATGGCGATGTCCTGCTCGACCCCACCGGTGGCGCCGACGACATCGTCAACCGCATCGTGCGTGTACTGCACGAGGGTAGCTTCGAGGATGACGCGACGCGCATCCTGCGCGGGTTACGGTACGCTGCCCGGCTGAACTTTTCGATTGAGGAGACCACTCGCCACCTGATGCGCACGCAGGCGAGATACCTGGACACGATCAGCGCGGCCCGGTTGCACAGCGAGCTGACCTTTGTGCTTGAAGACAGCAGCCCGCTCCGGAGCCTCGAGGAGGGCGAGTCCCTGGGCGTGCTGGCGGCGATATTTTCCGGGCTGTCGTGGGACCGCGAGAGGAGCGAGACTGCGCGGCTTCTGGAGACCCGGGTGGGCGCCGATGAATACCCGCGCAGGCTGCTGATGCTGCTGTGCTGCCGCGTGGCGGCGGGGGATACGGGGGCACTCGCAGAGCGCCTGGCCCTGGCGCGAGTGGAGGCACGATTGGTCGAGCGCGCCTGCGCCTTCGTGACCGGGGCGGGTGCCGCCGAGCACCTGCCGCCGTTCGAACGCGCGCTCTGGGCGCGCAACTTCGAGCATGAGGTCGTCGAGACGCTGGCGCCGCTGGTGCTGCCGGGCCTCGTCGACGAACTCCTGGCGGCGGTGAACGCGGGCAGCGAATTGACCGGCGCCGACCTCCTGGCCCTGGGCGTCCCAGAGGGTCCGCAGGTCGGGCGCGTGCTCAGACAGGTGCTGCTGGCACGGCTCAACGGGTCTGTAGCCTCCCGTGATGATGAGCTAGCCTTGGCTCGCCGGATCATCGCTGAAGGTGGTCTCGGGAGGACAGAGGATTGACGGCAACCTGCAGCGTCTGTGACGGCGCACTGGACGGCTTCGACCAGGCGGTCTGCGACTCCTGCGAGCGGCCGTTTCACCTGCCGCGACGTACCGACGCAGACGGCATTGAGTGTGGGCGGGTATGGGTCCACGACCAGTGGCTGACCCTGGTGCACGCCTGCTACCGCTGCCTGGGCGAGATGCCCGAGAAGGCGGCCTCGGCGTCTCGACCGAGCCGGCGACGTTATCGGAGGGTGCGTTGAGCAAGGGCCGGCGCAGGCGCGAGCGGGTCCTGAGCGAGGGGCCGCGCAAATCGAGGACGACGGAGCGCAAGGACGTGCGAGCGCAAGGCTTTCCCTGGCCTGACTGGTTGAGCATGCCGGTGGCGGCGTCCTTCGGCGCCAGCGTCGTCATCTCGGCGAACTTCTTGCCCTGGGTTGGGCTGGGCCTGGCGCTGGCGATCGCGGTCCTGGCTTTGCTGCCGTGGATACCCTGGGTTACCTACGCGATGGCCATCGCCTTCATCGGTGGCAACATGCTTGTGCTGGGGGTATCTGGTACGGAGCTCAAGCCCCTGCTTGGGCTGGTGGCTCTTGGCCTGCTGGGGATCGTGTCGGGGCATTACCTGGCGCAAAAGATCGTGCGGCCGCTGGCCGAGCGCCGCTCGTCGGGGCGCTAGCGCTTCGGTCTGCGGCGTCGGGGCGACGAGCTCAGGGGCGCCAGCGGCCGAAGGCGTCGATCACGGCGGCAGCCGCCTTGATACCTGTGCGGTAGTCCTGCTCGCGGATGTTCTCGTTGGGGGCATGGATGCGGGAGTCCGGGTTACCTACTCCGCAGTCGGCCGTTGGCACACCCAGCATCTTCACCACGGGGTACATGGGTCCGGTACCCGCCATCGTAGGGACGATCACGGGGTCCTGGCCGTAGACGTCCTTGAGCGTTTCGCGCACGACGCGCACCCACTCCTCGTCGAGGCCCGTGCGGGCGGGGTGCTCGGCGCCGAAGGTAACGATCTCGATGTCTTCGAAGCCGTGCTTGTCGAGGTGCTTGCGCAGCTTGCGCTCGATGTCGTGGGGGTCCTGGTCCGGTACGAGCCGGAAGTCGAGCTTGGCGCTGGCCTGGGCCGGGAGGATCGTCTTGGAGCCGGGCCCCTGGTAACCGGAAGTTAGCCCGTCGATATTGCAGGTGGGGTCGAGGTAGTGCCGGGACCGATACTTCCTGCCCTTGAGTCCGAGGACGAAGTTGTCTATCGCGAGGGACTTCGCGAAGTCTTCGGCTTCGTCTGGCATCGCCTTGACGGCCTGGCGCTCCGCTTTCGTGGGCGGTCTCACGTCGTCGTAGAAGCCCTTGACCAGGATGTTCTCGTCCTGGTCCTTGAGGGTGGCCAGGGCCCAGGTCAACCGCCAGGCGGCGTTGGGCACAACGGTCGCCCAGGATGAGTGCACATCGCGGGCGGTCCCGCGGCAGCGCAGCTCGCAATAGAGCAGGCCCTTCACGCCCAGGGGTAGCACGGCCTGGCCCTCCCAGGTCACGCCGCTGCCCTCCCAGAGACAGGCGTCGGCCGCGAGCAGCTCGCGGTGCTCGGCAACAAAGTCTTCAAACCCGGGGCTGCCGATCTCCTCGTCGCCCTCGACCAGGAACTTGATGCGCGCCGGCAGGCGCCCGTTGACGGCCTTGAGCGCGCGAACGGCCGCGAGCCGCGAGGCCAGCGTGCCCTTGTCGTCGGAGATGCCGCGGCCATAGAGGAAATCGCCCCG
>WHTO01000064.1 GCA_009377665.1 Dehalococcoidia bacterium
CCACTACCCGGTCGTCGGCGTCAAGGTCGACCTCGTCGATGGCAAGGAGCACCCCGTCGACTCATCCGAGATGGCGTTCAAGCTCGCCGCCTCCCAGGCCTTCAAGCAGGGTGTGCAGCAGGCCGCGCCCGTCCTCCTCGAGCCCGTCATGAACCTGACGGTGCGCGTGCCCGAGCAGTTCGTGGGCGACATAATCAGCGACCTGAACTCCAAGCGTGCCCGCGTCCTCGGCACCATGCCCGACGGCCACACGACGACTATCGAGGCCCAGGCGCCGCTCGCCGAGCTCATGCGCTATTCGACCGACCTGCGCTCCATAACCCAGGGCCGAGCGTCCTACACGATGAACTTCGATCACTACGCCCACGTCCCCGACCACATTGCCAAGAAGGTCGTCGAGAGCTCGCAGAAGGAAGCAGCGGCGAAGCCGGCCTGAGCAGTTGGGGGCTCAAGCATCCGCGGGACGCGTCAGGATCAGGGGGCGGCGAGCTCCGTGGCGTGGATCGTGTTGGCCAGCAGCATCGCTCGGGTCATCGGCCCCACCCCGCCCGGCACCGGCGTAATGGCGGCCGCTTTGGCTGCGACCGCCTCGTAGTCCACGTCGCCTACCAGGCGCTTTCCACTCTTTCGAGAAGCGTCGGGGACCTCGTTGATGCCGACGTCGATGACGACCGCGCCCTCGCGCACCATGGCCGCCGTGAGGTAGCGGGGAACGCCGATCGCCGCCACGACGATGTCGGCCTGCCGGGTCTCCTCGGCAATCGACGGGCTACCCGTGTGGCAGACGACGACCGTCGCGTTCGCCCCCTCGACCTTCTGCACCAGGATCGCCGCCAGCGGCTTGCCGACCAGGTTGGACCGCCCACAGATTACCACCCGCTTCCCCTCCGGCGAGTGCCCCGAGCGGACGAGCAGCTCCTGGACGCCCCACGGCGTCGCCGGGCGGAAACGCGGCCGTCCCTGGAGCAGCAGTCCAGTGTTGCAGGGATGCAGGCCGTCGGCGTCCTTGTCCGGCGAGATGGCCTGGATCGCAGAGTCGGGGTTGAGGTGAGCGGGCAGCGGCAGCTGGACGATCATGCCGTGGTAGTCGTCGTCGCGGTTGACGCCCTCGATGACGGCCAGCAGGTCCTCCTGCGTCGTCTCAGCGGGCAGGTGGATGGTCTCGCCGCGGATGCCGACCTCGGCCGAGTCCTTGTTCTTGCCCCTGACGTAGGACGCCGACGCTGGGTTGTCGCCGACGAGGATGAAGGCGAGGCCGGGCAGGATCCCGCGCTCCCGGAGCGAATCGGACCGCGCCTTCAGCTCGCCCCGGATGTCGGCGGCAATCGCGTTGCCATCGATGATCTCAGCCACCCGTCCATTCTCAGCCAGGGCCGGCAACCGGACAAAGCCCTCGCCGGTTAACGGCAAGATTGAGCTGGCCTAGACTCCAAGAAGCTTCAACCCAAGGAGGTAACCCCCTGGACTCTCCCGCAACTCCCCGCTTCTATCGCCAGGCCGACGCCGACCCCACCGCGCTGGATGGGTGCACCGTAGCCGTCCTCGGCTACGGCAACCTCGGGCGCTCGGTCGCTCTCAACCTCCGCGACAGCGGCGTCAGCGTAGTCGTGGGCAACCGCGACGACGAGTACGCCGCCGCTGCGACCGCTGACGGATTCAGAGTGGAGGCCGTCGCCGAGGCGACGGCGGCCGGCGACGTGGCCTTCGCCCTCCTGCCAGACGAGGTCCTGCCCGAAGCCTTCGCCGAGATCGGCCCGCGGCTGCGGTCAGGAGGAATGCTCGCCCTGGCCTCTGGCTACAACCTCGCCTACGGCTTGATCGATCCTCCTGCGGCCTGCGATGTCTGTCTCCTGGCCCCGCGCATGGTGGGCTCGCAGGTGCGGGAGCTTTTCCAGGCCGGTGGCGGTTACTTCGCCTACGTGAATGTTGAGCATGACGCGTCAGGGAAGGCGTGGCCGCGACTTCTGGCGCTGGCGTCTGCGATTGGCGCGCTGCGCCACGGCGCCTTCCAGCTCAGCGCCCGTGACGAGGCGGCCCTCGACCTCTTTATCGAGCAGGCCGTGGGGACGCAGATCGGGAGCGCCTTCCAGCTCGCCTTCCAGGTGGGGGTCGAGGCCGGCATCCCTCCCGAGGCGCTGGTGCTCGAGATGTACATGTCGGGCGAGATGGCGCGGTCGGTGCAGGCCTTCGCCGAGCAGGGGTTTTATAGATCCGTCGTCGACCACGGGCGAACAGCCCAGTTCGGTGGCTTCATACGCACGATCGAGATGGACCGCCCGGCCGCCGAGGACCGCACCCGCCGGATCTTCGACGAGATCGTGAGCGGTGACTTCGCCCGCCGCTTCCAGGCCGAGAAGGAGGCGGGTTACCCGACAATCCGCATCATCGACGGTGTGCTCAGCGGCAACGACCCGCAGAGCCAGGCAGAGGACCGCGTCCGCGCGCTCCTCGATCAGCCGGGAGCCGAGCAGTAGGCGGCCGGCGAGGCTCCGACCCTCGGGCCGTCGAGGCCGATCGCGCCCTCGGGGAGGCGGTCGATGCGCTGCGCGAACTGGTCAGGGAGGCGGCCGGCGCCGTGGGCCCGTTCCCGTCGTTCCCGGGAGCCTTCTTCACGCTCGGGGTTGAGGTTGACATCGGACGGGCGGCGCCGCCGGAGATAGGCTGCGTGATCGTGCAGCCAGACGGCCGGCTCTATGAGCTGAAGATGGGTGTCGATCTCGACAACATCGACTCGAACGACCCGGTGGCGATGCGGAGCGAGGAAGCCACGCCGCTCGAAGACCTGCCGCCGCTCACCGCGCTGACGTACCTGAGAGCAGCCCTCGACGCCCTGGGTGCGCTGCCCCGCCCTTAAAGCGTCGGCCTTTAGAGGCCGACGTGGGTGAGTAGCTCGGCGGGCTCCATCAGGCGGCAGGTGTACATCGGGGTGTCGCGCTCGGTGTAGGAGCTGGCGCGGGTCTCGCGAAGCTCCATCACCAGGTCGAGGAAGACCTTCGGGTCATCGGCCTCGAAGGCCAGCACGAACTCCTGGTCGTCGATGCCGTATGAGTACGTCGTGTTGATCTTGACGCTGTGGTACTTGTGGCCAATCTCGATGTGCTCGTTCATCATGCGCTGCCGCTCCTCCTTCGGGAGCAGGTACCAGGCACGTGTCTTGACGAAGGGGTAAACGAACAGGAATTGCCTGCCGAGAGGGGTGACTCGCTCGCGGGCGGCCGACGCTCCGGGGTGCTTCGGGTTGCGGTACATCGAGCGGCGGGTGAGCGATAGGAATGATTCGGTGACCGTCAGGTAGGGCCCGATCTCGCTGTTCACCAGCCGGGAAGCGAACTCCTGGATCGGCCACAGGTCATCGGCGATCTGCCAGACGAAGAATTCGGTGTCGCGACGCGTGCCCAGGGTCGAGTAGGTGCTCGTGATCATGGCTTCGCCCGAACCCTGCAGCAGGTTGAGAAGCTGCTCGCGTCCCTCGGCGCGCTGGCCCTGGGGCAAGCGACGCCACCCAGGGTCAACGCCGTAGAACGTGAACTTTACGTACTGGCGGTCGTCCGTGGGCTGTTCTGGTTGCTCGCTCATGCCGAAATCCCCGCTACTGGTGCGGGCCTACTGTTGCTGTCCTGCGGACTCGCGGCGAAGGAATGCTTGAAGTCGCTCTCGTACAGCGTTTCGAGGCTGGCCAGCTGTTGGCTCGTCAGGTCGGGAAAATCCGAGGCGGCGGCGAACTCCACGAGCTGGTCTTCGTCGTAGATGTTGGGCAGACTCGCTGCCACGGGCTCGCTGGCGACGACGAACCGCAGCGCGGCCTGGCCGATGGTCATCGACGTGCCGGCCGTGAGGAAGCTGAGCCGTTCGAGCGCGGCCAGGCCTCTGACCAGCCACTCGCGGTTGCGGTGGCTGCGGTGGTCGGAGGAGTCGAAAGTGGTGTCGGCTGTATATCTGCCCTCGAGCATGCCGGAGGAGTGCGGGACGCGGACGAGGAGGCCGGACTTCTGCTCCTCGGCGACACCCAGCAGGTGCCTTCCGGGATCCTGTTCGAGGATGTTGTAGATCATCTGGACGATATCCACGCCGCGGTCACGCAGAGCGTATTCGCCCTCGTCGCGCCAGCCTATGGCCGGGCCGAGGGCCACGCCGACCGCTCTCACCTTGCCTTCGCGCTTGACGCCATCCAGGTAGGTGAAGAGGTCGTCGCTTTCCAGGGCGGACCGCCGGGGGTTGTGCAGCTGCCAGATGTCGACGTAATCGGTGTTCAGCCGCCGCAGGGAGTCCTCGAGCGACCGCCGCACGAAGTCGACGCTGAAGTCCTGCGGCGACTCTTTGTGGCCGTCGGTGTTCGGAGCGTCTCGCCAGTTGTATCCGAACTTGGTCGAGAGTACGACGGAATCGCGCGGCGTCGTCTTGAGGAGCTCGGCGAGCAAGGTTTCGCCTTTGCCCTGGCCGTAGGTGTCGGCCGTGTCGAAGAAGGTGACGCCCAGGCCGAGGGCTCTCTTCAGGAGCCGCTGGGCGGAGGCATCATCGTGCTCGCCCCACCAGTTGGTCGCCAGCGTCCAGAGTCCGAAGCCGAGCTCGGAAACCTGGATTCCTGTTGCACCGAGACCTCTGTAACGCATCTACAAAACCTCATTCTCAGCCTAGTCGTGGCGGTTGCGATTCACTATTGGCGGGGTCGACCAGGTTCCTCGCGGGAGCCGTGTCAGGCCTCTCAGCCGGGGCCTTCACTCCTTTGAGCGACCAGGCGCTGGTTTCCTCGATCGTTACCGTGATGACATCACCGACGTGGCATTCGCCGGAGAAGTGGACCAGCTTGTTGCTCCGAGAGCGTCCGGTCCAGCGGCCGTCGCGGGCTTCCTCGACGAGCACCTCCTGCATTGTCCCTGCCAACGCCCGGTTGATCTCGCGTCCCACTCGCTCCTGGAGCTCCTCGACGGCGTGCAACCGGCGCATCTTTTCTTCCTGCGGCACGTCGTCGTCCATCTTGCGAAAGGCGATGGTCCCGGGCCGCGGCGAGTATGCCGCAACGTGGACCTTGTCAAAGCGCAGCCGTTCCAGCAACTCGTAGCTGGTCAGGAACTGCTGTTCGGTTTCGCCTGGAAACCCGACGATCAGGTCGGTGGTGATGGAGGCCGCGGGTACGACGCTGTTTATCTTTTCGACCCGCTCGACGTACTCGCCGATGGTGTATCCCCGGCGCATGGCGCCGAGTATCTCATCGTCTCCGGATTGGACGGGGATGTTGAAGTACTCGCAGACCTTGGGGAGTTCGGCGACGGAGGCGATGATCCTGTCCGTCATGTCCTTCGGGTAGGAGGTCAGGAATCGGATGCGTTCGATGCCCTCGACCCCATGGATCATCGTGAAGAGGTCGGCGAGATCGGTGGGATCCTGGAGGTCGTGTCCGTAGGCCTCGACCGTCTGGCCCAGCAGTGTTACTTCCCTGACGCCGCGGGCCGCGAGCACGGCGACTTCGTGCCGGATATCGGCGAGTGGGCGACTCCGTTCCCGCCCCCGGCGGTAGGGCACAATGCAGTAGGTGCAGAATTTGTCGCAGCCGTGAACGACCGGCACGAAGGCGGTGACGCCCTCGGGTTGCCCGACGGTCTGCGGCCAGAATTCCCCACCCAGATCGGTGTCGGGGACGACTGCGCGGATGATGTCCTCGAAGGCCTGGGGCCGGGCGAAGACATCGACGTAAGGGAATCGCTTCTTCAGGCCGTCGTGGCGTGGTCCAACCATGCATCCCATGACGGCAATCTTCATCCCCGGGCGCTGGGTGTCCCGCAGTTTCTTGAGGTGCCCCAGCTTGCTCGATGCCCTGTCTTCCGCGCCCTGTCGAACGGAACAGGTGTTGACGACCACCAGGTCGGCCTCGGCAGGATCCTCCACGAAGCTAAGCCCGGCCCGTACGAGGCCGGCGGCGAACTTCTCCGAGTCGGCCTTATTCATCTGGCAGCCGACGGTCCAGACGTGGAAGGTCTGCAGCGCCCCGAGCAGAGAGCGGCTCGAGATTCCAACCTCGTCGAAGGGAATGGACTGGATTACCACAAAGTCGCCAACGCTCGCGGCACCCCCATGCTTGTCTGGCGGAGGGAATGGGATTCGAACCCATGTCCCGAGTTTCCCCAGGAAACCGCTTAGCAGGCGGCCGCACTAGACCACTATGCGATCCCTCCACACCGCAGTTTAGCAACCAACCCATATCCAGTCTCACGCTTATCGTCAGATTTGTGATAATCGAGAAAAGTGGGTAAAGTGTGAAAGATGCGAAACTTGTTGACGATGACCGCGGCCGCGCGGCGGCTGGGAGTTCATGTGGGGACGCTGCGCAAGTGGAGCAAGGAGGGCAAGCTCGACGTCGTGCAACTGCCGGGCAGTGGGTACCGCAGGGTGCCGCTGGAAGAAGTCGAAAGGCTGGAGAGGGAGATGGCGGAGGGTGCGCCCACGGGGCGCATCGGCGAACCGTCCATAACATACAACGTGGTGAGAGCTAAGGAGACGCCTGTGGAGGATCTCGGAAAGACGGTGAGACGGGGAGCTGAACGACTAGTGGCTGCACTGGGCCTGAGGTCGTCAGACTACCGATATGACGCCGAGGCCGGGACGCTTACCCTGCGGCCTCAGAGGCGGCTGACAGATGCCGAACGGGCGCGGTTCGCGCTCGACCTTGACGAGTCGCGGCGCCAGATTGCGGAGGCGGGTGATACGTTCCAGGAAGCGATGAGGCGCTCACGGGGACGAACCTGGGACCCCTGATCGACACCAACGTCCTCGTGTTGAGGAGCTATGAACGGGATCAGAACTGGGCGGACAACGAAGAGTTCGTGGCGCTGCTGCCGGAACTGGGCGCAGGCCTGCCGATCTATGCGCTCCTCGAATACATCGGAATAGCGTCGTTCAACCACAACCCGCGTCAGCTAGAGAGGCTGGTGTCGGCCACGCTACTCGACCTGCGGCTTTCCTTGATCTTCCCGCGGCCATCTTCGGAAGAACCCCTTGCCGCGCTTCACGATGAGATATTCATCAAGGCCTACGAGTACATGAAGCAGCGGCAGATGTCATACGGCGACGCTCAGGTCCTCCGCCTGGCCGAGGAGGACGGGCGCCACGACCTTTTTGTGACGTGGAACGCCAGGCACTTTCGCGGTCGCAGTCCCATCGAGATCATTACGCCGGCGCAGCTCGTAAGGCGTCTCAAGCTCAACGCTTCAGGGGCTTGAGCCTACTCATAACGCAGGGCCTCGGCGACGGGCACTTTAGAGGCTGCCTGGGCTGGAAACCAGGTCATGATCAACGAGGCAATGAAGGCCAGGCCTCCGAAGAGCGCCACCTGGTCCCAGGGCACGTAGAAGCCGATCTCGCCTGAGCCGCTGAAATCGTCGCTGCTGAGCAGGTTGAAGGCGAGGACAAGGGCGAGGAGGATGCCGGTTACGAGGCCAGTCAGGGCGATGAATCCCGACTCGAGCATGAAAGCCAGGCTGACCATGCTGCCGCGGAAGCCGAGCGCCCGCATCATGCCGATCTGCTGCCGACGCTCGACAACCGAGCGCAGAGAGATAACGCCGAGAGCAGCGACACCAACCAGCAGGCCCATAGACATGAATCCTTCCAGGAGATACAGGAAGCCGGTCTGCTGGGCCTGGAACTCCTGCAGCAACTCGTTCAGTGACTGAGCCTGCACGCCCTGCGTGACGAGGCTCGACTCCACGTCCCTGGCTACCTGCTCGTCATCCGCCCCCTCGGGCACGTTTACGAAGAACTGGTTGAGATCGCCATCGCCATACAAGGGTGCGATCGCCTCCAGGCCAGTGAAGAGTCCTCGCGCCAGCACCACGGTCTCGTCGATCACGCCGATGACTGTGACCGTCAGGTCCGCGCCACCGGCCGGATTCGCGATGCTGACCTCGATGGGCTCCATCGTGTCGTCCGTGGGCTCGACGCCCTCGATCCGGAAGTCGACGGTCTCGCCGATGTCGCTAAAGCCCGTGACGGCGGTCGCGTCGACGACGGCCAGGCTGGGATCCTGGGCGATGGCCTGCCAGACTTCTTCCGCACTACCGTAGCCGTCCGCGATGGTCTGCAGGGGCATCTGGTTGTGTTCCAGAAACTCAGTGTCACCGCCCCAGAGACTGACGACGCCGGGCTCCGTATCGTCTGCGTCGTCCGGATCGATGAAGGACGACTGTTGGGCCTCGGCTCCGAACAGGGAAGCCAGAGTAACCAATCCGACTTCCTGGAGCTGCTCGGCGTCGCCACCACCGGCGCCAACCGCGTCGCGCAGGCTTTCGATCTGCGTGTTGGGGCTGGTGGTAACGAGAACGTCCCAGCCGCCGGCCGCCTCGTCGCTTGAGAAGGCCCGCAGGAAGCTGCTGTTAATGATGGCCATCATGACGATGGCAAACATGATCAGGGAGAACATGGCGAGGGTCAGTCCGGTGCGCAGCCGGCTTGCGAGCGGGTAGACGATTGCCATCTTGAAGGCCGGGAGATAGGCCGACATTCGCGAGCCGAGGACGCGGAAGATGACCAGAAGAAGATCGGCGTTGAAGACGAGGAAGAGCGTCGATGCGACCACGATGAACACGCCGCTCACGAAGAACATCTCGAAGTCACCCGTCATCTCACCGAAAAGCTGGGCGAACCAATCGCCCGGCAACAGCCAGAAGACAAGAAGGATCAGCGAGGCGGTCGTCCACAGGGCGCGTATGGAAATCCGCGTGAGGTTACTTAGCAGGAAGACCGAGCAGATTACGATCAGCGAGAAGCCCATAGTGAATGGCGCCAGCAGAGCCCCCGTCAGCCCGCTCACGAGAGCCGCGACTCCGACGAACAGGCCCAGCACCGACAGTACATGTCCGCGGTGCGGCCCGAGGGCTGAGCCCAGTGGACGGTAGAGAATCCGCCGGACGGGGCGTGCTGCAATAGTTGCGGCGAGCAGCACGAGGAAGACCAGGAATCCCACTGCTTCGAGCCCGGAGATGAGCATGATCAGCAGGCCGATCGGAATCGCGACGAGTAGAAGGGTGTAGAAGGTGAGCGCGAAGCCAACAAGCACTTCACGCGCGTTCCTGGTCCGTCGCACGGCGGGCTGTGGAAGGTCCGCTATGGCCAGCACGATGTTGAGTCGGCTGACGTTGAGCGAGGAGATGAAGATCGTCAGGAACGTCAGGGACATCGCCAGCGAAATGGCGATTACGAGGCTGCGCGGGCTGGCTGCATACTCGAGCGGTATGTCGATGGCGAAAACAGAGACCATCACGCTGACCAGCAGGAATGCCACCCCGACGCCGAGGATTGTCCCCACCAGTGCCGCCCCCGCGTCGTAAGCCATGCCTTCGGAGATGAACATCTGTACGAGATGACTGCGGCGCATCCCCACGGCGCGCGACATGCCCATTTCGGAGCGCCGTTCGGCGGCCAGCATGACGAAGATCAGGAAGATCAGGAGTATGCCCGCCGCGATCGAGAAGAGTCCGAAGATGACGAACAACGTTGAGAACAGGTTGCCAATGAGCTCCGCTTCCTCGAGCCCCTCCGCCTTGCTGCTGGAGACCTCGGGCGCGAAGCCCTCGCCCCCGACTTCCTGGTGAGCGGACGCGGCGGCCTGGTCAAGGACTTCGGTGACATCGTCGGTCAGTGAAACCCCGGAGCGGTCGTCGCCGGCGTTGGAGACGAGGATCCTGTCGATCGAACCCGGCCGCCCGACGATCTCCTGGGCGACCGTAAGCGGGACGACAATGCCGTTGCGCGAGACCGACGAGATCGGCCCTGTCGGCTCGCCACCGAGGACGTCCCCGGCAAGCAGGGTGTTCTCCACCACCGCGGCGACGGTGAAGTCCCCCTGACTTCCGCTGGCGAAAACGCTGACCTCGTCGCCAGCGCCGATGTCGAGGTTGTCGGACAGCTCCTCGTTGATCAGAGCCTGTCCCGTTTCCAGATCGGCCAGGGCTATGCTCTCGCCATCGACGGTGTCGTAGGTGCCGAAGTCGCCCGCCCATTCAACGCCCAGGCCGACAAGCGTTGTGGCCGGCTCGCTGAGGTTGCTAACCAGGCTGAAGGCGTTGACGGTTTCGAACAGGCCGGGAGCGATGCCGTCGATATTCGGATCGTCCGCGACCGCCTCCTGCACGCCCTCGAAGAAGGCGTAGTCGAAGAAGAGCTCCTCGCGGCTGGCCGCTTCGTCTTCAATGTCGACGGCGACGATCTCATCGACGGGCCCAAGCGTCTGGTAGACCGCCGCGGTTATCGAGCGGTCGATCGTATCGCCGGTGGTGAGCGAGGCCGTGATGATCAGGCTGCTGAGCATCAGGCCGACGACGACGAGGATGCTCTGGGCCTTGCGTCGTGGGATGTTGCGAAGCCCCAGCACGAAAATCAACCGATTGCGCAGCGCCACATAAGCGACGGTTGCGAGGCAGAGCCCGAATATGGCCACGAGGATGACCATGACCAGGTTCATAGAAACGCCGAAGAGTTCGTCCATCGCCTAAGCCTTTGTTGCGGATTCGCCGCCTAGGAAGGGAATTCCTCGTCGACGATCTGGCCGTCGCGCATGTGGACGATGCGATGCGCCTGTGAGCCTACCCCGGGATCGTGGGTAACGATCACGAACGTCTGGCTGTGCCGGCTGTTGAGATCTCGCATGAGGGCCATGATCTCCGCGGCGTTCGTGCTGTCCAGGTCACCGGTCGGCTCGTCCGCCCATACGATCGCCGGGTCGTTGACGAGCGCCCTGGCTATGGTGACGCGCTGCCGCTGGCCGCCGGAGAGCTGGGCCGGCCTGTGACGCGCCCAATCTTTCACGCCCACCACGTCGAGCGACGCGAGCGCACGCTCGCGGGCCTCGGAAGGCTTGGTACCCGAGACCAGCAGTGGGAGCTCCACGTTCTCGACGGCCGACAGCACGGGTAGCAGGTTGTAGAACTGGAAGACGAATCCCATGCTGGTGGCGCGGAAATCCGTCCTCTGGTTGTCGCTCAGGGTACTGATGTCGGTCCCGTCGATCAGGATCTGGCCCGAGTCAACCTCGTCGAGGCCGCTCATGCAGTTGAGGAGGGTCGTCTTGCCGCAGCCCGACGGGCCCATGATGGATACCATCTCGCCCTTATGGACCCTGAGGTCCACACCCCGCAGGGCGGTTAGCGCCACATCGTCGGTGCGATAGGTCTTTACCACCTCGCGCGTCTCTATGATTACGGGCAGCGAGGCGAAACGCTCCTGCCACTGTTTTCCGGATTGGGATGTCGTCGATGCCGCTGTAACCAAGTCGGTTGCCCTCCCCTTCGGCCGTCTGCGTTGCACCTGCCTGGGAGCACTGGGCCTCAGGCTATTCTCCGAACTTCGGGGCGGGGCGGCAACGGAAAGTGCGCGATTCCAGCGCTCGTGTGAGAACTATCACGAATCGTGAGCCCGCTACTGGGACAAGTCCCTGAGGACTTCTGGGCGCTTGACCTTGAGGGTGTGCGTGCGCGGGAAGTCGGCGCCCTGCCAGACCTGGTGGCTGTCGACGCGTTGGTAGTTGGCCAGCGAGAGATTGGTGGCGCGCACCGCCTGCGCTATCTCCTCGGACGTGGCTGGCGCGCCGTCCTGGTTGGGCTCGGGCAGGACTACGGCGTGCAGTTGAACTCCCTGCCGGCGGGGGAGGCCGAAAACGACAGCGTCGCGAATGGGAAGCTGTTGGCGCAGAGCGTTTTCGATGTCCTCGGGGTAGAGGTTCTGTCCGTCGGGCAGTGGGATCATGTCGTCCTTTCTGCCCTTGATGAAGAGGAAGCCGTCCTCGTCGATGACGCCGAGGTCCTTGGTACGATACCAGCCCTCCATAAGTGCGGCGCTTGTGGCCTCGGGGTCCTCGAAGTAGCCCGGGGTGACGCTGGCGCCGCGTACCAGTATCTCGCCGTCCTCGGCCAGGCGGACCTCTACGCCCGGCAAGGGGAGGCCGACGGAGCCGGGCCGCCGCCTATCTAGTGGACAGGCGCTCACGACCGGCGAGCACTCGGTCGTCCCGTAACCCTGGAGGACCTTGATGCCGAGCTTCTCCCAGGCGACTTGCAACTCCGGGGGTAAGTAAGCGCCGCCGGCGAAGAAGTACTCCAGGTGTCCACCAAGGCGCTGGTGCACGCGCGAGAATAGTCGCCGCCTCAGCGCGAAAGGCAGGCGCGTAGCGATGCGATTGGCAAGCTTCCAGGAACCGGCTTTGCCCTGCCGCCGCACCTCGGCTTCGATGGCTGAGTAGAAAAGCTGCATGACGTGGGGCACTGTCGGAATCATGGTTACCTGGCGTTCCTTCAAGACCTCGAAGAGGGTGTTCGGCGTCAGGCTGTCGACGTAGTTGAAGGTTGCGCCCAGCTTCAGGCCGGCGTACAGGGCGATCTGCTCGAACATGTGCGACAGGGGCAAGATCGAAAGCGCCCGGAAGTTGTGCAGATCCTGGAGCAGGGTGGCGGCGGCGGCCGCATTGGCGGCGATGTTCGCGTGCGTCAGCATCACACCCTTGGGACTACCAGTCGTGCCCGAAGTGAACACGATCTCTGCGAGGTCGTCCGCGGCAGGTCCCGGTCCTTGCTCCCGGCTGACGGTTGAGGCAGACGGTTCGTCAAAGGGGAGCGTGTCTATTTTGAGGCGCTGGACGCGATCCAGCTCCGACGGGACGGGCGCGCCGCTGATCAGGGTATGCGCCCTCGCTTTTTCGCGGATGCGCGAAGTAACCTCGGGCGCCGACCTCAGATCGATAGGTACGACAATGGCGCCAGCCATGAAGAGGGCGAAGTAGGTTGCGACCAGTTGTGGTGAGTTTGGCGCATAGACGAGGACTCGTTGTCCCTTGCCGATGCCCTGCTGATGGAAGAAGGCGCTGAGGTTTTGAGCCTTGCGCCACAGCTCGGCGTAGGTCCAGGCATCGCCGCCCGAACCGCGCCGCATCCATACGGCCTCGCGGTTGCCGTGCTCTTCTGTTGCCTGGGCCAGGAGGTCGACAAGTGTAGCCATACCACTCCAAGAGGGCTGATCCGGGAATCGCTCGCCTCGATTGATATTACCCGCGAGCGCGGCTGGGCCTCGTTAGTCAGTTCCGGGCAATCGTCGATGCCGCCGCCAACCATTGCTAGACTCGGACAATCACAGGCCGGCCGGCCGCTTAGGCGGCGGCCGGGAGGCACGATGGATGACCCGAAAAAGAATCCCGCAGTCCTTATTCTGCTGCTAGTCGCCGCAGCGTTGGCCGTCCTGGCGGCTTGCAATTCTTCGAACGACGCCGGCGAGGGCATCAGCTTGAGCGATGCCAGCCGAACCGCCACCCCAACTTCAACACCGACCCCCGGCGCGACTCCCGTCGTGGGCACGGTGCAGGTCGGCACAGTTGTTCTTGCCGATATCGATGACCTTCCAGAGGAGTTCGATGAGCTCCGTGCTGAAATTGAAGACGATCTTGACGAGTCCTCGCTGGCGGACGAGGAAACCCTCGACGCGCTAGTGCTCGCCTGCGCCGGTCGCAGCAGCGACGGGGGAGAGGCAACAGCAACGGCAGAGGCGGACCCCACCGAGGCGCGGCAGTTGCAGCTTCAGAGCTGCATAGAGCTTCTCGAGTTGCTTGCCTCGGTCGATGACGATACCAACCAACCGCTCGTCGACTTTGTCCATCAGCTCGCGGTGGCCGAGTTTCCCGAGGCGGCGACTCAACTCGACAACGCCGCCGGGGTAGCCGCGAGGGCGACGCCGACCGCTTCCCCCTGACCGTCAGTCGTGGCGAGGGATGGTAAAGCTGAACGTCGACCCGATCCCGGGCTCGCTTTCAGCCCAGACCTCGCCTCCGTGGGCCTGGATTGTGTGCTTGACGATAGCCAGCCCCAGCCCGGTCCCACCCGACGCTCGCGCCCTGTCCGCCTTGTAGAAGCGCTCGAAGATGTGGGGCAGGTCGGCCCGGGCGACGCCCCTTCCGTTGTCCTCGACCGCCACGAGGACATGGTCGCCGGTGACTGAGGCATGGACCACCACCGTTCCCCCCGGCTCGGTGAACTTGACCGCGTTCTGGAGCAGGTTCACGAGTACCTGTTCCAGTCGCGCCTGATCGCCCACGGCGAACCGGATGCCTTCTTCGATGTCAGAGGTTAAGTTCAGCCCCTGGCGTGTCGCCTGCGGGGCTATGCGCTCGCTCGCGGCCTTGATGACGGCGGAGACATCGATCGGTCGTCGCTCGAAGGGCACGCTGCCGCTCTCTATCCGGGAGAGCTCTAACAACTCCTCGACGAGTTGCGTCATCCGATCGACTTCGACGTGAATGCTGTCCAGGAACGAGCGGGCAGCGTCGGTATCCTCGAGCGCACCCTCTTCCAGGGTCTCTACGGCGGCTTTGATGGACGCCAGGGGCGTGCGGAGCTCGTGGGACACGTTGCTGACGAACTCGCGGCGCGTGCGGTCGACCCGCCTGAGGTCAGCCAGGTCGTGAATTACCAGCAACGCCCCCCAGGTGGCGCTCTCCGGCAAGGGTGTCACCGTGACCTGGATCTGGCGGCGCTGAGTCCCATAGTCCGTCGTGAGCGCCTCGGTCGCCGAGCGCTCCAGCGCGCGTTCGACCGAGGTGGTGATCTCGTGATCCCGTAGGGCCTGGGCGAGAGGGACGCCCATGAGAACCTGCCCCGGGCCGAGGAGCTCGTGGGCGGCGGGGTTGACCAGCACCACCGTCCTATCGCGCGCCAGCGCGATGATCCCGTCGCCGCTCGCCTCGATGGCCGCGAGGAGGCGGTCGCGTTCGTCCGTCGCATCCGCAACGGAACGTTCGAAGGCCTGGACTGCGTCGTTGACCGCTGACGCCGCCTCAGCCAGAACCGGTGGGCCGGCGACCGGCAGTCGCCCCGATGAACCGCCTGTGGCCAGCGCTCGGCTGGCCGAGCGCAGCCGCCCGGCGGCGAGGAACAGATAGACAAGATAAGCAGGCGCCAACAGCAGCCCGGCGGCGAGCACAGCCAGCGCAGCGTTCAATTCAGTTGGCCGCTAGACGCTATTCTCGGAACCGGTATCCGGCGCCGCGGACCGTTTGCACCAG
>WHTO01000065.1:0-6901 GCA_009377665.1 Dehalococcoidia bacterium
AGTTCGAGCCCACCCACTCAGCCAGTGAAGGAGGCCCCGCCGCACCGGTCAAGAGCCGTGACGATGCTCGGCAGTGGAGCGTTGCCTTTAAGGTATGGAGTATCGAGATGGACTCGCTTGGAAATCGGAGGCCTGCCGTGCAGGAACAAGACATCGGGAGCTACCCCAGGACCACATCAGGCATACCCGTCAAGCCGGCCTACACCCCGGACGACCTCGCCGGGATCGACTACGGCCAGCAGATCAACGACCCGGGAGCCTTTCCGTTCACCCGCGGCACGCGCGGCAGCGGCTACCGCGACAAGAAATGGACAGTCCGCCAGGTCATGGGCCTCGGGACCGCCGAGGAGACCAACCAGCGGCTCCGCTACCTGTTGCGGGAAGGACAGACCGGGATCAGCCTCACCGGCATGGGCTACGCGCCCTTCGAGTCCAGCGATGATCGGTCGCTGGGCCTGGTGGGCCGCGGCGGCGTCTGGATAGACACCCTGGCAGACATGGAAGAGGTCTTCCGCGGCATCGACATGTCAGCCGTCAGCATCAACCAGACGGGGAACTCGATCCCGGCGTTCTGCATGATCCTCGCGGCGGCTCGCAAGCAGGGTCTCGCGCTCGATCAGCTGTCAGGGACAGTCCAGAACTACGTCCTGCCCTGGGGCGACCCTCCCGAGTACCGGGGCAATCACTACATCGACATCATCGAGTTCTGCTCCAACAACGTCCCGCGCTGGAACCACTCCTCGATCTCCGTCCGCAACACCAGGGAATACGGGATCAGCGCCGCCCAGGAGATGGCCTTCGGGCTCTACCAGGGCTTCACGGCGGTCGAAGCGGCCTGCCAGCGGGGCGCCGATTCCAACCGCGTGGCCGCCCGGATGACGTTCTTCCTCAACGCCGAGAACGACATGCTCGAAGAGATCGCGAAGTTCAGGGCGATGCGCCGCGCCTGGGCGCGCCTCCTCCGCGAGCGCCTCGATGTATCCGACGACCGTGCCTGTCAGCTCCGCTTCCACGTCCAGACGTCGGGGGTGGCCCTCACGGCCCAGCAGCCGATCAACAACGTCGTGCGCGCCGCCCTCCACACGCTGGCGGCGGTCTTCGGAGGCGCCCAATCGATCTCCGTCAACGCCTTCGACGAGGTCGTCTCGATCCCGTCGGAGCTCGCGCAGACCGTGTCCGTGCGTACCCAGCAGATCATCCAGATGGAGTCGGGCGTCGCCAACGTAACCGACCCGTGGGGCGGCTCCTACTGCATCGAGGCGCTGACCAACGAGCTGGAGCAGGCCGGCATGGCCCTTTTCGAGGAGTTGCGGGCGATGCCGGCGGGCAAGGCCTGGCCATACATGAGCGCCAGCTCACAGGACGCCGCGTACGAGCGCCAGCTCGCCACCGACAACGGCCAGCGGCCCGTCGTGGGACTCAACTGCTTCATCGAGGAGGACGAACTCGAGCTTGATTTCGGCCAGGCCGGACGCGGCGCGCCCGACTACGATCCAGCCTGGCGAGACCGCCAGGTAGAGCGGCTCCAGCGAGTCAAGGACGAGCGCGACCTGCGGCAGTGGGAGGGTGCCCGGAAACGACTGGTCGAGGCCTATCGCGACCGTGCCCCAATCGTCCAGCCTGCGCTCGAGGCCGCCGACGCCTACATGAGCATCGGTGAGATGTGCGAGGCCCTGGCGCAGGTGAACGGGCAGGACGAGCTGCGCAAGCGCGGCGGCTTCGTGACACGCCTCTACTAGGAGAACCGATGACGCAACAGAGACCGCACAGGATCCTCCTCGCCGCCGACACTCCGGGCCACACCGCCGGCTATCACGTCGTCTCGCGCGGGCTCCGGGATGCCGGGTTCGAGGTGATCATGGTCGGCCCGCAGATGCCGGCTGAGGCAGTCACAGCCGCACTCCAGGAGGACGCCGACATCCTCGCCATCCGGGTCATGGACCGCGACCCGATAGCCGTGGCCGAGGAAATTATCAAGAATCTGCAGGAGGCCGGGATCGAGGAACTGCCCGTGTTCATGGGCGGGATCATAGGGAGGCGGCAGGCGACGCAGCTCGAGGCGATGGGCATCCGCGGCGTGTTTCCCCCGGGATCGAAGATCATCGACATCGTCCAGCGGGCCAACGAATGCGTCGGGGCAAGGACGTGACGTTGACTCGACCTCTAGCCGGTCTCAAGGTCGTCGACCTGACCATCTGGGTGCAGGGCCCGCTCGCCGGGCAACTGCTGGCCGACCTTGGCGCAGACGTTATCAAGGTCGAGAAGCCCGGCCAGGGAGACTTTGCGCGCGGCCTGATGTCTCTCTACGGCGCGTCCCTCAAGTCGGAGCGGGGCGACGGCTTCCTCTTCGATATGGTCAACCGCAACAAGCGCTCAATCGCTGTCGACCTCAACCGCGCCGAGGGGCAGGACCTCGTGCACCGGCTGGTGAAGGACGCCGACGTCTTCGTCACCAACCTCCAGCCAGAGACGCTGAAGCAATTTCGGATGACGCCCGAAGACCTGTCGGCAGCGAATCCGCGGCTGATCTACGCCCTGGGCGCCGGGCTGGGACGCCACGGCGACCTCGTGCACCTGCCCGCCCAGGACACCACCGCCACGGCGTTCTCCGGCTTCATGTACACGGCCTCGGCCGGTGAAGAGCCCTCATATCTGCCCGGCGCCCTCGCCGACGTTATGGCCGGCACAAACCTGGCCTTCGGCGTCCTCGCCGCGCTGCGCCAGCGCGACGCCACGGGCGAGGGACAGGTCGTCGCCACCTCCCTGCTCCAGGGTCTGATCTGGTTGCAGCAGCTGGCGCTCGGGACGATGGCCAACATCGGCAGCGGGTTCCGGACCTTCGACTCGGCCAGCGCCACCAACCCGTTCATGAACATCTATCGCTGCGCCGACGGAGAATGGATTGCGCTCGGGTTCGCCAACATGAGCCGCGAGAGCTGGCTGGACCTCTGCGCCGCCATCGAGCGGCCCGACCTCCAGGACGACGAGCGCTACGCCCGCAACAGCGACCGCCTGGGCCGCGCCCCCGAGCTCGTGCAGCTGATGACCCGGATCTTCATCGAAAAGCCACGTGAGGAATGGATCGCGATCTTCCGCGAAGCGTCACTGCCCTTCGCGCCCGTGCGACGGCTGGCCGACGTCCTGGCCGACCGGGCGATCAGGGAGGAGGGGCTGCTGGGAAGCACAGACAGCGGTGTGGTGTTCGCGCCGCCGCCATTCATGCTCGAAGGCGTCACCAATCCCGGTGCAGACGCTCCGGAGTTCGCAAGCGACACCTTCTCCGTCCTCACCGATCTAGGAATGGATGCCGGCGAGATCGCGCGTCTGCAAAGCGACCAGGTAGTCTGGTGACCGTCCCGGAAAGGCGTCCGGCATTGGCGGACTTGACCGGCCGACCGGCTACAAGATAATTGGAAGCGCCCGCCCCTTCGTCGCAGCGCCGTCACCGCGGTCCACGCCTGGCGACGGGACTCTCCTGCCCTCTGGAGGCGGAAATCATGCTTGAACTGTGCCCCGCGCATCCGGCGATCCAATGACTCTCAGCGACGCACCGGCCGCCTACGTAGAGCTCCTGAACCTTCCTGAGGGCGTGGAGGAACCCTGGCGAGCCTGGTACGACACGACATACCTCCAACAACGAGCCTCGCTCCCGGGTGTCCTCTCTATCCGCCGTGGCGTCGGTAGGGTCGGCAGCATCGGCGACATGGTGCTCTACGACCTGGTCAACGCGGGTGTACCCTTTTCGCCGGCCTGGCAGAGCCTGGACCGGCGGATCGAGCGGTCTGAAGCCGAATCGCCCGAGATGCTCGCGCAGCGCGAGTACGCGCTGCCCTACCTGATGCGGCAGATCACGACCTCGGTCGACGGGACGTACGTCCCGCCGCGGGTCGACATCCTGCACATGTCGTTCTTCGTCGTCGAGCCCCGCTTCCAGGATGAGCTCAACGACTGGTACGCCCTCGAACACGTCACGCCCATGCTGCAGGTGCCGGGCTATCTGAACATGCGCCGCTACCAGGGCGTTGAGGACACGCGGATGTTCATGGGGCTGCTCGATGTCGAGAGCCTCGAGGTCGCCGAGGGGCCGGCGGCCGCGGCCGCTATGTCCTCACCCTGGTCGGACCGCGTCAGGACGAAGCTTGTCAACTACCGCGAGCGGCGGCTGTTCAAGATCGAGCGCCTCGAGATGGGCCGCGCCTAGCCCGTGCAGGACAAGGTAAACCCACCGCAGGTCACCAGTTGACCCACCTGGCGGCAACCTGACGGTGCGCGGGCTGCCTCGTTGAAGCCCCTGCCCCTGGCAGTATTCGTCACGAGCGGCGCCCTGGTCGGGTCGAGCTTCCTGATGATCAAGGTGCTGGTCGAGGACCTCAATCCGACGCTGGTGGTCGCGGCTCGTCTGTTCCTTGGTGCGCTTGTTGCCCTGGTCGTGGTGCGGGCGTTGGGCCTGCCGATGCTCAAGGCCCGGGCGTCCTACGTCGTCGTCTTCCTTGTCGGGTCGCTGGGCCTGGCGCTGCCCTACGTGGCGGTCGCCTGGGGGACTACGCGGGTCTCAAGCGGCTCGACAGCGGTGCTCAACGCGTCGATGCCGATCGTCACGGCCTGCCTGGCGGTCTGGCTTCTGCCCGACGAGCGTCTGACGCCCTCGAAGGTCACCGGGCTCGTGGCAGGATTCATCGGCGTCGCCTTCCTGTCGGGCGGGCACTTCGTAGACCTCGGATCGCGGGCGCTGGTCGGCGACCTGGCCTTGATCGGCGCTGTCCTCTGTTTCTCAATCGCGGCCGTCTGCCTGCGCCGCTTCGTACGCGACGAAAACGCGCTGACCGTCGCCGCCTTTATCCTCCTTTTCGCGGCGCTCGTCAGCGCTCCCATTGCCTTGCTGACCGAGCCACCCGCCCGCCTCTCCATCCTCGACGAGGCCCAGTGGGTTGCCCTGATCACGCTCGGCGTGGCCACGGGCCTGACGAGCCTCATGTTCTACTGGCTGATCGCGCGCATCGGCGCCATGAAGGCCTCGATGAACGCCTACCTGATGCCCGCTACCGGCGTGCTCCTGGGCTGACTCGTGCTCAACGAGCCGCTGAACTGGTACATGTTCGCCGGACTCGGCGGCATCGTAATCGGGATCGCGATGGCCACGGGGCTCGCCAGCAGGGATCGCCTCGGCCGCCTGCTGGCGCCAGACCGAAAAAGGCAAGAGACCGCGGCGGCGGCCGCCGAGTCCACAGCCGAACCCTGACGAGGGCGTTTCGTAGGCCAATGGCTACTGGTTTGTTACCATGCGACGAGCGCGCGGCTGCCCCTGTTCCGCCCGGCCGACTGAGAGACAAAACACAGGGCCTCGGTGACGAGGCGACAAGGGTGCGATATGCCGCGATTCTCCCCAACGATGCTGGGCGCAGCGTTCCTGTCCGGCCTCGCCCTCGTCCTGTCTATCTCCCTGATCGGCGCGGAAGCCGGCTCCGACCCGACGGCGCGCCCCCGCCCCGGCCACGTCCTGGTACAGCAACGACTCCAGCAGGTCGCCCGCGGCTGGCCTGCACGGGGCGACCGTCGGCGGCGAGGTCTATGTTTTCATCCGCGCCAACCCGGCGCTCGTCCAGAAGGCCGCCTTCTCGGTGGACAATGCGGGCTTCACCAATCCGGCTGACCACGTGGACTATGCCGCGCCGTATGACCTGGCCGGCGGCCGCCGCGGCGTGGCCTTCCCCTTCGACACGGCGACCCTGAGCGACGGCCAGCACAGCGTGCTGGTGCGCGTCCTCTTCAAGAGCGGCCGCGTCGACGTGCGCACGGCCGTGTTCACCACGGCCAACGGCAACAACAGCACACCCGTGGCCAACGACGATGCCTACGACACCGGCGAGGACGTGGCGCTGGCCGCGGACGAGGCGAGCGGCGTGCTTGCCAACGACACCGACGCCAACGGCGACCCCTTAACGGCGCAACTGGTGACAGACGTCAGCGACGGGACGCTGACCCTCAACCCCGACGGCAGCTTCGACTACACGCCGGACCCCGACTTCAACGGGGGCGACTCCTTCACCTACACCGCCAGCGACGGCGTCGCGACGTCGGCTTCCGCGACCGTGACGATCACGGTCGACCCTGTGCCCGATGCCCCGGTGGCCAACGACGACTCGTACGGCGTGGACGAGGACGAGACGCTGAACGTGCCCTCGACGGTGGGCGTACTCGCCAACGACACCGACGCCGAGAACGATCCATTGACCGCGGCCCTCATCGACGACGTCCAGGAGGGTGTGCTGACATTGGACTCGGACGGTAGCTTCGTCTACGAGCCGGACCCCGACTTCAACGGCAGCGACAGCTTCACCTACAGGGCCAACGACGGGGCGCTCGATTCCAACGTGGCGACCGTGACGATCACGGTCGACCCCGTGAACGACGCGCCGATTGCCGTGGACGACCCCCCGGCAGCCACGCCCAACCTCTACGACGTCGATGAAGACACGACGCTCAGCATCGACGCTCTCGGCGGCGTCCTGGCCAACGACACGGACCCCGACGGAGACCCGCTGACCGCCCTGCTGGCCGTCGACGTGAGCGACGGCACGCTGACGCTGGATCCCGACGGCAGCTTCGAATACACGCCCGACCCAGACTTCAACGGCACGAACTCCTTCCTGTACACGGCCAACGACGGCAGCGTGGACTCCAACCAGGCACTCGTCACGATCACGGTTGACCCGGTGAATGACGCCCCGGACGCCGTCGACGACGACTACAACGTGGACGAAGGCGGAACGCTGGACTCCGCGCCCGACAGTGTCCTCGACAACGACAGCGACCCCGAGAACGACTCGCTGACGGTCACCACCACGCCGGCCACGGCGCCCCTCCACGGCCAGCTGACACTCAACGCCGACGGTACCTTCAC
>WHTO01000065.1:6911-15004 GCA_009377665.1 Dehalococcoidia bacterium
CCTTCACCTACGTCCACGACGGCAGCGAGACGACCGAGGACAGCTTCGTGTACGAGGTCTGCGACCCCTCGCCAGCGTGCTCTACGGCGACCGTGACGATCACGGTCAACCCCGTCAACGACGCACCGACCGCCAATGACGACCCGCCGACAGCCAGCCCCAACCTTTATGACGTCGATGAGGACGACTCGCTGAGCATCGCCGCCACCGACGGCGTGCTGGCCAACGACACGGACCCCGAGAACGACCCGCTGACGGCGGCCCTGGAAGCGGATGTCTCCGACGGCACGCTGACCCTGGACTCGGACGGCAGCTTCGAGTACGAGCCCGACCCGGACTTCAACGGGACGGACCTTTTCACGTACACCGCCAACGATGGCGACCTGGACTCCAACGTGGCGACCGTGACCATCACGATCGCCCCCGTCAACGACACCCCGATCGCTGTGAATGACGGTCCCTTCGACATCCGCCAGGACCTGGTGCTGGACATCTCGCCGGCTAGGGTCCTCGATAACGACACCGACGTCGACCTCGACACGCTGACGGCGGTCGAAGCTACAGGGCCGGACCACGGCGTCCTGACGCTCGACAGCGACGGCACCTTCACCTACGACCCCGACGACGCCTACGAAGGCCCGGACAGCTTCACCTACATGGCCAACGACGGCACGGTCGATTCCAACATCGCCACGGTCACGATCAACGTCCTGCCGGCCCCGCCGGAGCTCCAGGACGACACGTTCGGCGCCAATGGCAACATCCGCATCGCCGTTCCCGATGGCGATGACGACACCTTCAGCAACGACATCCTGCGCAACGGCACGGTGACCGTCGACGACACCGGCCTCGACGGTGACCTCTCCTTCGATACCGGTGACGGGTCTTTCACCTTCAACCCCGACGCCGGCTTCAACGGCGAGACGACCTTCGACTACACGGCGACCAACGCCGGCGGCAGCGACACCGCCACCGTCACCATCGACGTCGACACTCCCGTCTGGTTCATCGACAACGAGGCGGCGGCCGGCGGCGACGGCAGGGCGACGGCCCCCTTCAACACGACAGCAGCGTTCAACACCACAGCCGCCGACGAGGCCGGCGACGTGATCTTCTACTTGGAGGGCAGCGGCGCCTACGACGGCGCCCTGGCCCTGCTCAACACGCAGGAGGCCTACGGGCAGGCGGTGGCCCTGAGCAGCATCGTCACGCTGGCCGATTTGGCCGACGCTACCGTCCTCCCCGCTCTCGGCGCGACGCCAACGCTGACCAGTACCGCTGGCAGCGCCATCACCCTGGCCATGGACAACACCCTGCAGGGGCTCGACGTGGGCGACACGACGGGCTTCGGGATCGTCGGCGCCACCTTCGGGACCCTCACGGTCAGTGACGTCTCGATCACGGGGACGGGCGGCATGCTGAACCTGACCAACGGGACCGCCGCGGCGGCATTCGACACGCTGTCCACCAGCGGCTTCGCCAATCCGGGGATCGCGCTCGACGGTGTCGGGGGCTCATTGACGGCCACCTCCGGTTCGATAGCCAACGTCCTCGCCAACGACATCGACATCAACGGCGGCAACGGCACGATCACGCTGCCCATCGACATCACGAACACTAATAACTGTTCTGTAGAGATCACGGGGCGCACAGGCGGTGATGTCACCATCTCAGGCGACATCACCGACACGGGAAGCGGCATCAACGTGGCCGCCAACACCGGTGGGACGATCGTCTTCAGCGGTGGCGTGAAGGACTTAGACACGGGCGCCAATAGCGCGGTAACCCTCTCCACCAACACCGGCGCCACGATCAACTTCACGGACGGCGGCCTCGACATCGACACCACCGACAGCGCCACCGCCTTCAACGCCACCGGCGGCGGGACAATCACCGTCGAGGGCGCTGGCAACTCGATCAACACCACGAACGGCGGTGGTACGGGGACGGCGCTCAATGTGGCGAACACAAACGTCGGTATGGCTGGCTTCACCTTCCAGCGCATCGACGTCAACGGTGCGACCAACGGTATCGTTCTGAATAACACCGGAACGGCTGTTAGCAACGGCGGGCTGACCGTCGCCGGCACGGACGCCGCCGGCACGGGCGGTACGGTCCAGAGCACGACCGGCGTCGCCGTCCTTCTGACTGCGACTCGCGATGTGAGCCTCAGTTGGATGAACATCCAGAACGCCGGTGATGATGGCATCCGCGGCCAAGGCGTCACCAACTTCTCGCTGCTCAACAGCACCCTCACCAACAACGGCAACGCCACGGCCGAGAACGGCCTCCAGTTCGGCGAGGCCACGGGCTCGATCGCCGGGATTACCGGGACGCTCACCCTCACCAACACAACCATCACGGGCTCGGCTGGTAACAACGTCCACATCCGCAACACTTCGGGGACCCTGACAGCAATGAACATCACCGGCGGCGGCTTCAACAACCTGAATGACGTGACCGGTGCCAACTCGTTCCTCTTCGAGATGTCCGGGACGGCGGTGACGACCGCGGCGACGATCAGCGGAGCAACCTTCAGCAACAACTCGCCACAGCGTGCTCTCGAAGTGCAGACGCACGATACCGGGCTTATCTCAAACTTCACGGTCTCGGGCAGCACGTTCAGCGGGAACGGCATCCACACCAGCTTCACGCAAGACACGTCCTCCAACCTGACGTTCTCCATGCTCGACAACAGCATGCTCTTTGCGAATCCGCTGCACGCGATCAATGTCTTCTCCTCGTCGACCTCGACCGGCGGCTCGATCACAGGCACGATCCAGGGGAACACCATCGGCGACGCTGGCCAGCCAAATTCGGGAGCCCGCGGCAACGGCATCCGCGTGCTAATCCAGGGCCGGACGACGGCCACACTGCTGATCGACGACAACACACTCCGGCAGATCTGGGATACCGGCAGCGGCGCCCGGGGAATCGACGTTCAGTTCCTCGGCCCCACTGCTGGCGAGCAGCCCATCACCCAGAGCGACGTGACGGTCACAAACAACAACGTCGATACGATGGCGCCGGCCTCCTCGTTCCCGCTGGCTGCAATCTTCGTGGCCGCCGACGATCAGGGGAGCCCGGCCAGAGTGCGGGCCAATATCAGCGGCAACACTGCGCAGAACAGTGTCGGCGGTGGCTCCTTCGACTATCCGACGTTCGATGGCGACGAGGCACACCTCATCTTCATCGAGGTCGGTGGCGCTGCCGAGGGCCAACTGGTCGACACACCGCCGGCCAGCGCCGACGCCACCGCCCAGTTGACCAGCACCAACACGGGCACGGTTTTCACCCAAGGCATCAGCCTCATCCCCGGCCCGATCAACACTCCATAGTCCCGAAAGTGGTTCCGTTGGCAGCAGCCTGTCCGAGGGCAACGATGGGATCGGGAATTGAAGGTCACGGAGCGGCCGTGGTGAATATCGCCGTCCAGAACAGCACGTTCACTTCGGCGCGTGGCGACCTCTTCCAGATGAACCATATCGGTACGCTGACCTCGTCTTCTCGGATCTGCGGCGACGGGTACCGCGGCCGTGAACTCTCCGCCGGGCAGAGGCTTCATCGGCACCGGGAGCACGTGCCCATAACGAGCCGCCGGCAGAAGTAGGCGTCCCGCTAAAATTCGGGTGATGGAGCTCGACGCCACCGACCTGAGGCTGCTCGACGCCACGCAGGGCGGCTTCCCCCTATCGCGAAGGCCCTTCGCCGAAGTCGGCGGGCAGCTTGGCCTCTCAGAGGACGAGGTGCTGGCCCGCCTGCGCCGCCTCGTCGACGAGGGCGGGCTATCGCGCTTCGGGCCGATCCTGCGCTCCGAGAACCTCGGCGGCGACCGCACGCTGGCGGCGATGCGGGTGCCGCGCGAGCGCTTCGACGAAGTCGCCGCCCTCGTCAATGCCCACGATGCGGTCTCTCACAACTACGAGCGCGAGCACGAGTACAACATGTGGTTCGTGATCTCGTCCGAGGACGAGCACGACATCCAGCGCGTGATCTCCGAGATCGAGCGCCAGACCGAGCTCGAGGTGATCAATCTGCCGAGCCTCGACGAGTTCAAGGTCGACCTGCGCTTCGACTTCCAGGAGATGCTGGGGTGAGCGCCGCCCTCGACCTGACGACAGACGAGCGCCGAGTCCTGCTGGCCATCCAGGATGGGCTACCCATCGTGCCCGAGCCCTACGCCGAGGTCGGCGCGCACCTCGGCCTCGATGAGGAGCGCGTGCGCGAGATCATCGGTGGCCTGCTCGCCGCCCGTCGCATCAAGCGCATCGGCGCCATCCCCAACCACTACGCCCTGGGCATCACGGCCAACGGCATGTCGGTCTGGAACATCCCAGACGATGACGTCGAGGAGGTGGGGCGCCAGCTGGCGGAGCGGCCGGAGGTTTCACACTCGTATCGGCGTCCACGGGCACACGACTGGCCCTACAACGTCTTCGCCATGGTCCACGGAACCGACCGTGAGAAGGTGGCGGCGACTGTCGAAGAGATCGGGTGTGAACTGGGGATCAGCGACCGGCCGCATGAGATCCTCTTCAGCGCGCGCATCCTGAAGAAGCGTGGGACCCGCCTCAAGGCGGGCTAGTTTTCCTCCGGCTGCCCCGGCCGCTCACGCAATCCGCTCGGGCTGGCCAATCCCAGGAAGACAATCAGGGCATGGCTGACGCGAACCATGTCCGAGTCGTCGAGCTGTCCGACTCGATATCCGATGTGTGTTCGCCGCACGGAGGTCACCTTATCGATCATGATGCTCGACCTAGAACGTAGACCGTTTCGCTCGCTGGGCTCGATGGGTAGACGGAACAGTGGCGCTGCTGTGGGGTCAGATGTCAATCCGCAGACGGTAACGGAATCGGTGGCATCGAAGCTCTCGTCCTGCAAGACCACGACCGGCCGCGGCTTGCCTGCGTATCCGCCGGCGGCGGCCGTCCAAATCTCGCCGCGCTTCACTCATCTGGCCAGGCTGAGATAGCGTCGATGAAGGCCTGATCGTCAGCAGCGTGTTCGCTGCTGGCGACAGCCAGCGACTGGCGGTGCGCCTCGGCCTTGAACGCGGGAGAGCGGACATCCGGCACCCAGATCTGGATCGGGCGAAGGCCCTGCTCGCGTAGCCGTCGACGGTAATCCTCAACTCGCTCGCGTGAGGACTTTGCCTTGCGTTGTGTCGGCATCCCGTTCACCTCGTAGTTACATGTTACCTTAACGGGATCCCGTGCGGGAGGCGAGATCCGCCAGGCGGATAGGTTCGGTGATGCGCCGTTTCGCTGCCAGGCGCAGCACCCACTCCGTCGCCGCTGCCAGCGAGATCCTGTGGCCCACCGAAACGTACAGCGGGCGAGCGCGCTCCTTCGTGCGCAGGACCTCGCCGATGACCTCGCCCTCGTGGAAGAGGGGCGCGCGGTCGCCGCGTGCGGGGCCCGGGCCCTCGGTCGAACCCACCAGCCGCGATTTGGCACACCCTATGGTGGGAAGGTCGAGCAAATAGCCGAGGTGACAGGCCAGTCCAAAGCGCCGTGGATGCGAATAGCCGTGGCCATCGACCACGACCAGGTCGACCTTCGCCTGCACTCTTTCGAGCGCCGGGATCAGCACCGGGATCTCGCGGAACGAGAGGAGCCCGGGCACGTAAGGGTACGGCGCCAGCGACTCGACAGCATGGGACTCGATCAGCTCAAGCTCCGGATAGCTGAGCACGACGACCGCACCCCGCGCCAGTGAGCCGCGGGCCCCGGCGACGATGTCCACGCCAGCCACGCGCCGCACGTTCGACGGGTCGCCGGTCGACTCCACCAGCCCGGCCATCCGGCGCTGAAGGTCAGCCGCCTCCCGCGGCGTGAGGTCCCAGCGGTGCAGGTTGCGGACTTCCATCGGCCCATTCAACGCGAGGCGCACCTCAGGGAACAGCGCCCTACCATATCTGCGTTAACGACCACTCAAGGAGCCTTCATGCGCGATATCGTGATGCGAGCCCTGGATACGGCGAAGATGCGCGGTGCCACCTACGCCGACGTCAGGGTGGTGCGCTCACGCAGCCAATCGCTTTCCGTCAAGAACCAGGTCGTCGAGGCCATGACCGACAACGACGACCTCGGCTTCGGCGTTCGCGTCATCGTCGAGGGACGCTGGGGCTTCGCGTCCAGCTACCGCATGACGCTGGACGAGGCCGACCGCATCGCCGCCCAAGCCGTGAGCATCGCGAAGGCATCGGCGCGCGTCCCGGGGCCCGATGTACGGCTCGACGACCCGCGCTCCCTGCGGGCGACCTATGAGACGCCGATTCAGAAGGACCCTTTCGAGGTCTCTTTCGACGACCGGATCGCTGTCCTGATGAAGTCCTGCGAAGAGATGATGAAAGTCAAGGGCATCCTCACCGCCGAGGGCGAGATCGTCGTCCAGCGCGAGAACAAGATCTTCGCCAGCAGCGAGGGCTCCTTTATCGAGCAGGACCTGGTCGAGACCGGCTGCGGGATCGAGGCCATGGCCGTCGACGAGGGCGAGGTCCAGAAGCGCTCCTACCCGAACAGCGTCGGCCGCCACCAGGGCACCGAGGGCTGGGAGTTCATCGAGCGCTGGGACCTGCCGGGCAACGCGTCACGGATCGCCGAAGAGGCCGTCCAGCTGATCTCGGCGAAGCCCTGCCCGCCCGGCCGCACAACCGTGATCCTCGACGGCTCCCAGGTGGCGCTTCAGATCCACGAGTCCTGCGGACACGCCATCGAGCTCGACCGCGTCCTCGGCACCGAGGCGGCGTTTGCCGGCATGTCCTTCCTGACCACGGACAAGCTCGACGGCACGTTCCGCTACGGCTCCGAGAAGGTCAACATGACAGCCGACGCGACCATCCCCGGCGGTCTCGGCACCTTTGGCTACGACGACGAGGGCGTGCCGGCACAGTCGACGCCGATCGTGCGCGACGGCCTCTTCGTCGGCTACATGACTTCCCGCGACACGGCGCCGATCCTCGGCCAGCAGAGCAACGGCACGGCGCGCGCCGACGGCTGGAACAGGATCCCCCTGATTCGCATGACCAACGTCAGCATCGAGCCCGGCGACTGGACCTTCGAAGACTTGATTGCGGACACCGACGAAGGCATCTACATGGCGACCAACCGCTCGTGGTCGATTGACGACCGCCGCCTGAACTTCCAGTTCGGGACCGAGATGGCCTACGAGATCAAGAACGGCAAGCTCGGTGACCTCGTCAAGAACGCCACCTACACCGGTATCACGCCGCAGTTCTGGGGCTCGTGCGACGCCGTCGGTAACCGCGACGAGTGGGTGGTCTGGGGCACACCGAACTGCGGCAAGGGCCAGCCCGAGCAGGTCGCCCACACGGGCCACGGCGCCGCCGTCGCGCGCTTCCGCGACGTGCAGGTCGGAGTCATGCAGTAGCAGACTGATTGATAGCGAAATGCTATCATTCTTCCATGCCCGCCATACTCGTACGCAATCTGGACGACGACCTTGTTGAACGCCTCAAGGCGCGTGCCGAGGCCAGTGCCAGGTCCCTGCAGGCGGAGGTCCGGCTCATCCTTGAGGAAGCCGTAGGCAGGAGGACGCTCGACCCAAAGGCCCGGGCTGCGCTTGCCCGCCGCCTGACGGCGACGACCAGGGGAACGAAGCAGACCGACAGCGCCGAACTGATCCGCGAGGACCGCGAGCGCTGATGGCGAACGTGTTTATCAGAAACCTGGAGCCCGGCGCGATTGAGAACCTGAAAGCACGCGCCCGGCGCCACGGCCGATCACTGCAAGCCGAGCTCAAGCGCATCCTGGAGGACGCCGCAGATACTCCCTTCGACGCGTCGGATCCTGATTGGCGGGTGGAATGGGCTCGCAAGATGCAGGCTGAGACCGCCGGACGGGTACACACAGACACCGTCGAACTGCTTCGCGAAGACCGCCGCGATTGACTAGCTATGTCGTCGACGCCAGCGTCGCCGCAAAGTGGCTGGTGTACGAGGAGCACACCCCCGCTGCCATAAGACTCGCCGAGGCGCCGGCCGCCTTGCTCGCGCCCGACCTCGTCGTCGTAGAGGTGGCTAGTTGTACTTTCCCGGGAGGTTGGTGACACGGCTGATGGGAGGGAAGCCT
>WHTO01000066.1 GCA_009377665.1 Dehalococcoidia bacterium
GTCGTCTGATCGATGCATCGGGTGTCGGGTTGACCGGGATCAGGTTCACGTGGCATGGAAATCCGCGCAGGATCTGCGTTAGCTCCCGTGCCAGATCCCTCGAGTCGTTGACGCCGTCAATCAGGACGTACTCGAACGTGACCCGCCGCCCGCTGGCCTCGAAGAATTCACGGCAGGCCGCGAGCAGTTCGGCGATGGGCTGGCCCGTGGTCGGGATCAGCTGCCGGCGCAGGGCGTCGTTGGGCGCGTGCAGCGACACCGCCAGGTTCACCTGGAGCTTCTCCCTGGCGAGACGGCGGATACCCGGCACGAGGCCGACCGTCGAGACCGTGATGTGGCGGGCTCCCAGCCCGAGGCAGCGCCCGTCGTTGAGGATCTCGACGGCTTTCCACATAGAGGCGTAGTTGGCGAGGGGCTCGCCCATGCCCATGAAGACCACGTTCGTTGGGCGGTGTACGTCGCGGACGAAGCTCATGACCTGCGCGACAACCTGGTCTGCCGGCAGGTTGCGCACGAACCCGGCCTGGCCCGTCGCGCAGAAAACGCAGCCCATCGCGCAGCCGACCTGTGTGGAGACGCAGACGGTGGCGCGCTCACGTGAGCCGGGCGCCTCGGGATACTGCATCAGGACGGTCTCGACCGTCTCGCCATCGGGAAGCTGAAGCAGCAGCTTGCGGGTCAGGCCGTCGTCCGCCTCCTGGAGTGTCAGCACTGGCGGCAACGAGAGGTCGAGCCGGTTGTCCAGGACCGACCTCAGACCGGCCGGCAGGTCGGTCATCTCATCGAACGACGCGGCGTTGCGCTGATAGAGCCAGGCCAGTATTTGGCGCGCGCGGTAGGGCTCAGCGCCAACCGTCGCCACGATGTCTTCAAGCTCCGCCGGGGTGACCCCCCAGATGGACTGCTTCACGGATCCAAGCTAGCAGGAAGGTGTGGCCCGACTGCCGAGTACGTTCCCCACGAATTCGCGTTCGCCGAGGACGAACTGATCGATTGAGAGCGGTCGCTTGCCTTCCTTCTGTACCCGGAGAAGGGCCAGCTCGCCACTGCCGCTGGCCACAACGGCGCCTGCCACCGGTCCGTCGGGGCTGGCGACGGCTTCCACCCGAAGGACCGTGCCGGGCGAGGCGCCCGGCTGTTCGGTCGTGAGCGGCCAGGCTTCCAGGAGGCGCAGCCTCGTCTCACCGATGGTGGTCTCCGTGCTCGGCCATGGGTTGAAGGCGCGGACTTGCAGCCATATGGACCGGGCCGGTTGCGTCCAATCGATCGTCGAGTCGTCTTTCTCAAGTTGCCCTGAGTAGGATGCCTGTTCCGGGTTTTGGGGAATGGCTTCTATCTCGCCGCCGAGCCAGCGTTCGATTGTGGTGACCAGCAGGCCGCCGCTGACCGCGGCCAGGCGCCGGCTCAGCGAGCCGGCGTCCTCATTCGGGCCGATGGCGACCTGCTGCTGGGTGAGAACCGGGCCCGTATCGAGCCCCTCATCCATGAGCATGATTGTCACGCCGGTTACCTCGTCGCCGGAGAGGATGGCGGCCGGGATCGGCGAGGCACCACGGTGCCTCGGCAGGAGCGAGGGATGGATGTTGAGCACGCCCTTCGCAGGCAGGCGCAGGATCTCCGGGGGTATAAGCAGGCCGTAGGCCGAAACGGCGGCGAAATCGGGCTCGAGGGCGGTGATTGCAGTTACCGCTTCGGGCGAGCGCAGGCGGGGCGGTTGAAGCACGGCAATCCCCGCGTCGAGGGCGCGCTGCTTGACCGGCGAGGGCCGCAACCTGCGGCCGCGCCCTGCCGGCCTGTCGGGCCGCGTGACCACGGCGCGAACGTCATAATCGGACGCCAGGAGGGCGTCGAGCGCGGGCAGGGCGAACTCGGGCGTCCCGAAGAAGACGCACGAGGCCGTCATTCGAACGAGACGCTGACCGGTTCGCCCACGCCGACGTCCAGTCGGGCGGCCGCCGAGCCGTTCGGCAGGGCAGCAGCCAGCCAACCGTCGCTGGTTACGAGGGCGAAGATGTCCCGCTGCTCGGCGTAGAAGCGGCCGAGGCCCTTGACCCGTGCTCGTTTCACTTCCAGGACAAGGCGTTCCCGCTGCAGCATGTCCGCGCGCACGTTGGTGATCAGGTTGCCATAGACGTCTACGTGCTGGACCTCGCCCAGTACCCCTCCGTTCGCCCTGCGCGCCCGGGTGAACGGCAGAGCCACGATCTCGTCGATAGGGGCACCGAGGTGTGCCGGGCTGACACCGGCCGCAAGGTGTGCGGCCACGGGCCCGAAGATGTCGCGGCCGTGGAAGGTGTTGCTGACCGTTTCATTGAAGAAACGCGGATTGGTCAGGGCGAAGGCCCGAAACGGCGGCGTGAGTGCCACCGTCGCGGCCTCCTCCGGGCGCAGCTCGCCTGGCAGGCCGGCCGACAGGAGCCCGTTGTCAGGGCCAACGAAGAAGCCCATCGGCGTCTGCAGGACGATCGCCTGGCGGTCGCTGCCGACCCCGGGGTCGACCACCGCGACGTGGATCGTCTTGCGCGGGAAGTAAGGCCATGAAGTGGATGCCAGGTAAACGCCCTGGAGGATCGCCCGCGGCGCGACGCCGTGGGTGATGTCGACGATTGTCGCCTGCGGATTGACCGCAAGGATTGCCCCCTTCATCGCCCCGACGTAGTTATCGGCGGTCCCAAAGTCGGTGGTCAGAGTGATGATCTTGGTCGACACTACTCGCTTACCCTCCTCGTTTCGCTGAACCACTCCCAGACATTGTGGAACCGCGACGACGGCGAGAAGAGCACGGCGTCCTGCCACCCGGAGAGTTCGGCGGGTCGCAGGTAGAGGCTGGTTGGGTAGAAGAGGACGATGCTGGGCTGCCGTTCGTAGAAGATCTGCTGGAACGCAACATAAAGCTCAGCACGGCGGGCTCGGTCCGGGTTGACGCGCGCCTCGGCGAGTATGCCGTCGAGGTCGCTGGCACTGATCCCCGCGATATTGGCGCCTTCGCTGGCCTGCGCGCTGTGCCAGGCGGGGAAGGGGTCCGGGTCGATGTCGGAAGCGAAGCCGAACAGCGCCATCTCGAAGTCGTGCGGTACGAGGACCTCGGCGTACAGTCCTTCGCCTTCGCTGCTGCTCGACGTTACGCGGACGCCGACCTCCGCGAGCTGCGTGGCGATCTCGGCCGCCACGGCGGTCCTGGTCGCGTCGTTGTTCGTTACGAGGTCGAAGGCGAGCCGCTCGCCGTCGCGCGCGCGGACGCCGTCTGAGCCGGTCGTCCAGCCCGCTTCATCCAGCAGCGCGGTGGCCCGCGCCGGATCGTGGGCGTACGGCTCGAACGCGCCGGTCCACGCCCAGGTGCCGGGCGTGATGACGCTGTCTGAGATCGTCCCGAGCCCACCGGCCACCTCGATCAGCCGTTCACGGTCGAGCGCGAACGCGATGGCCCTGCGCACCCGGTCGTCCTGGAACGCGGGGACCTCGTGGTTCAGGTAGAGCATCGAGTAGCTGTTCTGGGTCAGTTCCTCCACCGCGACATCTTCGCCAGCCGCGGCGACCTGCTCGGCGCCGACTGGCTGATTAAGGAGGAGGCCGTCGATCGACCCCGCCAAAAGGGCCTGCATAGCGTCGGCCTCACCGGGGAAGAAGCGCAGTTCGAAGCTGTCGAGGTACGGCCTGCCCATGTGGAACGCAGGGTTCGCCTCCAGCGTGGCTCCTTCGGGCGTGAGCGAATCCAGGCGATAGGGGCCTGTGCCGACCGGCTGGCGGTTGAACTCTGATTGACCAACCTCGTCCGGGGCGAGGTTGGCGAGAAGGTGCTCGGGCAGGATCCCAATCGTTGTCTGGGCGAGAAACGGGGAGAAGGCCTCTTCGAGCCTGAAACGGACGACGGTGTCGCTCTCGGCGACGGCCTCGACAGTCTGCCAGAACGCCCCGAGCTGAGCGTCGCCGTTGAACTCCTCGCCCGCCAGGACGCTCCAGGTGAACACCACGTCCGCCGCCGTGACTTCCTCGCCGTCCTGCCAGAGCAGCCCGTCGCGGAGCGTGAAGCGATAGGCCTGGCCGTCCTCGCTGATCTCCCAGCTTTCCGCGAGGTCAGGGACAACGCGCCCGTCTCCGGCCATCCGCGTCAGCCCTGAGAAAACCAGGGCGCTGAGGTCGTCGTCGACCGGGTTGAGGCCCCGGTAGACAGGATTGACCCTCTGCGGGACCCCGATGACGCCCTCGACGTAGTTGCCCCCCGAGGCGGCCACGTCTCGGCTGTTCTCCTGTGAGGCGAAGACCCAGGTGGCCAGGAAAAGCGCGGCGCCCACGAGGAGTATCGCGAGGACGTACCAGCGTTCGCTTCGTGTGGGGTTAGCGTGCATCGTGGACAGCCGTGCGGCGGCCCGATCGCCGTCGACCGGCTAAGCCGTCCTCACGCTCAACGCGGCAACGATGAGGAAGAGCCCCATCAGGACGATGGTCAGTTGGAAGAGGGTCTTCTCGAGACCTCGCCTGGTGCGGTAACTGGTATCGGCTCCACCCAGCGCCTGTCCGAAACCGGAGCCCTTCACCTGCAGGAGGACGACGAGAATCAGAAAGATCGCGATCAGAATCTGCAGGACGTAGAGGGCATTTTCGAACGACATCGAAACCTTTTAACGTGTGGCCGTCAGCTCGCGGGACGGCTGTCTTGCCTGGCTGACTTCGCCATGATCGTAGAGACGCAGGATCGCTGCGGCAAGCTTGGTCGGGTCGTGGCGATAGCGGTTCTGCTCGCTGACCACGTCGCGCATCACCACCGTGACACCCGGGATGGCCGGTGTTACCGCAACCGGCTCCGAGTGCCAGTCGCCCGGCAGGGGCCCGGCAATGTTGGAATTCGCGATCACATAGTCAAAGATCCCGCTCTTACCCATGTGTCGCTCCAGCGCCTCGAAGTGCTCCGCGACGCCGAAGGAATCCGTTTCGCCGTGCTGCGTTGCCACGTTGCAGACGTACATCTTCGCTGCACGGGACTGGATGAACGCGCGGCGCACATCGGCTACCAGGAAGTTGGGGATGATGCTCGTGAAGAGGCTGCCGGGTCCGGCCACCACGATGTCGGCCCGGAGGATGGCCTCGACGGCTTCGGGATAGGCCTCCACGTCCGCCGGATCGATGTGGACATCGTGGATCCTGGCGCCCCTTTCGGTGATGTTGTGCTCGCCGTAGACGGTTTCCTGGTCGGTGGTGCGGGCGTACAGGTTCACGTCCTCCAGCGTCGAAGGCAGGATCTGGCCCGTCACCGCCAGGACCTTGCTGGTTTCTTTCAGGGCCTGCTCCATGCTCCCGGTGACGCCCGCCATGGCCACGATGAACAGGTTGCCGAAGGAGTGCCCCTCCAGGCCGGAGCCGGTCGGGAAGCGGTACTCGAAGAGCCTGCTCATCAGGCCCTCGGTCTCCGCCATCGCGCTGATGCACTTCCGCAGGTCACCGGGCGAGAGGATCCCCATCTCGCGGCGCAACCTGCCCGAGCTGCCGCCGTCGTCGGCGACCGTAACCACGGCCGTGAGGTTGCTCGTGTGGGCCTTCAGCCCCTGCAAGAGCCACGACAACCCCGTACCGCCGCCGATGGCGACGACGCGCGGTCCACGGCGCAGGGTGTAGTGGTTGTAGACCGTGCTGATGATGTTGGAGTCGTCGCCGCGCCCGCTCAGAGCGGCGACGCGCAGCAGGCTTTGGTTCAGCTTGAAGATGCCGGTCCCGACCATCGCCAGCGCCGCCGCGATAAACAACAGGCCGCGCAGGGTCCTCGGTATGAACTGTAGCGTCAGGTAGTAGAAGAACCCGGGGAAGTCGCCCTCAACGTAGGCCTGGCGCAGCAGGTAGGCGATCCCCAGGCCGAGCATCGCCACGCCCAGCGTCATCAGCAGCAGCCAGCGTTTGAGATGGAGGCCGGGAAAGAGCCAGCTGAGGACGGCAGGGAGACGGGGACCTCGGCGGCCGCCGTTCTTAGCGGCTATGGCGTTGCCCCGTTTTTCGTGCTCAACGCCGCCAGCAGGGCGCTCTCGGCTTCCTGGGGGTTGGCGCGACCCCGCGTCTCCTTCATGAGCTGCCCGACCAGGAAGCGGATAACCGTCTCCTTGCCGGCACGGTAGTCGCTGACGGCCTTCTCATTGCCGTTGATGACGCGGAGTGCTGCTTCTTCAAGCTCCGCCCCTCCCGAGATCGGCGCCAGGCCCTCGTCCTTGATGATCGCGGCGGGATTCCCGCCGCTTTCGTACATCAGGCGGAAGACTGACTTCGCGATCTTGCTCGTAACCTGGCCGGAGTCCTGCAGGTCGACGAGAGCGGCCAGCTGCGCCGGCGCGACCTTGCTGTTGGCAAACTGCTGATCGCCGAGGGCGTGGGTGAAGTCACCGAGCATCCAGTTGGCGACTCCCTGCGCCCGGCCGTGCGCGCGGCCCGCAGGCTCCGAGTTGACGGCCGTCTCGAAGTAGTCCGCGGCGGCGCGGTTCTCCGTCAGGAGATTGGCCTCGTAAAGGCCGAGACCGAATTGGTCCTGCAGCCTCGCTCGGCGCTCGACTGGCAGCTCGGGTAGCAGTGCGCGCACCCCTTCGACGAACTCGCGTGACAGCGCCAGGGGCGGCAGGTCGGGCTCAGGGAAATAGCGATAGTCGTGCGCCTGCTCCTTCGAGCGCTGGCTGACCGTCTTCGCTTCGCCATCGACCCAGCCGCGCGTCTCCTGGGCAATCCGCTCGCCGGAATCGAGGATCGCCGTTTGCCGCTCCACCTCGTATTCCAACGCCCGAAACACCGATCGGAAGCTGTTCATGTTCTTGACCTCGACCTTGGCCCCAAGCTCAGAAGCCCCGAAGCGCCTCAGGCTGACGTTGGCGTCACAGCGGAAGTTGCCCTCCTCCATGTTGCCGGCGCTCACGCCGATGTACTGCAGGATCTGGCGAAGTCTTACGAGATATTCCCGTGCCTCCTCGGGCGAACGCATGTCCGGCTCGGAGACGATCTCCATGAGGGGCGCGCCGGCGCGGTTGACGTCGAGCAGGCTGTAGCCCTCGCCGTTCGCCTCGCGGTGGAGCAGGCGCGCTGTGTCCTCCTCGAGATGGACCCTGGTGATCCCGAGGCGCCGCGCCTCCCCTCCCACCTCGACCTCGAGCCAACCGTCGACGCAGAGGGGCATATCGAACTGCGAAATCTGGTACCCCTTCATCAGGTCGGGGTACGGATAGTTCTTGCGGTCGAACTTCGCGCTTGCCGGAACCTTGCAGTTCAGGGCCAGGCCGGTGAGCACGGTCAGCTCCACCGCACGCCGGTTGATGACCGGGAGGACGCCCGGCATTCCAAAGCAGACAGGACAGACGTGGGTGTTGGGCGGTGCGTAGGCGTAGGCGGCGCTGCACGAACAGAACATCTTGCTCGCGGTCAACAGCTGGCTGTGGACCTCAAGCCCGATGACCACCTCGTAGCGGACAGCGGTCGTGGTCGTCACGGGGCAAGTATACAGCGCAAAGCCGCCGCTCTAAGCCCGCCGAGGACTGCCTTCGTCGGCGTCAATCAGCTTCGGATCGGCGATCGCCGCCTTGTCCCTCGTGGCCTCTTTCACGTGCTCGAACACCGCGTCTGCCCAGTTGCCGGAATCCGCCTCGCCCGACCTTATCCGCTCGGCGAGGGACTCGTTGAGCTCGAAGACCGCGCCCTCCAGCGCCTCAAGGGTCGGCGGTCGCGACGCGTCGGACCGGAGAAGCTCCGCAAGGCCTGACCACTCCCGCCAGAGGGCGACTTCACCGAGCTCGGCCTCGCGCAGGAGGATGCGCAGGACGTGCACGCAGACGCGGATCTGAAACTGGACCGCGCCCTCCGTGGCCGGGATGGCCTGGCCCTCCAGGTACTCGGCCACGGCAGCCATCAGCTCATGGGCGCTTGGCCTATCCTGCACGGTCCTCTTCCATCAGGCGCAACAGCTCCCACTCCGTCTCCACGGTCCTGCGGCCGATGGCGGCGAGCTCGACGCTCCGCGTGCGGCCCTGCAGGTGCGCCTGCGCCTGGTTGATACAGATGATCCCCCAGCGCAGACTGCCAAACGCCTCCCAGAAGCGGACGCGGTCGCGGTCAACGGCGAACCCTCCCGCATCCTCATAGGCGTGGAAAAACTCCTCGCGGCTGCCTATGCCGCCGACCGGCTGCGGTCCCCCGAAGCGCCACGAACGGACGCAGATCCAGCCCAGGTCCTCCATCGGATCACCGAGGTGGGCGAGTTCCCAGTCGAGGACCGCCCGTAGGCCGTCGTCGCCGAAAACCATGTTGCCGATCCGGAAGTCGCCGTGGACCAGCGTAAGCTCGTTGGTCCGCGGCGCTCGCGCTTTCAGCCAGCGTAGAGCCAGCTCGAACGCCGGGTGCGGTTCGGGCGCGCTGGAGCGAAAGATATCCTCATAGCGGGCGATCTCGGCTTCGGCCGGCGACTGTGCCCGCCCGGGCCGCGGCAGATCCTGCAGCTCGTAACGCCGGTGGTCGATGCGGTGGATCCTGGCGACCGTCGCCCCGAGTTGCGCCGGCATCACCGCCCTGGCGCGGGCGTAGGTCTCGTCGCGCAGCAGGCGGCGGGCAAGGGTCTCGCCCTCTACCCGGTCCATTACGAAGAAGCGGGCGCCGGCCGCCGTCCGTCCCTCGAAGTGCGGCCGGGGGACCGGTACACCGGCGTCGTGCGCTGCCTGCAGGAGCTCGAATTCCGGCGTCTGGGCGTCGGTAACCACCCCGCCCACTGGCTCGGAACGCAGCACAAGGGGGAGCCTTACCGTGGCGGCATCACCATTGGTCGCGATAGCGTCGAAGGCCCAGATCTGGCGCGACGCGCCGCCGGTCATCAGGCGAATCCCCTCGATCGAGACGGCCGCGGCGCCGAGCTCGGCCTGGATGAGGCCCGGGACGGTGGCTTTGATCTCGTCGCTGTCGATCATCCAGCCGTCATGATCGGCCGAGCGTCGCTATCGATCACGCGCTCACTCTGGGGCGTCAGGATCCGGGCCGGCCTTTGTCTAGACCCTCGTTCATCGAGCCCGAACGGAAGCCGGCGAGGTCCACCGAGACGTACTTGTATCCGAGCTTCTTCAGCCAATCGACAACGGCCAGGCGCTGCCGAAGCAGGACCTCCATCCCCTCCGCGTCAACCTCGATGCGCGCCACCTCGTCGTGATGGCGGACGCGCAGCTCGCGCACGCCGAGGTTGCGGATAAAGGCCTCCGCGGCCTCGACCTGCCCCAGGGCCTGGACGGTCACGGGCGAACCGTAGGGTATGCGCGACGCAAGGCACGCCATCGCCGGCTTGTCCCAGGTGGGCAGACCGAGCGACCGTGAAAGCTCGCGGATCTCAGCCTTGGCCAGGCCCGCCTCCACGAGGGGGCTGCGTACGCCGTTCTGGGTAGCGGCCACCCGTCCCGGACGATAGTCGCCGGTGTCATCGAGGTTGGCGCCGTCCAGCACGCAGGCGTAGCCCTCCTCGTCAGCTATCCGGCGCAGTAGCGAATACAGCTCTGTCTTGCAGTGGAAGCAGCGGGTGGGGCTGTTGGCGACATAGTCGGGGTTATCGAACTCGTTGGTGGCGATCGTCCGGTGACTGATGCCGATCTGTCGCGCGAGCCCGGTGGCCTCCTCGACCTCGGACGCCGGAACCGACGGCGAGACCCCTGTGATGGCCAGTGCCCGGTCGCCGAGTACGTCGGCGGCGACCGCCGCGACGAATGTGCTGTCGACCCCCCCGGAGAAGGCGACGATCACCGAATCCATGTCGCGCAGAATGGCTTCGAGGGCTTCGTGCCTGGTCGGAGAGCTCACCACCGTGGCGATCCTAGCTGCTGCGGACAACGCACGAATCTGGCTCAGCGGAACACGCGGTAGAGCACGTTCACAACCACGGTGAGAACCAGGCTGAGGATGAGCATCGAGGCCAGGGGCACGTAGACCGAGAGGTTGTCGCCGCCGAATGAGAGGTCTCCCGGGAGCTTGCCGAAGCTGGTGGTCCGCGCGAGCAACCAGAAGAGGCCGCCAGCCAGCGCGATCAGAAGCCCCGCGAATACCATGACCCGGCCGATCGCGTCCATGTAACGATCTTACGCCCGCCTCGACCGCCCTAACGACATCGGCTAGGTTCAAGTGGTGAGCGAAGGAGGCCTCGGCAACGGGACTAATGGCTCCAGCGCCAGCGTCGAACACGAGGCGATGGGTGAGCTTGGGGCCGACTCGATTCACGTCAGCCAGAGCGCGGTGCGTAACCTGCGCGCCGGGCACGCCACGGTCGAGCGCTCCGCTATCCAGAACCTCGAGGCCGACGAGGCCGACATCGAGCACAGCATGGTGCTGGCGGCGTCGGGGCGCGAGGTCGAGGTCGAAGAGAGCGTCGTCGGTGTCGTGGTAGGCAGAACCGTGGAAGCGCAAGAGGCGCGAGTCTTCCTCCTGGCCGCCCCGGTAGTGAATGGAAACCTGAAGGCCGTAATCGACATCCGGTCGATGTTTGCGTTCGGCGCCGGCTTTGCCGCCATGGGCATGCTCCTGCGCACGATCGGTGGCCTCGTCTTTCGTCGTTAACCAAAGGAGTCACCGATATGGCTGAGACAACCGTCGCGGCGAGCCGCCGCGAGATCCTGGGCAAGCGCGTGCGCCACCTGCGCCGGGCGGGACAGGTGCCCGCCAGCATCTACGGACACCGCAAGGAATCCCTTGCGCTCCAGGTGGCGGTAGACTCGCTGGCGCAGGCCATCAAGGCGGGTGGCTCGAGCACGATCATCGACGTCGCCGTCGAGGGCGAGGCCCGGCCCCGCCCGGCGCTGATCAAGCGTATCCAGCGCCACCCCGTCACCGACGTGCTGCTGCATGTCGATTTCTACCAGGTCTCGATGACCGAGCGCATGACCGCTGACGTACCCCTGGTCTTGATCGGCGAGCCGCCGGCCGTCAAGGACTTCCAGGGCGTGCTTGTGCAGCAGATCGACAGTGTCTCCATCCGTAGTCTTCCTGGCGACCTCCCGCAGAATTTCGAGGTCGATATCTCGTCTATCACCGAGCTCGACCAGGGCATCCTGGTGGGTGAGATGAAGCTCCCCGATGGCGTCGAGCTGCTGAGCGACCCTGATCAGCTCATCGTCAGGGTCGAGGCGCCGCGCGTCTCCGAGGAGCCAACAACCGTCGCAGAGGCGGAGGCCACCGCTGCAGAGGAGCCAGCCGCCGAAGAGGCGACGGAAGAGTAGACCGGCCCTACCTGGTCGAGGCTGCGACCGGCTCGGTCAGCTGCCTCGACACGAGGACCTTCTTGATCCTGCGGTCCATAACCGAAAGCACACTGAGGTTGAGGCCGTCGACGCTCAGGCTGTCTCCGGGGCCCGGCATCTTGCCGAGCCGGTGATAGACGAGGCCGCCGACGGTGTCGAACTCTTCGTCGTCGATGTTGACCGAGAACAACTCGTTTAGAGCCTCTATCGTCAACCGGGCGTCCACGATCGCTTCGTTCTCGCCCAGCTGTTCGATGGACGTGTCGGCAACGTCGTACTCGTCTTCAATCTCGCCGACGATCTCCTCTAGCAGATCTTCGATGGTGATCAGGCCGGCGGTACCGCCGTACTCGTCGACCACCAGCGCGATGTGAATCTTGTTCTGGCGGAGCTCGGTCAGGAGCTCGTCCACCTTCTTTCCCTCCGGTATGACGTATGGGGGCCGCGTGATCTCGCGCAGCGCCGGGCGTTCGCCGCTCAGCAGATAGGGCAGCATGTCCTTGGCATAGAGGACGCCCACAACGCGGTCGATTGACTCGTGGAACACCGGGAGGCGCGAGAACCCGCGCTCGACGATCACCGACACGGCCTGGTCGATCGTTGACTGGTCCGGGAGGGCTACGATGTCGACGCGGGGCACCATGATCTCGCGGGCAGTGGTATCGACGAGGTCGATGATGCCGCGGATCATGTCTCGCTCTTCTTCCTCAATCGCCCCCGCTCCCTGCTCCATCTCGAGGATCCGCACCAGCTCCTCGACCTCGTCGCTCTCTCCATTGGGGGTCTGCCCGGTAAGTCGCAGCGCAAGCCGCGCCGGCCAGTCAAAGAGCGATGCCAGGGGCCCCAGCAGCGTGCCCACGGGCTTAATGAAAGGCCCGAGCCGCAGGCTCCAGTGCTCCGGCTGGCGGCTGACGATCATGCGGGGCACAGCCTGCAGCATGGTCACGACCGCTACAGCGATGGCCGCGAAGACCAGGACGCCGAACCAACCACCGTCGACGTGCCTGAGGTAGAGGTATAAGCCGCCTGACGTAGCTCCGGTCAGCGCGACATTGCGGAAGAGGACGAGGGAAGAAAGGACCGCGGTCCGTTCCTGGGCGAAGCGGTCCAGGGCGCGTGACCTGGGCAGTCCCTGCTTGATGAGGAGCCTGACGCGAAGCCGGCTGATAACGATGGCGGCCGCCTCGGCCGCCGCTGCTATCACCAGCGAAACGCAGAGCAGGCCCGTAATCAGAAGCCCGAGTAAATCGCCCGATCCAGTCATGATTGACCATCCACCTCTCTCGTCGCTGTGCGTCTCAAGCGCGCAGGGACACCCACGGCCAGTCCCCCGGCGGGGACGTCGCGATTGACCACCGAGCCGGCTCCGGTTCGCGCCCGTTCGCCGACCGACACAGGCGCGACCAGCATGGTATCGCTGCCAATGAAGGCACCGTCGCCGATTATCGTGCGGTGCTTGTTGACTCCGTCGAAATTGCAGGTGATCGTGCCCGCGCCGATGTTGACGTCGGAGCCGACGTCGGCATCTCCGATGTAGCCAAAGTGATGCATTCTCGTGCGCGGGCCTACTCGCGAATTCTTGATCTCGGCGTAGTTACCGATGTGTACCGCCTCCCCGATCTCGGCGCCATCGCGGACGTGGCTGTACGGCCCGACAAGGACATCCCTGTCCAGCGCGGAGCGCTCGATAGTGGCGCCTGCCACCCGGCAAGACGCGCCAAGCACAGAGTCGATAATGATGGCGTTGGGCCCGACCTCGCAGCCCCGGCCTATCCTGCTCTGGCCCTTGATGTGGCAGTTGGGATGGACGGTCGTCTCAGGCTCCAGCGTCGTTGTGGCGTCTATGTACGTCGTGTCGGGATCGATCAGCCGCACGCCGCTCTCCATAGCGCGTCCGTTGACTCGCTTCCGCAACTCCTTCTCGCACTGCGCAATCTCGGGGAGGCTCCGCATCGAGAGCTGCTCGACTGGAGCGAGCGGAGAAGCAATCGAGACTCGTGAATCAGCCGCCAGCGCCCTGCGGGCGAGGTCGAGGAGGTCGAGGGCGGCGGACTCCAGCCAGGCGCTGTTGAAGCAAGCGCCGCAAAGGTTGGCGGCCGTCACCGTCTCGCCGTCGCCGGCCAGCAGCAGGGTAACCTCGGCGCCGCTTTCGAGGTGGCGCGCGACCAGGGTTTCAATGGTCTGGGCGAGCAAGAGCGGCCGCGTACCGTCCAGGCAGAGCAGGTTCTCGCCCGCTTCGCTTGGGCTTGCCTGGCCTGTCCGCAGGATGGCTGCGTCCTGGCCGGCCGCCGCGGCCTGGTCCTGCACCCACTCCAGCGCCGTGCGGCCAGCAAGGTTCAGTCCGGAGTGGGCGTCGAGGCCGCCTGGAGGGAGGAGGATCACCGTCGAGAACTGACGCATCATTGTCTCGCGAGGAATCCTGGTTGGGGTGAAGGTGCTGGCTGGAGCGCAGGGGACGATAAGGACGCGACGGGTGCCGTCGCTGAATGAGCTGGCTTCCTATTGGCAGGGTCTGGTTGGTCGTCCAAGGGCGATCACGTCGGCGTGCGATGCGCGCCGGCAGCGACGGTATGCTAAACATGAGCGACACAGGGTGTCAAGGCGACGCGCGACCCGGACTCGACTAAGTCGCCGCTCCGATAAACTCCGAACGTGCTCAGTACAGAGATTCGCAAAGCCTATATCGACTTCTTCGTCGAGCGTGGGCACCGCCAGGTGCCCTCTATTCCTCTTGTCCCGGCCGGCGACCCCACGCTCCTCTTCACGAGCGCTGGCATGGTGCAGTTCAAGCCCTATTTCACGGGCCTCGCGACGCCACCGGCCTCGCGCCTGACGTCGATCCAGAAATGCTTCAGGGCCACCGACCTCGACGAGGTTGGCGACACCTCCCACCTCACGTTCTTCGAGATGATGGGGAACTTCAGCGTCGGCGAGTACTTCAAGCGGGAGGCCATCGGCTGGGCCTGGGATTTTCTAACGCGTGTTGTCGGTCTCCCACCGCAGCGGCTGCTGATCACCATCTACCTGGACGATGAGGAGGCGCACGACAGCTGGCGCGAGCTGGGTGTAACCGAAGACCGCATCGTGCGCTACGGCGAGGATGTGAACTACTGGTTCTCGGGTGACACCGGCCCCTGCGGGCCGGACAGTGAGATTTACTACGATTTCGGGCCCCAACCGGACTGTGGCAACTGCGAGCCAGCCCACGACGGCCACCTGCGCTACCTCGAGATCTGGAACCTCGTCTTCATGATGTACTTCCGGCACGAGGACGGCACGCGCAGCGACCTGCCAGCCCGGAATATCGATACCGGCGCGGGCCTCGAGCGCATCTCCGCGGTCCTCCAGGGCACGCACGACCTCTACGCCAGCGACGTGTTCGCGCCGCTCATCGCCCGTATCGAGAGGCTGTCCGGCCGTTCCTACGGCCACGACGAGGCGGTCGACCACGCCATCCGGGTAGTTGCTGACCACTCAAGGGCCCTTACGTTCCTGGTCGCCGACGGCGTGGCGCCGAGCAACGACGGTCGCGGATACGTGCTGCGCCGGGTGTTACGGCGCGCCGTCTATTTTGGGCGAGGCATCGGGC
>WHTO01000067.1 GCA_009377665.1 Dehalococcoidia bacterium
GCTCGGGATCATCCAGCGTGGGCACATCGAGCGTCGCGCCGAGAGCAGCCTGGGCTACGTTCACATCGATCACCTGCAGGACGTCATCGCCCTCGCGCAGAAAGACCTCGTGCTCGCGCACCCGGAGCGAGACGTAAAGGTTGCCGGCCGACCCGCCCCGCGCCCCGGCTTCGCCCTCGCCTGTGAGACGAAGCTGCGAGCCATCATCGACGCCCGCCGGGATCTTGACGACGAGCGTCCTGGTGCGGCGCTCGCGCCCGCTGCCGCTGCAGATCCTGCAGGGCGTCGCGATCACGCGGCCCTCGCCCTGGCAGCGATCGCAGGTGGCGATGTTGACGAACTGGCCGAACACCGACTGCTGCACCCGGCGCACCTGGCCGCTGCCGTTGCAGCGGTCGCAGCGCAGCGGGTCCGTCCCCGGCGCTGCGCCGTGGCCCCGGCATTCCGGACAGCGCTCGGACCGCGTTATCTCGATCTCCTTCTCGCAGCCGAAGACGGCCTCCTCGAAATCGACCGTCAGCGCGTAGCGCAGGTCTGCGCCGCGCTGCGGTCCCCGGCGTTGCTGTGTAAACGTACCGCCGAAGAACGAGTCGAAGATGTCGCCGAGGCCGCCGAACCCCGAGAACTGGTCGAAACCCTGGCCGTTGACCATGCCGAAGCGGTCGTAGTTCTGGCGCTTGTCAGGGTCCGAGAGGACCTCGTAGGCGAAGTTTATCTCCTTGAAGCGCGTTTCAGCGGCCGGGTCCTTGTTGCGGTCGGGATGGAATTCCATCGCCAGCCGGCGAAAGGCCTTCTTGATTTCATCGGGTGAAGCGCCGCGGTCAATGCCGAGCACTTCATAGAGGTCTTTTTGCGTCTGTTGCATTGCCAATCAAAAGACTCGCCCCAGGGGCGAGCCCGCTCCAATTCTATCGATCCGTCACCGCGCTTGCTTGCTTCCTCAATCTCTCAGCCACACTCGAGCGCCGTCACTCGCGAAACTCACGGTGCCATCCTGGTCGGTGCGCAGGACCTCGGTCCCGGCCTGATCCAGGCGCTGAAGCACTTCGGCGCGAGGATGTCCGTAGGGATTGCCCCGGCCCGCCATGATCACCGCGAAGCGCGGCGTCGTCGCAGCCAGGAACTCGTCGAGCGTCGAACCCGCCGATCCATGATGAGCCACCTTCAGCAGGTCTGCCTCCAGGTCGGCCATCGTCGCGAGCAGGCCGGCCTCGGCCGTGGCCTCAATATCGCCCGTGAGGAGGATGTCTACATCGCCATGGCGGGCCATGACGACCAGCGAACCGTCGTTTGCTCTCGCCGGTTGTTGTCCTTCCGACGGCCAGGTCACATCCAGCACAAGCCCATCGACGACGATTCGGTCGCCCGCCGCGACAACGTGGACCTCGGAGCTGGTGTCGGCCAGGGCGAGCAACCAGGCATCGCCCAGCGGGCCCACCGCGTCGAGTCCGTTCCAGGCGACTGCGCCGACGTCATACCGCTCGAGTACGCGGATGGCGCCGGCCGCGTGGTCCTGGGCGACGTGGCTGAGCAGAAGCAGGTCGATCCGACGGTCGCCGAACCCCAACGACTCGTCCAGGACCTCGGCGATCCGCTCCGGATCGGGGCCGCCGTCGACCAGCACCCGTGCGCCACCCTCCGTCTCGATCAGGACAGCGTCGCCCTGCCCGACATCGAGGAATGTCACGCGCAGATGGTCGGACGACGATGCCGGCGCCAGCCACAGGTAGACGCCCGCCACCAGCAGCACGGGGACGAGGACGGCCGGCCCCCACGCCAGGCCTCGTGCCCTCGGCTCGCGGTCGGCGACGGTCTGCCCTGCCACCCAGCCCAGCAGGGCCAGCCCGCCGTACCAGGGCAGGGAATGCGACGACGAGAAGTCGTCGACCCTGAGCAAAGCGCCCGGCAGCGCCGCCATGGCGGTGGTAACCACGCGAAAGTACTCGAGCAGAAGCCACGCCGGCCACGCCGTCACCGCATCGAGGGGCGCCGGGAGGTACGACGCCGGCCAGGCCACCAACGACGCGACCAGCATCGGCACGAAAGCCGGCACAACAAGGAGATTGGCGATCGGTGAAACCAGGGACAGAGTCCCGAAATTGATCGCGATGATCGGCATCGTCGCCAGCGTCGCGGCCACCGTCACGGCCATCAGTTCAACCACCGTCCCCAGGGGTGACGATGGCTCGAAACCGAGCCGGCCATTGATCACCCGCGTGAACGGCCCGGCCAGCACGATCAGCCCGGCGACCGACGCAAAGCTCAGCTGGAACGACAGGTCATTCAGCACCCCGGGGTCCCACGCCGTGATCGCCACAACCGTGATCGCCAGGCCCGCCGGCGCGTTGGACTGCCTGCCGAAGATCGGGGCCAGCACGAACACCCCGCCCATCACCGAGGCGCGCACGATGGCCGGGGGCAGGCCAAGCAGAAGGGCGTAAAGCACGATCATGACAGCGGCGACCAACCCGGCGCTGTAGCGCCCGATAAGGCCACCAAGTAAAGCCAGCACCGCCCCCGCCAGCAGCGCAACGTTCTGGCCCGAGATGGCGATCAGGTGCGCCGTGCCCGCCGCGCTCAGGTCCCTCTTCAGGTCGTTCGGAATGTCGGCGCGCTCACCTATCAGCATCCCGCGGGCAAGGCTCGACGCTGGCTCAGACAGGACGCTGTCCACGCCACCGCTGACCTCGCGCCGGATGTCGAGCAGCACCCGCTTGACCGGACTACCGCCGCCGGAATCCGTAACCTGGTACTCCTCGGGGAATGAAGAGCGGCCGGTGTAGCCCTGCTCGGCGAGGTAGCGCTCGTACGGCCGCGTGAGGTCGAGCGGCTGGATGCCGCCGCGCACTCTGAGCCTGTCGCCATACCCGACATCGGCGAAGGCCGGCAGAGTCAACAGGACGCTGCGGCCTTCCCAACCGTCCGCGCCCTCGACTTCGAGGCTGACGCCGTTGAACCGTCCCTGGCTCAGCGGCTCCTCAATTACCTGCCCGGCGAAATCGCCATCGAAGGGCAGGGCGGGTATCGCCTGGCCATCACGATCTTGATGGCCAACAATGAAGCCGCCGACCGCCAGCAAAATCGCCCCTGCGGCTAGCGCGGGACCGAAGCGCGTGAAAACGAACGCCGTCGCGGCGGCGATCAGGAGGGCGGCTAACGCCGGGCCGGCCTCGCCCAGGCGCCACGCCAGCAGCCCGACCATCCAAAAGCTGACGAGGGCCGCGAGCTTCACTCGACCCCGGCGAGGCCGCTCAGGTCCTCGAGAATCGCCAGTGGGACGCCGCTGGCCAGCGCAAGATCGGGGAGTGACGCGAACGGCCCGTTTGCCTGGGCGGCGGCGAGGCCGGCCGCTCGTACCTCGCCTATCTCCGGCAGCGTGTCGAGGAGATCGGTCGAAGCTGTGTTAAAGTCGATACGGCCATCATCCAGAAAGCCCTGCCGGGAGGCGACAAGTGTGGGCTCGCGACTTTCGACCGTCAGCCCGATCGCCGTCTCGCCGTCGTATACCAGGTAGAGCCGAAGCGCGACGAAGAACGCCAGGACGAAGACCAGCGGCCAGCGGCCGGACTGCCAGGCGCGCAACACAGTCGGGGACTATACCCAGTCCGATGGCTGGCGGTCAAACCACGGCGCTTCGGTCGCCAGAGCTCTGCCCGCGGTTCTCCCGGTCCATCCGTCCCACGGCGCCAGCGCGCGCCGCTGGCGGTCAGAAAGCAAGTTGAATGTTCGGTCGTGACCTCCTCTCCATAGCCGACCTCAGCGTGGACGACCTCCAGCAGCTGCTTGAGGTGGCCCTTGCCATGAAGCGCGACGGCAGCCCACCCTTGCTGGCGGGCAAGCAGGTGGCGTTTCTCTTCGAGAAGCCTTCGCTACGCACCCGCGTCTCGTTCGATGTTGGCATCGCGCAGATGGGCGGCAGGTCGATCTACCTGTCGCCGGCGGAGATCGGACTCGGCGTGCGCGAGCCGATCAAGGATGTCGCCCGCGTCCTCTCGCGGTACGTCGACGCGCTCGTTGTGCGCACGTCTGGGCACGAGATCCTGGGCGAGCTCGCTCACTGGTCCACCATCCCGGTGATCAACGCCCTGTCCGACCACGAACACCCCTGCCAGGCCCTGGCCGACCTGCTCACCATCGAGGAGCACAAGAGCCTCGAAGCGGACATTCGCGTCGCCTTTGTCGGCGATGGCAACAACGTGGCGCGCTCGCTGGCCTACGCTTGCGCGCTCGCCGAGATCCCGCTAACGATCGCGTCACCCGACGGTTATCAACTCAACGACGGCGACCGCGAGCAGGCGACGCTGCTAAGCGGCGGCCGGGAGCTGTTGAGACTGGTCGCGGACCCGTCCGCGGCCGTCGCCGGCGCCGACGTGGTCTACACCGACGTCTGGACCAGCATGGGGCAGGAGGGCGAGAGCCTTTTGCGCCTTGCGTCCTTCTCCGGCTACACGCTCGACGCCGGGCTGCTCGATCTCGCCGCCCCCGGGGCAATCGTGATGCACGACCTTCCCGCCCACCGCGGGGAAGAGATCACCGATGAGGTGATAGAGTCCCCGGCGTCGGTCGTCTTCGACCAGGCCGAGAACCGCCTGCACGCCCAGAAGGCCGTCCTCGCCCTGGTCTTGGGCCAGCCCCAGCAGGTCTAGATGTCCGCCCTGCTTGACTGGCTGCGCGACACTTTCGACCGCTTCGATCCAGTAAGCGTCATCGACATCGCGCTGATCGCGCTGATCATCTTCTGGCTCTTCCTGCTGGTACGCAACACGACGGCCATGTCGCTCGTCCGGGGGCTGCTCTTCCTCTTCGGCGCCGCGCTCCTCCTCAGCACCGCGCTCGACCTGACGGTCCTTAACTGGGCGCTGCGCAACTCCTTCCCGGAGATGCTGATCATCGTGCCCGTGATCTTCCAGCCCGAGATCCGGAGGGCCTTCGAACGCCTGGGTCGGGCCGGATCGCGTGGCTGGTCGGGGCGTCGCGACAACAAAGGCGTGGCCGACGTCCTCGGCGACGCTGCCGTCGAGCTTTCCCGCCAGCGTCACGGCGCGTTGGTCGTGATTGAGCGCGACACCGGTCTCGAGGACTACATCGACACCGGCGTCCGCCTCGACGCCGAGCTTTCGGAGCAGCTGCTCGAAGGCATCTTCTACAGGAACTCGCCCCTGCACGACAACGCGGCCATCGTCCGCGAAGGCCGCCTGATCGCGGCGAATTGCCTCCTTCCCCTCTCCGAGCGACCCGTGCGCGGCCACCCCGGCACGCGGCACAGGGCAGCCCTCGGCATCACCGAACGGACCGATGCCGTCGCTATCGTCGTATCAGAAGAGAATGGCGACATCTCACTGGCAGCGGGCGGCCGCATGATCAGCCGTCTCGATCGGGCGCGCCTCTACTCCCTGTTGAGCACCATGTTCAACTCCTCGAAAGCCCCCCGGCTAGTGCTCGACAGCGATGGTGCCGGCCCATGAGAACCGGCCTCCAGGCCCTCGTCTCCGAGCTTGGCCGCGTTATGAGCGTCGTTTGGTCCAACCTCAGCCTGCTTGCCCTGTCGATCCTGCTGGCGGTCGGCCTCTGGATCTTCGTCACGAACGAGGAGAACCCGGAAAGGGCCGAAGTCCTCGCTGACCCACTGACCGTGGAGCCGGTCAATGTACCGGAAACCCTCGCCGTCTTCGGGCCTCTTGAATCTGTAACCATCGAGGTCTCGGCGCCCGAGGATGTCCTGGAAGACCTCGACCCCCAGGATTTCCGCACCGTGGCCGACCTCAGCGTCGGCGAAGTCGGCGAGAACCAGGTTCCCGTGCGTGTCGAGTACACGGGAGGCCGGCGGCGCGTCGATATCAACGAAGTAGTGCCCGCCCGCATCTCCGTAACGCTTGAACCCGTGATCGAACGGACCGTGCCCGTCGAGGCGGAGGTTGTCGAAGACCCCGCCTTCGGCCTCGTCCCCATCGTCTTCGCGGTGGAACCCGCGACCATGGTCATTTCGGGTCCGGCCGAGGCGGTCAACCTCGTCGAACGTGTCCGCGGCGAGGTTGACCTGAGCGAGGTGACAGTGCCTCTCGAAGGGCTGCAGACCGACGTTGACCTGGTCCCGGTGAGCGGACGTGGTTTCGCCGTTGACGGCGTCGGGCTGGCCCAGTCCACCGCCGACGTCGTGATCAACGTGGAGCGCCAGGCATTCGAGCAAGCCCTGCCCGTCGTGCCCGCGGTAGGGGGCGTGCCCGCACCGGGCTTCGTCATCTCAGGCGTTACTGTCGACCCGGCAACAGTCGTCATCCTGGCCCCACTGGACGTGCTGGAGCAGGATCTCGTGGTTACCACCGAGCCGATCGTGATCACCGACCAGGCCACCGATACGGACGTCACTGTAAACCTCGTATTGCCCCAGGGCGTCAGCTCGCAAACCAGCGAGGTCACGGTCACCGTCGAGCTCGAGGCGCTGCTCAGCGAGGCCACGGTCGGCCTGGCTCCGACCTTCATCAACGTCCCCGGCGATCAAACGCCGACGACAACGACCTCGATCATCAACGTGCAGGTGCGCGGCGACCTGGCCACGCTCACCTCCCTCCAGGAATCGCCCGGCGTGATCAGCGCTGTTGTTGACCTGGCGGGCCTCGATCCCGGCACCTATACCCTGCCCGTCGAGATCGAGTTGCCTGACGGGATGGAGCTGGTATCGGCGAACCCGGAGATGATCACGGTCACGTTGCCCTCGTGAACTCCGCGGCAATGCCCGTCGTGGCCATCGTCGGCCGTCCGAACGTGGGCAAGTCTGCCCTCTTCAACCGGCTCGTCGGCTCCCGCGTCGCGCTGGTCGAAGACCTGCCCGGCACAACGCGCGACCGTCTCTATGGCGAGTTCGAGTGGCGCGAGCGGCGCTACGTGCTGATCGACACCGGTGGGCTCGACGAAAGCGGTGAGATTGCGTTCTCACCGCTTGTCCGGCAGCAGATCCTTGAGGCGCTTCAGCAGGCCGACGTGGTGCTGTTCATGGTCGACGCGACCGCCGGCGTGACCGCGGCCGACGAAGAGGTCGCCGACCTTTTGCGCCGTTCGAGCAAGCCGCTCCTGCTCGTGGCGAACAAGGCTGACAACGCTGCGAGGGAGCAGGCTGCGGTCAGCTTCTACGAACTCGGCATCGGCGACCCAATCACGGTCAGCGCCTACCACGGCCTCGGCATCGGCGACCTCCTCGACGCCATAGCCACGCTTGTGCCGGCGACCGGAGATGAAACGGTCCAGGCCGTCGACGAAGTGCGGATCGCCATCGTCGGCCGGCCCAACGTCGGTAAGTCCGCAATTCTGAACGCCATCCTGGGCGAAGAGCGAGTGATCGTCAGCGAGGTACCCGGCACCACCAGGGACGCCATCGACACGGTGTTCTCGTTCCATGACCGCCAGCTCCGCCTGATCGACACAGCGGGAATCCGCCGCCGCGGCAAGGTCGAGCGCGGTGTCGAGAAGCACAGCGTCATGCGCTCGCAGGACGCCATCGACCGCTGCGACGTGGCCATCCTTGTCGTCGAGGCGAACAACCCGTTCACCGCCCAGGACGTGCACGTCGCCGGATACGTCGACAAGGCGGTCAAGGGCCTGGTGGTAGCGCTCAACAAGTGGGACCTCGTCGCCAACCCCGAGGGAGAGGCGACCCATCTCCTGAAGCTGACGAAAGCGAAGCTGCGCTTCGCGCCCTGGGCTCTCATGGCCTACACCTCCGCCCTCACTCCCCGGGGGATGCCCCGCCTGCTCGACCTCGCGCTCGAAGCCCACGAGGAGCGCCAGCGCCGCGTACCGACCGCAGGGCTCAACGCCGTCATCCGCCAGGCCCTCGCCAAGCACTCGCCGCCAACGGAGGGCAAGCGCCAGCTGAAGGTCTTCTACGTGACACAGGCCGAGGTCAATCCCCCCACCTTCGTGGTCTTCGTCAACGACCCCGATCTCGCACACTTCTCGTTCCGCCGCTACCTCGAGAACCAGATCCGCGGCGCCTTCGGATTCCCGGGCACCGCCATCCGCGTAATATTCAGGGGTCGTAGCGAGGAGACCTGACCCGTGCTGGCAGTCGTCACCATGGCCGCCGTCGGCTACCTCTCTGGCTCCATCCCTGTTGGATGGCTTGCCGGACGCCTTTCCCGCCGCATCGACATCCGTGACTACGGCAGCGGTAAGACGGGCTTTACCAACACGATGCGCTCCCTGGGTCTCAAGTGGTCGCTGGGCGTCTTGGTCTGCGACATCCTCAAAGGCGCGGCGCCCGTCGTGCTGGCGCGTGCCGCGGTCGACGGCGAGGCGGCCCAGGTAGCCGCCGGCATCGCGGCGGTCGCTGGCCACAACTGGCCCGTTTGGCTGGGCTTCCGCGGCGGGGCGGGAGTCGCTACTGGCGTCGGCGCCGCGCTGGCAATGAACCCGTTCGTCGTGCTCTCAGCCGCCCTCGTCTTCATCGTCTGCCTCTATCTGCTGCGCTACATGAGCGTGGCGTCGCTCTCGGGTGCGGTCGCCATGGCCATCGCCTTCGCGATCTTCAGCGTCCTGGGCCTGTCGCCGTGGACCTACGTGATCTACGCGCTCGCCGCTGGCGCCCTGATCTGGTGGCGCCACCGCGCCAATATTGGTCGCCTGCTGGCCGGTACCGAGCCGAAGTTCGGGCAGAAACGCGCCAGCCCGGTGAAACGTTCAACGGCGTGAAGACGGAAGTTGCGATCGCCGGTGCAACGACCTGGGGAACGACCCTCGGCATTCACCTCGCCCGCAAGGACGTCCGGGCTTTACTCCTCGTGCGCGACGCAGACGAAGCCCGCCGTCTCGCACTCTCGCGCAGCCACCAGCGGCTTCCCGGCGTGACACTGCCCGACAACCTCGCGCTGTCCGCCGACCCGTCATCCCTCGCCGGCGTGGGCCTTCTCATCTTCGCCGTACCCGCCCAGAGTATGCGCGCCAACCTGCGCAGGCTGGCGCCGCACATAGGCCCCGCGACCCTCGTCGCGCACGTCGCCAAGGGTCTCGAGCAGGAAAGCTGCAAGCGCATGAGCGAGGTCATCGGCGACGAGCTCGGGTTCGGGCGTGTTCCCGGGATCGCCGCGATCTCCGGGCCCAACCTGGCCGCCGAGATCGCGGCCGGGTTGCCCGCCACGACCGTCGTCGCGTCCAGCGACGACGCCGCCGCCCGTACCGTCCAGGACGTCCTCATGTCCCCGATGTTCCGCGCCTACACAAACCCCGACATCATCGGTGTCGAGCTTGGCGGTTCCCTGAAGAACGTCGTCGCCCTCGGGGCCGGGCTGGTCGACGGCCTCCAGCTTGGGAACAACGCCAAGGCCGCCTACGTTGCCAGGGGCCTCGCCGAGATCACGCGCCTGGGCGTGACCGCCGGCGCCGATCCGCTCACCTTCCAGGGACTCTCCGGGCTCGGCGACCTGGTCGCAACCTGCTACAGCCCGCTGAGCCGCAACAGGAGGGTCGGCGAGCAGCTCGCCCTGGGGCGGCCGCTCGACCAGATCCTGGCCGAGACCGGAGGCGTAGCTGAGGGTGTGGCGACCGTACCGGCTGCGCGCACCCTGGCCCTGCGCAACGGCGTCGAGATGCCGATCACAGAGCAGGCCCACGCCGTGCTGTTCGAGGGCCGCCCGCCGCTCGATGCGCTGCGCAGGCTGCTCGAACGCGAGCCACGCCCCGAATTGTGGGGCGCGGCGCCATCCAACGCCGCCTCGCAATGAACCGGGCTTCCTCAGTTCCTAGAATGGTTCTGAGTCGGAGGAGACATGGCCCTGAACAAATACCTCGAGCAGTTGATAGGCGGCGACAATGAGGCGCTATCCAGCAAGGCCCTCGCCCGTCTGTCAGGGCTTGACTCGGGCGCCACGAAGGAGCTGGCAGAGACCTGGCCACGGATCGATGCGGAGCGCAGGCGCGAGATCGTCTCCCGCGCCGCACAGCTCTCCGAGGACAGCGTCGAATTCGACTTCAGCGACCTTTTCAAGATCGCCATCAAGGATTCCGACAGCAACGTCCGACAGCTTGGCATCCAGGGTCTGTGGGAGTACGAAGCGCCCGACCTTATCGAGCCCCTGGTGACAATGATGGCCTCGGACGACGACCCGGGGGTGCGTTCCACGGCAGCGCTGGCCCTGGGCCGCTTCATCGTCCTGGGCGAATTCGAAGAGCTGAAGCCAGGCGACCTCGCCAGGGTCGAGAATGCGCTCCGCGAAACCTATGAAAGCGCCGACGAAGATATCGAGGTACGGGCCCGGGCTCTCGAATCCTTGGGGGCACGCAGCGAAGACTACGTACAGGAAATGATCGAGCGAGCCCACGGCTCCGGTAACTACAGGATGAGGTTGAGCGCCATCCACGCCATGGGGCGCAACTGCGACCCGCGCTGGCTTCCGGCACTGATCGAAGAGATGGCCGACGACGAAGCGGAGGTGCGCTTCGAAGCGGTCGGGGCCGCCGGCATGGTCGCCGACCAGAGCGCGATCAACGCCGTCGCCGACCTGCTGGAGGACGATGACCGCGAGGTACAGATGGCCGCCATCGACGCCCTCGGCCACATCGGCGGGCGCAGGGTCAAGCAGCAGTTGCGGCCGCTGCTCAATCACGAGGATGAAGGCCTGCGCGGTGCCGCCGAGGCCGCGCTCGACGAGGCCGACTTCGACCTCGATCCGCTGAGCGCGGAGTATCGAGCCTAGGATGCCCCGCGAAGCCGACACCGAGCCCCCGCGCACTGAACGCGTCTTCTCCGCTGGTGGGCTGGTCTATCGCACTGTGGATGGAGCGATGGAAGTCGTGATCTGCGGCCGCAGCGACGAGGGGATCTGGGGGCTGCCCAAGGGTACCCCCGACGGCGGCGAGACCGTAGAGCAGACGGCGATGCGCGAAGTCCGCGAGGAGACCGGCCTCGAGGTTGAGATTGAAGACGACCTCGGCTCCATCACCTACTGGTTCAGACGCCCCGGCGTCCGCTTCCACAAGACGGTCTATCACTACCTGATGCGGCCCATCGGCGGCGATACATCCCAGCACGACCACGAGTACGACCAGGTCGAATGGACCTCCGCCCACGAGGCAATCCGCCGCCTTTCCTACCCGAACGAGCGCATGGTTGTCGAAACAGCGCTTGCCAGGGTGAGCGGAAACCGATGACAGCCGTCCACGAAGAGGTCCTGATTGGCGGCGCCCTGGTCCGGCTGCGTCAAAAGCGCGTCTCCGATGCACCCGCCGATTACCGCTGGCGCAGCGACCCCGAGATGGCCGCCTTCGATGCCGCCGGCCCGCTCCGGGCCAGCTACCAGGATTACCTCGTGCTCTACAAAGAGGAGCTGCGCTATCCCGGCCCCTACCGCCACATGTTCGCGATCGAGACGCTCGAGGCGCGGCACATCGGCAACGTGATGTACTACAACATCGACGAGCGCCGCGGCGAAGCCGAGCTCGGCATCACCATCGGCGAGCGTGACTTCTGGAGCCGGGGCTACGGGCGCGAGGCCATCAAGCTCTTCATCGAGCTGATCTTCTCTACAACGGCGCTCAAGCGTATCTATCTGAACACGCTCGAGTGGAACACCCGCGCCCAGCGCGCCTTCAAGGCGGCAGGCTTCTCCCCCTGCGGCCGCCGCAGGCGCGAAGGCAACGCCTTCATCACCATGGAGGTGCTACGTCCCCACGGCCTGGACGGTGCGGCGGACTAAGACCTGGCCTCCGGGCTCGGCTCCGCGCCGGGAAACTCCCTGCGCGGTTGCACCTCGCCATTCATCGGACCGCTCTCGAGCGCTGGTCGTCTTCGATTAACGTCGGACGGAGAGGCGCCACCGAAAGGAAGGCGATCGTTCGTACCTCAGGAAGCCGACACCGGCCGCCCTGGGATGTCCAGCTCCGGTGGCGGCGGCGCCGGGTTGACCATCCCGTGCATCAGGCTGGGGACGACGAGCGCCAGCTCCTCCAGCGTCCACTTTCCGTCCCTGTAGGCCGACCGAAAGGGCGTCTCGTCGCTCAGCAGCGAGACGCTGCCGTTCGAAACCTGGAAGACCTTGCCGTTGATGTTCCACGCTTTGTCGCTGGCCAGGTAGGCAACCATCGGCGCCACCATTTCGGGGGTGCGCAACCGGTCACCGAGCTCGTTGGTGATCCTGAGCGTCGTCGTCGCGATGCCGCGGCGCGCTCTGATCTCATCGGCGGCCGCCGGCACGGTGGCCGTCATCCGCGTCGCCGCCCCGGGCGAGATGCAGTTCACAGTGACGCCGTAGCGTCCGAGGTCGCGCGCCGCCACCCGCGTCAGCCCGGCGATGCCCGCCTTGGCTGCGCCGTAGTTCGACTGCCCGCCGATCCCCGTCAGCCCCGAGACCGACGAGAACGTGATGATCCGGCCGTAACGCTGCTGGCGGAAGATTATCGACGCCGGCTTCATCGTCGCGAAGTGGCCCTTCAGGTGCACCGCGATGACGGCGTCCCACTCGTCCTCGGACATGTTGAAGATCATGCGGTCGCGCAGGATGCCCGCAACGCAGACCAGCGCGTCCAGGCGCCCGAAGGAGTCGAGCGCGCTCTGGATCGCCGACTCGCCACCCTCCATCGTCGCCACCGAGTTCGTGTTGGCGACCGCCTCACCACCGTTGGCCCGGATCTCCTCGACCACGTCCTTTGCCGGGCCGCCCTCGCCACCCGTGCCATCGACGTTCACGCCCGGGTCGTTGACGACCACCTTCGCGCCCTCGCCCGCCATGAACAGAGCGACCTCGCGTCCGATACCGCGCCCGCTGCCGGTTACAACCGCGACCTTGCCCTCAAGCCGTCCGCTCATGCCTTCACCTCCTCCGTGGTTACGCGCCCGCGGCCGGGCACGTCGATGTCGTCGCGCGGCGGCGCCGGGTTGGCGATGCCTTCCATCAGACGCGTCGGCACAAGCTCCTCGAGCTCATCGAGAGTCCACCTGTCAGGTTTGAAGATGGAGCGCTGCGGCACCGGGTGGTGGAAGAGATGGAGCTCGCCGCCGGCCACGTGGAAGACCGCGCCATTGATGTTCCACGCGTCGTCCGACGCGAGATAGGCCACGATCGGAGGCACGAACTCGGGGCCGGGGAGCTTCATATCGCTCGGAATTGTATCGATCATCCGCGTCTGCGCCGCCGGCGAGATGCAGTTCACCGTCACGCCGTAGCGCCCCAGGTCCCGCGCCACGACGCGCGTAAACCCGGCAATCCCCGACTTCGCCGCACCATAGTTCGCCTGCCCGGCGTTGCCCCAGAGCCCCGAGATCGACGTGAAGTTGATGATCCGGCCATAGCGCTGCTGCCGCATCAGGACCGAGGCCGGCTTGGTGCAGGTGAAGTGTCCCTTGAGGTGGACGGCGATGACTTCGTCCCAGTCTTGCTCGGACATGTTGAAGATCATGCGGTCGCGCAGGATGCCCGCGACGTTGACGAGGATGTCGAGCCGTCCGAAGCTGTCCAGCGCCGTCTGGATGATCCTCTCGCCGCCGTCGACGGTGGCGACGGTGTCGTAGTTGGCAGCGGCTTCGCCGCCTGCCGCCTGGATCTCGGCGACGACGCCGTCGGCCGGCCCGCCGTCGTGGCCGCTTCCGTCCGAGTTGACACCGGGGTCATTGACGACCACCCGTGCCCCCTCCTGGGCGAAGAACAGCGCCACCTCGCGGCCGATCCCCCGGCCCGATCCGGTGATGACTGCCACCTTTCCGTCGAGGTTCCTAACCATGCGGAATCTCCTTGCACAAAGTCGAGACTGCGGCACCTGGCTGTCGGAAGTCCCGACAGCCAGCAAATAAGGATATAAGGCACGCCCGCTAAAGGCAGGAACCCCGGGGCTTGCGATACTGACGCTGAGCCCACAGGCCCGGAGGTTATGTCTATTGCAGCGTAAGGACGGGCGCCGCCCCGACGAGATGCGACCGGTCAAGATCACCGCCAACTACCTCGCCTTCGCCGAGGGGTCGGCCCTGATCGAGGTCGGTCAGACCTGGGTGCTTTGCGCCGCCTCCGTCGAGGACCGGGTTCCTCCCTTCCTGCGTAACACCGGCAACGGCTGGGTGACCGCCGAGTACAGCATGCTGCCCCGCGCGACATCGACGCGCACCGAGCGCGAGGTCCAGCGCGGGCGGCCCGCCGGGCGCACCGCCGAGATCCAGCGCCTGATCGGCCGCTCGCTACGCGGCGTCATCGACACCACGCTCATGGGCCAGCGCACGATCACGGTGGACTGCGACGTGATCCAGGCCGACGGCGGCACGCGCACCGCGGCCATCACCGGCGCCTATGTAGCCCTCCGCCAGGCCTTCGCTGTCCTCAAAGCCCAGGGCCTCGTCCAGGGCAACCCGCTGACCAGCCAGGTCGCGGCGGTCAGCGCCGGCGTCCTTGACGGGGTGCCCGTCCTCGACCTGCCCCACGCCGAGGACGCGGCCGCCGAGGTTGACTTCAACGTCGTCATGACGGGCGCGGGCCGCTTCATCGAGACGCAGGGCACAGCCGAGCACGGCTCCTATGGCCGCGACGAAATGAGCCAGCTCCTCGACCTCGCCGACGCCGGCATCCGCCAGCTTTTCGTGATCCAGGACAAAGCCCTCGAAGAGATCGGCGTCAACCCCGCCGACTGAAGCCCGCACCCTTGTAAGGGACAAATGTGCCCTCCCGCCCACGCGCCCCAATCTCCTGCTTGCCTCCGACTAGTTGTACTTTCCCGGGAGGTTGGTGACACGGCTGATGGGAGGGAAGCCTCCGATGGCTGTGTGTCGACGGTGATGATTGTAGATGTGCAGCCAGCGGTCGAGGGCGGCGGTGC
>WHTO01000068.1:0-12167 GCA_009377665.1 Dehalococcoidia bacterium
GCTTGGCGACGACGAAGCGGCCGCGATCCAGGCGGTGTTGAACCTCGATGTCGTCGGCTTCGGCGACGATCTGAGGGTCACAGGGGACAGCGCTATCGAGGACCTCGTCCTGGGCATAGCCAGGGCGGAGGGGATAGACCTGCTGCCGTCGACGATCGCACTCGGTTCCAGCTCGGACCATGCGTCGTTCCTGGACGCCGGCATCCCGGCCGGCATGCTGTTCACCGAGGACGTTGGGCCGATCCACACGCCGGAAGACACAGCCGACATCGTCGACTCCGAGACCGTCGCGACCGCCGTCCAGCTCGTCGTGGCGACCGCGCAGGAGCTGCTTTGACGGGCGTCGGGCAATTGCTCACGCGCTGTCACGCTGGTAGCATCGTGCAGATGCGGGATCGCCTGCTCTTATGTCTCGCGCTTGCCGGCGCCCTGGCTGTCAGCGGATGCGGCATCGTCGGTGGCGATGACGATGACGACGACGGCCAGCAGAGCACTGGAAGTCCGCAAGTACAGGACCTCGATATCGAGAGCATCCCCGAGGCGCCCGCCTCGGATCAGCGACCCGAGCCAATCATCGTCCCGGCCAACCAGGCGGAAGTCCCGGTTGTCCCCGAAGGCGGGGGCGAGAACGGCGGCGCGAATACCTATGCCGTGGTCGCCGGCGACACCTGCTCGGACATAGCGACCGACGCCGGTATCACCATCGACGAGTTGATTGCCGCCAACGCGGGGCTGGACTGCGGCGCCCTTCAGGTCGATCAACAATTGACCCTCCCGGCGGCCGGCAGCGAAGAAGAAGAGGCGGATCCTGAGGGCGAAGCGATCCCCGGCCCGGGTGAAGAGGATGAGGAAGACGGCGGTGGCGAAGGTGGCTACACCATCCAGGAGGGTGATACGGCGAGCGGAATCGCGACGGCCTGCGGGATCACGACCGACGAGCTCGCCGCGCTTAACCCCGACGTCAGCGATATCGCGGCGCTTTCGATCGGCCAGGACATCAACGTCCCGGCTGGATGCTCCCCCTGAGCCGCCTTTAGCCACATCGATGGCTGTGATAGGATGACCACGCTCGCGACAGGCGATTCGCAAGAACATCATTCGGGCCCGGCTTCCAGCGCCGGGCCTCGTGGCGAAAAGGGTGCAATGACGGTCGAAGACAGGCTCCAGGAGCTGCTCAAGCTTAAGGAGCAGGCCAAGCTCGGCGGTGGCCCGCAGAGAATCGACGCCCAGCACTCACGCGGCAAGCTGACAGCTCGCGAGCGTCTGGAGATCCTTCTCGACGAAGACTCATTCGAAGAGATGGACACGATCATGACCCACCGCTCGGTCGAGTTCGGCCTCGACAAGCAGAAGTACTACGGCGACGCCGTGGTCACCGGCTTCGGCACGATTGACGGCCGCCTGGTCTACGTCTTCTCGCAGGACTTCACGGTGTTCGGCGGGTCGCTGTCGGAGGCGGTTTCGGAGAAGATCACGAAGGTCATGCACATGGCCATCCGCAACGGCGCCCCCGTGGTCGGGCTCAATGACTCAGGCGGGGCGCGCATCCAGGAGGGAGTGGTCAGCCTCAAGGGCTACGGCGACATCTTCGCGCTGAACGTCCAGGCATCTGGCGTTGTACCGCAGATCTCGGCTGTCATGGGACCGTGCGCCGGGGGCGCCGCCTACTCGCCAGCCCTGACCGACTTCATCTTCATGGTCAACGAGACGGGTCAGATGTACATCACCGGTCCCGAAGTGGTGAAGGCCACCACCGGCGAGGAAGTGACGCACGAGCAACTGGGTGGCGCGATGTCGAACGCCACGCGCAGCGGTGTCGCCCATTTTGCCGTGGACGGCGAAGAGGCCTGCCTGCTCGAGGTCCGGCGCCTGCTTTCCTACCTGCCCGCCAACAACCTTGAAGATCCGCCGGCGGTCGCCAGCAGCGACGACCCGAGGCGGAGAGCCGAAGACATGTTCGAGGTCGTGCCCGAGGACCCGACGCGGCCTTACGACGTGCGCGATGTCATTCTGCGGATCGCCGACGACGGTGATTTCATGGAGGTGCACGAGCACTACGCACAGAACGTCGTCGTCGGCTTCTCGCGGATGGCTTCCCACACGGTCGGCATCGTCGCCAACCAGCCGCTTCACCTGGCGGGCGCTCTCGACATCGACGCGGCGCGCAAGATCGCGCGGTTTGTGCGCTTCTGCGACGCCTTCAACGTGCCGATCCTGACGCTGGTCGACGTGCCCGGATATCTGCCGGGGCTGTCACAGGAGTACGGCGGGATCATCGCGCACGGGGCAAAGATCATCTACGCCTATACCGAAGCGACCGTGCCCAAGGTCACGGTCACGCTGCGCAAGGCGTACGGCGGTGCTTACGTAGCGATGGGCAGCAAGCATCTGCGCGTGGACGTGAACCTTGCCTGGCCGACGGGAGAGTTCGCCGTCATGGGACCGGAAGGCGCGGTGAACATCATCTTCCGCAACCAGCTTTCCAAGGCCGACGACGCGGTGGCGCTCCGCGCCAAGCTGGTCAAGGATTACAAGGATCGATTTGCCAGCCCGCTGGTGGCGGCATCACGCGGCTACATCGACGACGTTATCGACCCGCGAGAAACTCGTTACCGGGTGATCAGATCGTTCGAAATGCTCAGGAACAAGACCGACAGCAACCCGGCTAAGAAGCACGGCACGATGCCCCTGTAGCATTAGGATCTTCGATGTAGCACGGCTCGGGCGAGACTTTAACTAGAATGAGCTTGTCAGTGACGCAGAGTAAGACAGCGACCGCCAGCCGCAATCTCAAACAAGAGAAGATCAGGGTCGTCAGCCGCCACGAAGCGATAACCGTGGGCAGCGGCGAGACTCTTAGGAAGACCATACTCTTGATGCAAGAGGCCGAGGGTGACTGCGCTCTCATCTGCAATGACAGGCGGCTCGTGGGAATCATCACCGAGCGCGACATCCTCAACAAGGTCCTCGGCCACAATGTAACCCTGGACGATCCGGTCGACCGATTCATGACGACCAACCCCGGAACGCTGACTGCAGATGGTACGGTACAGGAAGCTTTGGAGATGATGGAGCGCGGTGGTTACCGCAACATCCCGCTCGTCGATGGCGAGGGCTGCGTGGCAGGTGTGCTACGCTCCCAGGACATCCTCGAGTACGTTGCGGAGGCCTTTCCAGAAGAGGTCCTCAACCTGCCGCCGCGGCCACACCAAGTTATGGAGGAACCTGAAGGCGGGTGACGACGACTATAGAGCCAGCGCACAAGGAAAAGGACACAGAGGTACAAGAGCTCGAGCGCGTAACCATCCGCTTCGCGGGTGATTCCGGTGACGGTATGCAGCTCACCGGCACGCAGTTCACGCGCACGACAGCGGTCTTCGGCAATGACGTAAGCACGTTCCCGGACTTCCCGGCTGAGATCCGCGCGCCCGCGGGCTCGCTGCCGGGCGTGAGCGGCTTCCAGGTTAGCTTCGCCAGCGACGACATCCACACGCCCGGCGATGAGCCGGACGTACTGGTCGCCATGAACCCGGCGGCACTCAAGACCAACGTCATGGACCTGCGCCCTGGCGGCGCCCTGATTGTCAACAAGGATGCGTTCAGCGAGACCAACCTCAAGAAGGCTGCTTATACCAGCAACCCGCTGACCGATGGCTCGCTGAAGCAGTGGACGCTCTTCGAAGTCCCGATCGGCACGCTCAACGCGCGCTCGGCCGAGGGCCTGGGCCTGAACGCCAAGCAGGTGGACCTGAGCAAGAACTTCTTCGCCCTCGGCCTGATGTTCTGGCTCTATGAACGGAGCATGGACACCACCCTCAAGTGGATAGACGACCGCTTCGGCAAGAACCCGACGGTCGCCGAGGCCAACCGCCGCGCCCTCAAGGCTGGCTATGCCTACGGCGAGACGACGGAGATGTTCCACACCCACTACCGGGTGGCGCCGGCGCGCCTGGCGCCCGGCCGATACCGCAACATCACAGGCAACGAGGCAACGGCGCTCGGATTCCTGGCGGCCTCGAAGCTGGCGAACAGGACGCTGTTCTACGCCAGCTACCCGATCACGCCGGCCAGCGACATCCTGCATCAGCTTTCGACCTACAAGAACTTCGGCGTCAAGACCTTCCAGGCCGAGGATGAGATCGCTGCCATCGGCGCCGCCATCGGCGCGTCGTTCGGCGGGGCGATGGGACTGACGGCAACGGCCGGCCCAGGCGTCGCTTTGAAGAGCGAAGGAATCAACCTGGCGGTCATGGTGGAGCTTCCGGTCGTTATCGCCGACATCCAGCGCGCCGGACCCAGCACGGGCATGCCGACCAAGACCGAACAGACCGACCTCCTGCAGGCGATGTACGGGCGCAACGGCGAGTCGCCGGTGGCCATCGTCGCCCCGGCGACGCCCGCCGAGTGCTTCGACTATGCCATCGAAGCCTGGCGCCTGGCCCTGAAGTACATGGTGCCGGTGTTTTACCTGTCCGACGCCTTCCTGGCGACCGGCGCCGAGCCCTGGGCAGTGCCGGACGCCAGCAAGCTTCCCGAGATCTCGGTGGGGAACCACACCGACGCTGCGACTTTCAAGCCTTACCAGCGCGACCCCGAAACGCTGGCGCGGCCGTGGGCGGTCCCCGGCACGCCGGGGCTCGAGCACCGAATCGGCGGGCTGGAGAAGGCCGACATCACGGGCAACGTGTCCTACGACCCGGAGAATCACCACAAGATGACGCTGCTGCGCGCGGAGAAGGTCCAGCGGATCGCCAACGACATACCCGACCTGGAAGTCCAGGGGCCGTCCGAGGGCGACCTGCTGATCCTGGGTTGGGGGTCAACCTACGGCGCCATCCGCTCGGCGATAGAGAAGCTGCAGGCGCGCGGCGAGAGCGTCGCTCACGCCCACCTGCGTCACCTGAACCCCTTCCCCAGGAATACAGAGCAGGTGATCCGCAGCTACCGTAAGGTGCTCATCCCCGAGATGAACCTCGGCCAGCTGAGCATGTTGATCCGGGCGAAGTACCTGGTCGACGCGGTGGGGCTGAACAAGGTCCGCGGAAAGCCCTTCCGCATCAGCGATGTCCTGGAGAGGGCGGAGGAACTCCTCCGCAGCGAGTGAGACGACTATGACTGAGAACGGCACAACGGCAGTAGCCAACGGCGCGAAGACCAACGGAGCGAAGGGGAAGGCCGAAGTACCCGTCTTGACCCGGAAGGACTTTGTCACCGACCAGGAGGTCAGGTGGTGCCCGGGTTGCGGTGACTACTCGATCCTTGCGCAGACCCAGAAGGTCATGCCGGACTTCGGCGTGCCGCGCGAAAACATCGTCTTCATCTCGGGCATCGGTTGCTCGGGCCGAACGCCGTACTACATGAACACCTACGGGTTCCACACCATCCACGGCCGCGCGCCCACCCTTGCGACCGGCCTCAAGGGGGCCCGGCCGGAGCTGATGGTGTGGGTCTACACCGGCGACGGTGACGCGCTCAGCATCGGTGGCAACCACCTGCTGCACGCGCTGCGTCGCAACGTCGACATCAAGATCGTGATGTTCAACAACCGCATCTACGGCCTGACCAAGGGCCAGTACTCCCCGACATCCGAGATGGGAAAGAGGACAAAGTCCTCCCCGGTGGGCTCTATCGACACACCCCTCAGCCCGCTGAGCGTAGCCCTGGCCGCCGAGGCAACGTTCGTCGCCCGCTCCGTCGACACGGATGTCTACCACCTGCAGGAGACCCTGGAGAAGGCTGGCCGCCACAAAGGCAGCGCCTTCGTCGAGGTGCTTCAGAACTGCAACATTTTCAACGACGGCGCGTATCGCGCGTTCACCGACCGCGAGGTCCGCGATGACCGCATGCTCGTGCTGAAGCACGGCGAGCCGATGGTCTTCGGCAAGGACCGCGACCGCGGCATTCGCTTCAACGGGATGACGCCCGAGGTTGTTCAACTGGGCAATGGCGTCACCGAGGCGGACCTTCTCGTGCACGACGAGTACGCGCCCGAGATGTACGCCGCGTTCGTCCTCTCGCGGATCTACTATCCCGATTTTCCGGTGCCAGTCGGCGTCCTGCGCGACGTCGCACGGCCCACGCACGATGAGCTCATGCAGGAGCAGGTCGACAGCGCCGTAGCTCAGAAGGGTGGCGGCAACATCGACCAGCTACTGAACAGCGGAGAGACCTGGGTGGTCAGCTAGGGCAATGATCTGCCCGGTCTGCAAGCACGACAACCTGGAGGGCCTCGACAACTGCGAGAACTGCAACGCCGACCTGAGGACGGCCGACATCCCGCAGCCCCACAACGCCTTCGAGAGCCGCCTGATGACGGACCACATCTCGGAGCTTTCGCCCCGCGAGCCGTTCACCGTTTCGCCTGACGAACCGATTGCTTCGGCGATTGCGCTGATGCAGCGGGAGCGTATTGGTTGCGTGCCGGTCATATCGGACGGCGACCTCGTCGGTATCTTCACCGAGCGCGACGCGCTCCTCAAGCTGGCCACGCGCAGCCTGGATGGAATCACTGTGAAGGACGTGATGACGCCGGACCCCGTGGCGCTGCGGCGGGAGGACACACCAGCCGTGGCGCTGCACAAGATGGCTGTCGGCGGCTTCCGACACATCCCCCTCGTCGAGGAGGGAAGGCTGACGGGGATCATCTCGGCCCGCGACATCTTTCGCCACGTCATTTCCATCCTCTAGGGGTGCCGTGCTCCCCGCAGGGCTTACTGCGGGAAGGTGACGAGCGAGGATGTGGACTCGATGCCGTCCAGCGGCCTGATGCCCTCGCTGAGAATCTTCGGGATGTCTGACAGTTGCTCCGCTTCGACCTCGACGACGATGTCGTAGGGGCCCATGACCTCATGGCACTCCACCACGCCTTCAAGGTCCTTAATCCCGGCAACCACCAGCTTGGTCTTCCCCGGGTTTGTGACGACAAGAACATAGGCTTTGACCATCGAGCTTCCCCTTTCGCGCACCAAGCCGGCATCGGGATACTGCTGCCCCGACGCCGCGATTACACGACAAGCTTCGACGATTCCGCCACCGTTCGCCCGCCCACTGACTTCTAGTCTTCTTCGCGCTGCAGAACGTGAGTGAGGGGAGGCTCCCATTGCGTTACGGACGATGCACGCAGAGTACGGTGCAGAGTAGCGGGATCGTGGCCGGCCGAGGTCAGTAGATGGCGCAGGCCAAAGCCCGGCCGATGGCCCCAAAGGTGTCCGACGGTGTCACGAAGGAGATATCGATCGCCGGGGGGGCCGCTTGCGCAGGATCGAGGCTGGCCACCCCGACAGCCGGGCAGTCGGTAGCGTCTCCCAGCGAAAATACCTCGTGAGCTACGAGCAGGTTGCCGATATGGGGTATCCCGAACACGGCCTGGTTGTAGGAGATCCCACCGACCACGTAAACACAGTCGTCCAGAACTACGGCTTCGACCGCGGCTCTGCCCGTGGGAAGGGGCGCGAGCGTACGCCACCGGCCCGTGACGGTGTTGTAGGCCTCGACCGTGTTGAAGTGCCGATAGTAGTCCTCCCCGCCGATGATGATGATCTCATCGCCCAGGGTCACCGAGGCGTGGCCGCCGCGTGACGTGGGCAGAGGGCTGGGCAGCCGCTCCCAGGTAGCGGCCGGATCGGCCAGGTCGAACGAGTAGTCCACCGTCACCAGGTCGCCGGGGTCGAGGTCCCGGCCGCCGATGGCATAGAAGATCCCGCCAACAACCGCGCCACGGAAGTGGTCGCGCGCCACCGGCATGTCCGGAAGCTGAGTCCAAGTGTCTGTAGCGGGGTCGTAGACGTCGAACAGGGTCACGGCCTCTGCACCGCGGATGCCGCCCGCGTAGTAAATCTTCCCCTCGTGCACCGCCACCGCGCCTGCTCCCCTGCCCCGGCCCGCCGGCATGTCCGCCCCGCGACTGAAGGTCCCGGTCGAGGGATCCAGGACATGGACGGTCGAGACCTCGGGCTCAGGCCAGACGACCAGGCCTCCGACGTAGTAAACAAGCTCGCCCACCACGACTCCCTGCACGTGGTCAATCTGCGCTGGGAAGGGAGCGTCGAACGTGCTCCACGTGGCAGTCGCCGGGTCGAAGACCTCGACCGGCGATTGGCGGCCGGCGGCCAGGATGAACCTCCCATCCGCCTCGGTGTACGCCACTTCGCCACGGGGGGTCGTGCTGGCGGGAAGAGCCGCCCAGGACCCGCCCGCACCACCGTCTCCACCCTCGAGACATCCCTCGGAGCCGCCAGGGCAGGCAAAGTCGAGGGGTTCGAAGACGCGTATCTCGTCGCTGCCGTAGATGGCCACCCAGATCGTGCCCGGGAAGGGGCCGCCGTCGCCGTTTGTGGTCAGATCGAGCGGCATGCTCCCGACGCCGCCCAGCAGCAGGCCGCTGTAGACGTCGTCCGTGCCGTCCGCGTTCAACTGGAAGCGCTGAATGTAGCCCGCGAATCCAGCGCCGATCAGGTTGCCGTTGAGCGCTCCACCAAAGTTTGACGCCGTGTACTCGGCCAATCCGTTGACCGGCAGCACTTCGACGTGGAATGCACCTCCGAGCAACTCCGTCGGGCTGCGATAGTCGCATTGCGACGCGTCGCCTTCCGGGACCGGCGATGCGCCGTTGAAGGTGTTGGACTGGTTGCCCCGCGTGGGATTGGGGTGGCCCCCGTAAAGGCCCTCGGTCACGAGGCGCAAACCGTTGCCCTGGGTCTCTCCGGGATCCTCGCCGGGGTCGTTGGTGCAGTTTCCTGCCGATCCCTCAAGGATCGGCTGGCCGCCGTTGCCCTCGTTCGAACCGTTGTCGAAGGCATAGAGGCGCCCTGACTGGGTGAGGACCAGGTCGTAGGGATTACGCCAGCCGGGGGAGTAGATCCTGACCGGGCCGTCTTCGACGACCAGGGCCTGGTTGGCGCCGCCGTTGCCACCGAACGGGTCGTTCTCGTCGACGCCGGGTGACACGTCGGGGCGGGAGGGGTCGTCGAGCGTTGGCAGGTCGTAGGTCGCGTCGCCAATAGCAGCAAGGTCGACCTCCAGGATGGCGGCGGAGAGGGCGTACTCGGGAAGAAAACCGAAGTTCGCTGACGGTGCGCCCTGGTTCGTGTTGCCTCCCTGGGCGACGTACAAAAGCTCGCTGTTCCCATCGAGGGCAAGGCCGTTGGTGGCGTGCTCCGTCTGCGAGCGGGGGAGGCCGCGTACGATGTCGGTCTTCACCCAGCCCGCGGGCGTCAGGTCGAGCCGCGAGATGATGCCTGAGTTGGTGTCCAGGCCAACTGGTGGCCCGCTGCTCCCAGATGCACGGGGGTCGCTTGAGCTGACATAGACGACCGGGGCATCGGCGCTTCCGGCCACGGCGAGGCCGGTGACGAGACGCTCCGTATAGAGCTGGTTCGGCGTCCCGTCGTCGTCGTGGTTTGGGATAGCCTGCACGAGGTCGATCGTTTCGCTCTTCGTTACCTCATACTCAGCCGCTGCGTTGCGGACGACCGTGTAGACGTGGATCAGACCGTCCCGCTGCGCGACGTAGAGCCGTCCGTCCGGACCAAATTGCAATGACGTCGGGTCGACCGAAATCTCGCCCTGCAGATCTCCCTGGAGAAACTCGAAGACCGGTAGCGTGGCAGCCGCCTGCTGGCCCTGGCCCCCGGCGGCGGGCGGCAGGCCTTGCTGTGCCGGCGGGGCAGCCGGCCGATTGCTCTCAAGGTCGATCAGCGGGACATCGCCGACAAGCCCCCAGACAACAACCAGCGCGACCAGCGCGCCAGCGCCAAAGATAGCGCCGATGATGAAGACGACGGACAGGGCGGCGCGCTGCGAGATCGCGATGTCGAGCCATGGTCCAGGGTGAGGAGCCGGGTTGCCGTGCTGAGAATCGCCGGGTGGGCGGTCATTGCTGGCCCCAGGCGGCGCCGCACTCATAGAATTAGAAGGTACCCCATGTCGATGCCAACGGCCCGCCTTGCCACACTGCGCGCAGCCTCCGGTGCCGGCGAGGGCCGGCGGAGACCCATTCGCGTGCGTGGCGAGTGGTCAGCCGGGGGACAGCCCCCTCGAAGTCGCCTGACGAGCTGAGTCAATCGGCAGGTTGCGCCTGGGGCGCCCACGAGAGCAGAGGAAACCAAATGGCATACGCAGTAACGCTGATTCCCGGTGACGGCACGGGACCTGAGATCACCGAGGCCACCCGTCGGGTGCTTGAGGCGACCGGCGTTGAGTTCGATTGGGACGTCCAGGACGTTGGCGCCGATGTGATGGAGACCGAAGGCACGCCGCTTCCACCGCGTGTACTGGAGTCCGTCAGGCGCAACAAGGTCGGGATCAAGGGGCCGGTGACCACGCCGATCGGGACCGGTTTCCGCTCGGTGAACGTAGCCATCCGTAAGGAGCTGGACCTCTACTCCTGCCTGCGGCCCTGCAAGTGGTACCCGGGGGTTCGCACGCGGTTCGAGAAGGTCGACATTGTCGTTGTCCGTGAGAACACCGAGGACCTCTATGCCGGGATCGAATTCGAGATTGGAGCCCCGCAGATCGCCGAGATAGGGCGCATCGTTCGGGAGGCCGGGGTAGGCAAGATCCGCGACGACAGCGGCCTGAGCCTGAAGATCATCTCAGAGATGGGCACGCGGCGAATCGTCAAGTTTGCGTTCGATTACGCCCGCGCCAACGGGCGCAAGAAGGTCACCGCGGTGACCAAGGCCAACATCATGAAGTTCACGGACGGCCTCTTCTACGACGTGGCCCGCGAGGTCGCCAGGGACTACAGCGACATCGAGTACGACGAGTACCTGATCGACGCCCTGTGCATGCAGCTGGTGCAGCGGCCAGAGAACTACGACGTGCTGGTGCTGCCCAACCTCTATGGGGACATCATCTCGGACCTCTGCGCCGGCCTTGTTGGCGGCCTCGGCCTTGCGCCGGGCGGCAACATCGGCGAAGAACTGGCTGTCTTCGAGCCCATCCACGGATCGGCGCCGAAGTATAAGGGTCAGAACAAGGTGAACCCGATGGCCATGATGTTCTCGGGGATGCTGATGCTGAAGCACCTGGGCGAAGCCGACGCCGCCGACAGCCTCGAGAGCGCGCTCGCCGCCACGATCGTCGAGGGCAAGGACGTCACTTATGACATGAAGGCCGACCGCAACGACCCATCCGCCGTCGGCACCTCGGGCGTTGCCGACGCCATCGTTCGAAAGCTTCAGGCCGGCTGACCACGCCGGTTCAGCCACGCTCGATGACCAGGTCAGCATCCCCGACCCCTGTCCTCCCACCGGCCTACTCGGTGCGGCCGCCCGCGATGGCGGACGCTGAAGAGGTAGCCGCTCTGATCGCAGCCTGCCAGGTCACGGACGGCGGAAGCGGCGGCGTCGACGCCGCGGAGGTACGCAGCGACTGGGATGACCTGGACCTCATGAACGATGCGCTGCTGGTAACCGACGCGCGCGGCAAAGCCGCCGGGTGCGTCGATATCCTCAACCGCTCGTTCGTAAACGTCTCCGTTTATGGTTATGTCGCCCCCGAACACCGTGGTCGGGGGCTCGGGCGATATCTCGTGGGCTGGGGTGAAGTCTGGACCGCGCAGCGGATCAACCAGGCGCCGGTCGGTGCCCAGGTGGAGGTGCGCCATTATGTCAATGCCTCGGACGCTGGGGCACGCTCCCTGCTGGAACAGATGGGTTATCGACCGGTGCGCGGGATATTCGTAATGGGTATGGCCCTTGACGCGCCGCCGCCGGCGCCCGAGTGGCCGGACGGCGTCAGCGTGAGAACCTTCCAGCCAGGACGGGACGAGCGCCCACTTTTCGAGGCGGTCGAGGACGCATTCCGCGATCGCTGGGGCCGTCCCCGCGGGAACTACGAGCGCTTCGCCGCGCTGACCGCCACCGAGTGGTTTGACCCCGAGCTGTGGTTCATCGCCGAGGAAAGCGGCACTATCGTCGGGATGACTCTCTGCCGACGCGTTGCCCGGGAAGCGTGGGTGGACGTGGTGGGCGTGCGCCAGGGCTGGCAAAGGAAAAGCCTGGGATTCGCGCTCTTGCGGCACGCCTTTGGCAAACTGTTCGAGGGCGGCGTGCAGGAGGTCGAGTTGAGCACCGACGCCGAGAGCATCACGCGTGCCCCCCGCCTTTACACGAGGGCTGGGATGGAGATCCGCGAGAACTACATCATCTACCGGAAGCTGCTGC
>WHTO01000068.1:12177-14587 GCA_009377665.1 Dehalococcoidia bacterium
AGGAAGAGTTGCGCAGTAAGGTAACAGTCATCGGATCGGGAATGGTCGGGGCAACCACGGCGGAACGAATCGCCGACTGGGACATCACCGACGTCGTACTGGTTGACATCATCGAAGGAAAGCCGCAGGGGATAGCCCTCGACCTCCTGGAGTCGGGCCCTGTGCTCGGCTTCGACACTGCCCTCACAGGGGCCAACGATTACGCGGCCACGGCTGGCGCGGACATCATCGTCATCACCAGCGGGTCGCCCCGAAAGCCGGGAATGAGCCGCGACGACCTGCTGACCGTCAACATGAACATCGTGCGCTCGGTCACCACCGAGGCCGTCAAGCACTCGCCGGACGCCATCATCATCGTGGTCACGAACCCGCTCGATGCCATGTGCCACGTGGCGTTCGAGGCCAGCGGGTTCCCGAAGGAGCGCGTGATTGGCCAGGCGGGGATCCTCGACACGGCGCGCTTCCGCGCTTTCATAGCCCAGGAGCTCGACGTTTCGGTCGACGAGGTCGCGGCCTACGTGCTGGGCGGCCACGGCGACACGATGGTGCCGCTCGTCCGCTACTGCACGGTCGCGGGGCTGCCCGTTTCCGAGCTGATAGGTGCTGACCGCCTCGAGACGATAGTCCAGCGCACGCGCGATGGCGGCGCTGAGATCGTTAACCTGCTCGGCACCAGCGCTTACTACGCGCCCGCCGCGGCGACGGCCGAGATGGTCAAGTCCATCCTGCTCGACAAGAAGCGCATCCTGCCCTGCGCCGCGTTGCTCGAGGGCGAATTCGGCATCGACGGCCTCTACGTGGGCGTACCGGTCAAGCTCGGCGCGAAGGGCATCGAGCAGATCCTCGAGGTTAAGCTCAACAAGGAAGAGCGGCAGATGTTCGAGAAGTCGGCCAACGCGGTCAAGGGCCTCGTCGACGACATGGCTCGGCTGAAGCAAGCGGCCAGCTAGAAGAGGTATCAAATGACGACTGCAACACCTTCAAGGACCCGCGACCTGGACGTGAACGAGATCAGCCAGGTTGTTACCCGGCTCTGCCAGGAAGCAACGCACTTCCTGCCCGAGGATGTCGAGGGCGCGTTGAAGCGCGCTTCCGGCACCGAGAAGTCGCCGCTTGGCAAGGCCGTGCTTCTCGAGATTGTCGAGAATGCTGCCATCGCCCGGGAGCAGATGGTGCCCCTGTGCCAGGACACCGGCACGACCGTCGTGATGGTCGAGGTGGGCCAGGACGTCCACCTGGTCGGCGGCGACCTGCGAGACGCTATCAATGGTGGCGTGGGCCAGGGCTACACCGAGGGCTTTTTGCGAGCCTCGATTGTCGACCAGCCGCTGACGAACAGGGTCAACACCAAGAACAACACACCCGCCGTCATCCACACGGAAGTCGTGCCCGGCGACCAGGTCCACCTGACGGTCATCCCCAAGGGAGGCGGCTGCGAGAACATGAGCCGCTTCACCGTCATGCTTCCCGCCTCCGGGCGCAAGGGTGTGACCGACTTTGTCCTGAGGACGATCGAGGAATCGGGCGGCAACCCCTGCCCGCCACTCATCGTCGGCGTGGGCGTCGGAGGCTCGTCCGAGTACGCGATGTTCCTCGCTAAGAAGGGCATCACGCGTCAGATCGGCGAGCACCACCCCGACCCCGAGGTCGCCCAGTTCGAGATCGACCTGCTCGAAAAGGTCAACGCCCTCGGTGTCGGACCGCAATCGGTGGGAGGCAGCAACACGGCACTGGCGGTCAACGTCGAGACCTACCCGACGCACATCGCGTCGCTTCCCGTCGGTGTCAACCTGCAGTGCCACAGCGCTCGCCTCAAGCGGGCGACGCTCTAGAGTTCCCGTGGCCACCGGGGAGGGCGGCTTGCGCGTGATCCGTGCTGGTGAGCGCGGCGCGGATCGTTCGCCGACGCCGGGCATGGAGCGGATGGCGGGCATCGCCGACGTGACCTGCGGCGCGCAGCGCCTCTGGATGGGCTACGTCACGGTGTCGCCGGCCACCGAATCGGGCGCGCACCATCACGGAAGCAATGAGAGCGGCATCTTCATCATCAAGGGCCGCGCTCGCTTCTACTTCGGCGACCACCTTGAACACACGCTGGACGCCGGGCCCGGGGACTTCGTCCACGTGCCGCCACGCATCGTCCACGTCGAGGCCAACCTTAGCCCGGACGAGGCTGTCGAGATGATCGTGGCCCGCGACTCGCAGGAAGGGACCACGGTCAACGTGGAGGTCCAGCGTGACGACTTCAAGCGTCGCATGTGGCGCTAACGGCGCTGATTACCCGATAAGGCTGTTTGTAAAGTGCCGGGAACCCTTCAAATCCGCGGCATTCCTGAGGAGACGCTGGCCGAGCTTAAGCGCCGGGCCGCAGCGCGAGGCAAAAGCCTGAATGGGTTCGTCAGGGAGATGC
>WHTO01000069.1:0-11133 GCA_009377665.1 Dehalococcoidia bacterium
GACTCGGCGATGACTTTCGAGATGAACTCGGTCGAGCCGTCCATGTCGGCGGCGTCGACCACGCTCTTGCGGCACTCGGGATGTACTACCACCTTGATGCCGGGGTATTCGGCCCGGGCCTTCTCAATCTGCTGCACCGAGAAACGCGCGTGCACCGAGCACCAGCCCCGCCAGAGGTAGAACTTTGCCCGGCGCAGGTGCTCCTCGTTGTTGCCGCCGAGCGCGCCGTAGCCCTTGCGGAAGTCCCAGAGCGCCATGTCGGTCTCGGTGTTGAAGCCGAGCTTCGCTCCGGTGTTGCGTCCCAGGTGCTCGTCGGGGAAGAAGAGGACGCGCGGCTTGCGCTCCAGCGCCCAGCGCACGACGCGGTCGGCGTTGGACGAGGTGCAGACGATGCCGTCGTGCTCCCCGCAAAAGGCCTTCAGCGAGGCAGCCGAGTTCATGTAGGTGATGGGCGTTGTCTCGGCGGCCAGTCCGAGTTCGTCCAGCTCTTCCCAGGCGGCGTAGACATCATCGGGATCAGCCATGTCGGCCATTGAGCAGCCGGCGGCCAGGTTTGGCAGGATCACCCTCTGGTGTCCTGCCGACAGGATGTCGGCGGCTTCGGCCATGAAGTGGACGCCACAGAAGACGATGTACTCGGCCTCGGGCTGCGCCGCCGCCCAGCGCGCCAGCTTGAACGAGTCGCCGCGGTAGTCCGCGAACTGGATGATATCTTCGCGCTGGTAGTGATGCCCAAGGACGACAGCGCGCCTGCCCAACCGGCGCCGGGCAATCGCAATGCGTTCGATGATCTCCGGGCCGGTAAGGTTCAGATAGGCGTCCGGGATGTCCTGCTGCCAGTGCGAAGCTGCCCGTTCGTCAGCAAGCGGGACGGTGTCCAGCGTATCTGTATCGCAACGCATCAACTCGCGCTCGACGAGATCGCGCTCAACTTTTCCTTCGCTTGGTCGCTCGAGGAGAGTTACCATCGGCTCCTCCTTACCTACTTAGTGTACTAAGTACACTAAGTGCCCGCTAAAGCTATCAATGCAGGCGCCGTCCTGTCAATGCCCGCGGCTCAGAGGATCTCGCCGGCCAGCGCGCCCAGGCGCTGACCGATCAGGGGCGCGAACTTGAACCCGTGCCCGCTGCACGGCGATCCGATAACGATCCGCCCCCTGCGCTCAAGGACGAAGTCCTCATCCGGGGTGTTCGTGTAGAAGCAGTTCTCGGTGCGATGAGGACGGGGCGCCGCGCCCGGGAAGCGAGCCGCCACCCAGGCGCACAGCCGCTCCACGGATGCGTTGTCGATGGCCGTCTCGCCGTTGGGATCGGCCGTTGCGCCGGCCTGGTGCTCGCCAACCTTGATCCCGTCACCGGGGCTGGCCAATGCGTAAGTGGAGGGCTGTCCCCACTCGACCAGCGTCGGCAGCGGGCGCTCCAGCGCGAAGTAGGCCACTGTCTCGCGCGTGGGCCGCAGCGGCAGGTCAATACCCGCCTCGGCCAGCAGTGGACCTGCCCAGGCCCCCGCGGTGACCACCACCACCGACGCGAGCAGCGCTTCCTCGTCGGTCTGCAGGTTGACGCCGCGCGATCCTTCTTCAAAGCGAATGACGCGACGGTTCGACACCACCGACGCGCCGTCTGAGCGCGCGAGGTCGAAGAACGCCGAAAGCGCCACGGCCGCCGCCACGACCGAACCTCCGGGCTGATAGAGAGCCGGCTCGCCGGGCGGCAGCGTCAGCCCTTCGAAGCGACGATTCAGGTCCGCTCCTTCCAGCAGCTCGCATGGGATCTCGCAGGACTCCAATGCGATGGCGTTCTCGCGTATGCGCGGCCCGCGGTCGATGCCTCCTGTTTCTGTGAGAAGCCGTTGGCCGGACCGCGATTCGAGCGCCCGCCACAACTCACGAGCTTCCATTGCCATGCGGACGTAGGAAACCTCGGGATACGAATAGCGGAAGATCCGCGATGCGCCGTGGCTGGAGCCGCCGCCGTGGCCCGGCTGGAACTGCTCGATCACCAGCACGTCGCGGCCCGCAGCAGCCAGCGCGCATGCGGTGGCCGCGCCCATGATCCCGGCTCCCACGACAGCCACCTCGACGCGGCGCATGGACTCGATCCTAGCCAACGCGCCAGCGCCGGACTGGCCGCGATAATGAATGAGGAGGTGAGCAGATGAAGGTTATCGACTGCGGCAAGGTGAACCCGGCGTCAGGATGCGGTCACGTCATCCGTGCCGAGACGGAACAGGAGCTGCTTAGGCTCGCCGCCGAGCACGCCGGTACTCACAACCTGGAACCCACGCCCGAGCTGATGGCGGCGGTGAAGGGACACATCGAGGAGGAGCCTGCTTAGTACGCCCCTCTTGCCTGCACAACTGACGGCGACCGGGGAACGTCCCGGTCGTCGCCAGGCTTCCAATCAATCCTGAAAGCGGGGCAGGACCTTCGTCGCGAATAGCTCGATGGAGCGCATCAGTTTCTCGTGCGGGACCAGCCCGTTGTACGTCCAGGCGAAAAGCCAGCGCAGCGGCGTGTCCTTCATCAGGTTCTCAAGCTGGCGACTGACTGAATCGGGGCTGCCGACCAGGATCAGCGAGCGATCGAGCATGTCCTGGTGGCTCAGCGGCTCTACGCGCTCGGGCTCGACGAGCACGCGGTCGAAGCCGAAGGGCGCGAACCAGGCCGCGCCAACAAACGCCGCGCCGCGACGCCAGAGGGCCATCGCCTCCTCATCGGTGTCAGCGATGATCACGTCGCGCAGCAGGCCAAGGCCCTCGCCCGGCTGCAGTTTGCGGCCCGCCTTCTCCGCCTCGTCCCGATAGACCTCGTAGAGCTGGTTCTGCATGCCCCGGTGCATGGCGGGCAGGATGGCGGTGACGTCCTCGCGGGCGCACCAGCGGATCGTGTTCTCGCTCGAGGCGAAGGGCTGGAAGATCGGCGGATGGGGCTTCTGCAGTGGCTTTGGCACGACCGAGACGTGCTGCAGGATGTCGTTCTCGTCCACGCCGCTGCCCCACAGCTTCGTGGCCTTCAGGGGCCACGGTGTCTGGTCGGTCGGGATCTTCCAGTACTTGCCCTGGTATTCCAGGGTGTCCTCGGTCCAGGCCTTCTTGATGATCTGGAAGTGCTCCTCGAAAGCCTGTCGGTTGGCGCGGTCAAACTCGTCATGCTCGCCAGGGATGGCTCCATGGATGCCGTGTAGCTGCTGCGCCATGATGTCTACCCAGCGGCGCTGATAGCCGCGGGCGAAACCGGCGTTGGCCCGCCCGCCCGTCATGTGGTCGAGCATCGCGATGTCCTCGGCAACACGGATGGGGTTCTGAGACGGCAGCACGAGGCCCAGCTGGCCGACGCGGATGCGGGACGTATTGAGGCCGACGAAAAGGTCGAGCAGCACGGGGTTGTTCGATATCTCGAACCCCTCCACGTGGAAGTGGTGCTCGGTGAACGAGATCGAGTTGTAGTCAAGCTGATCCGCGAGCTGCGCCTGCTCCTTGATCTCGGCCAGCATGCGCTGGTAGAGGTCCGTGCGCAGACCGGCCATGCCCTGCTCGATCTCGTCCCGCGAGCCGATCGCCGGCAGGTAGAAAAGACTTACGTCCACGAGGAGGCCCTTCCCGTCTCAGTTGTCGCTGCCCCCGGGAGCGGTGGGTCGAGCGCAGGAATAACGATAACCCACCGCCCTCGTGGGTGCCGCGGACCGCATCAGGGGACGGTGAAGTCCTGGCTCACGTCGTTCACAGTAACCGTGTAGTCACCGGGGTCGAAAGCCCCGAGGTTCACGTTCTCGGTATGTCCAACTAGCTGGAGCGTACAGATGGCGTCGGCCGGACGGCGCGTCGTGATCGTTACAGTAATGTCGTTGCCGCTGATCTGGGTGTCGACCTCGTGCAGCTCCGTGCAGCCATCCCCCAGGTAGCCGGTAGCCGAGGCCACGATCTGAACCGGGAAGGACTCCAGCACGAGGATGTCGATCGTCTCGACGGTCATCTCCGCGAAGATGTAATCTTCTTCGTCGATTGGCGCCGTTGGGCACGGCGGCGGGTCGTCGCTCGAGACCGGCGCGTCGGGGTCGTCCGAAGGCGGCGTGCATTCGCCTTCATCATCGGGAGGCGGCGGCTCTTCGATGCCGTTCCCTCCGGGGTCGCCGGGTGCGGAGCCGCCATCGCCCTCACCGGATACGCCGCCACCTTCACCGCCCGGGACAGTGAACTCCTGGCTCACGTCATTCACGGTCACAACGTAGTCGCCGGGTGCAAGGGCGCCCAGGCCTAAGGTCTCGCTATGCGGCACGATGGCGTCCGTACAGGCTTCGCCGGACGGCCGGCGCGTCGAGACGCTGACGTCGACGTCGTTTCCTTCCTGCTCAACGTTGCTCTCGTGAATCTCGGTGCACCCATCCGCGAGCGTGCCGTGCGCGGAGACGTTGATCTGTACAGGGAACGACTCGAGGAACAGGACTTCGACGCTATCGACGTCAAAGCTGCCGTACTGATAGTCGCCGTTGCCCGGGGTTTCCTCCGGTTCGGGGCTCTCTTCAGGCGAGTCTGAGCCGCAGGCAGTGGCCACCGCCACGAGCAGGGCCGGGATGATAAGCATCGGTGAGCGCATCAGATAACGCATCAGCCACCTCCGTTCGTCCACCCTGATCGAACGCCAGCTGCCGTCTGATTGTTCCGCCAGGGCGAGCGTCGCCTGGAAAGCGACGACCCGCGGACGTTCCCGCTTCAGAGCTCAGACGACCACGACGCCTTCGAGTGCCTCGCTGGCGGGCGGATATGAGAGGTCGAGCGCGCCCAACCTGTCGGCGACGATGCGGGCGACTACCACGTCTCGGTACCACTTCTTGTCGGCGGGCACGACGTACCAGGGCGAGTCGGGGATGTGGCACCTGCCGATCGCGTCGGCGTAGGCCTGTCGATAGTCGCCCCAGAGTTTGCGGTCGTCGAGGTCGCCGGCACTGAACTTCCAGCGCTTCTTCGGATCATCGATCCGCGCCTGGAGACGCTTGCGCTGCTCGTCTTTCGAAATGTTCAGGAAGAACTTGAGGATCACGGTCTTCTCGGATGCCAGCATCTTCTCGAAGTCGTTGATCTGGTCGTAGCGTCTCTTCCAGACCTTCCTGGGCACGATTGCTTTCACTCGCTCAACCAGGACGGACTCGTAGTGGGATCGGTTGAAGATCGCCAGTTGCCCACGCGCGGGCGTCCGCCTGTGATAACGCCAGAGAAAGTCGTGGGCGAGCTCTTCCTCGCTCGGGACGCCAAAGGGATGGACCGTTGTCCCCAGCGGACCAACGTCGCGGAAGACGCTCTTGATCGTGCCGTCCTTCCCGCTAGTGTCCATCCCCTGCAACACGATGAGGACGGCGAAGCCCCTGTTCGCGTAGAGGAGGTCCTGGAGGTCGTTGATCCGTTGCCTGAGCTCGCCGATTTCCGCCTCGCAGTCGGCCTTCTTGATACCGTCCGGGGGCCGCGGATCGAAGGCGTCAAGGTCGACGTCCGAATCGTGAGGAGGCGCGAAGTCCTGGTCGAATCGCTCCATTGCTCTCCTTTTTCCTGGATCGGCCTTTCCGTGTAGCCACTTTAGCGAAGGAAGCAGGCCACTAATCTGTCGGAGCGGCGGGTGGGCGCCACGCTCGCTCTACCTTCGCACGAGGGGGAACGTTATCTCAGTCTCCAGGAGTGCTGCCGTCGACTTCGGGCTTGCCGGCTTCCACGATCAGAGCCTCATAGAACGAGGCCCTCGGGTGGCTTGCCAGGATCCCATCAGCGATTGGGTTTTCATGGGCCCGTCGGAATGCCTCAGAGCGCGTCCAGCTCTCAAAATCTGCGCGGGATTCCCACGTCGTGTGTGAGATGTACTCGTCGTTGTCGCCCTTAAGCAGCGCGAACTGGACGAACCCCGGCAACCCATCGAGGTAACTCGGACGCGTCCGCCAGGCGTGCTCGAAATCGGCGGCCCTCTCGGAGTTCACGCTAAATCTGTTCATAGCTACGAACATTGCTTCTCCATCCTTCAACCACGACGTAACTGCTAGCCCGCGCCCAGCACCCGGCTCGCCGCCCGGCCGAAGCGCGAAGCCGTATCCACCGAGCTGCGTAGCTCGCTGTTGACAGCGGCTTCCAGCGCCAGGGCCTCTTCGATGGGCATCGTCGCGTCGATCACCGCCTTCGAACCCATCAGCGCCGGCAGCGAGTTGACGGCGACCGCGCCCGCCAGGTCGAGCGTCTCCGCGAGCAGCGCGTCGCTCCCGAAAACGCCGTTGAGGAGCCCGACGCGCAGCGCTTCCTCCGACGAGACTCGCTTGGCCGTGAAGATGATCTCCCTGGCAAAGGCAGAGCCAACTATGCGGGGCAGGTGGGCGGCCCCGATGGCCATACCATAGCTCGCGCCCGGGAAGCGGAACTCGGCGCCCGGCGACCCGAACCTCAGGTCGCAGGCGCTCGCGATCCAGGCGCCCCCGCCGTGCGCGAAGCCGTTGATGGCGGCGATAAAGGGCTTGGGGAACCTGGTGATGGCCTCCACCACCGGAAGCGTCATCGAGGTCGCCGGATCTTCCCGCTGCTCGTTCATGTCGGCGCCGGCGCAGAAGGACTGACTCCCCTGCCCCGTGAGCACAACCGCCACAACCGAGTTGTCCGCGGCGGCGTCCGTGACCAGGCTCACCAGGTGCGCCACCATCTCCCGAGAGAGAGCGTTGCGCTTGTGCTCGCGCGCGATCGTAAGGAGGAGCACAGCGCCGCGCCGTTCAGATCGGATCTCTCCGGGCGAGTCAGTCGTGGACAGCTGCTCCTCCCTTGCTGCTCGATCAGTCTGCCGCGCCGCGGCCTTGCGTTGAAGCCCGATAGGGAGTTGTCGGTGAAGCGTTACAATCCCGGCCCAAAGCGTAGGGCGTGGCGGGCGATGGCCAAGATGGACAGAATGGAGCGGGAGCCATGGCAAAGCTGCTCGTGAATGGACAGTCATTCGAAACATCGGATGAACAGCGCAACCTGCTCAGCTACCTGCGCTACGAGCTCCGTCTGCTCGGTACGAGGTACGGGTGCGGTGAGGGTCTCTGCGGCTCATGCACAGTCCTAGCCGACGGGCTGGCGATCCGCTCGTGCCAGGCCACGGTTGGCTCCGTGGCCGGCCAGGCTCTGACGACGATCGAGGGGCTCGCGAGCGACGATCGGCTCCATCCTGTGCAGCAGGCCTTCCTCGACGAACACGCGATGCAGTGCGGGTACTGTACATCTGGGTGGATCATGAGCATCGTTGGCCTGCTGGAACGTGATGCGAAGCCGTCCCCCGAGGACATCCGTGACGCGCTGGGAGAGAACCTCTGTCGCTGTGGTGTTTACCCGCGTATCGAGCGCGCCATCGACAGCGCTTCGAAGGCTATGCAGGGCCGACAGCCGTGAGTGCATCCCCCGGAACACTGACCATCTTTGGAGAGGTGGCGATTGGCTATCCGCCACCCCACGACACCTACGCCCGGGTCGCCTACAGCAAAGCCCAGCCGACCACCGATCGCGGGACGTGGCTCGTCCTCGATTCCAACGGCCGGGCAGTGATCTACGCCGGCAAGGTCGAGTACGGACAGGGCATCGTCTGGGGTTTTCGCCTCGAAGTCGCCGACGAGCTCTGCGTGCCCATCTCCGACGTGGACATCGTCCTCGGCGATACCGACCTCACGCCCTGGGACATGGGCACCTTCGGCAGCCGCTCCACGGCCGAGGTCGGAGCCTATCTGTGCCGGGCCGCCGCGACCGCCCGGGGGGTTCTCCTCGAGCTGGCGGCCGACAGGCTCGACCTTCCGGCCGCCGACCTGGTCTGCGGCGATGGCAGTGTCGCTTCTCGCAGCAGGCGCGGACGGGCCGTCGCCTACAGCGAACTACTGACCGGCCAGGAGCTGGTCCGGGAGGTCCGGAAGGACGCGCCGCTGCTGGCAACCGAAGGCCTCACGTCAACGGGAGGCACGACGACAACGCGGTCGGCTGCGCGCGAGCACGTGACAGGCGCGGCCCGATATTCACAGGACATACTTCCGCCCGGCGTGCTTTTTGCCGCCGTGCTTCGGCCTCCCGCTTATGGCGCCATCCTCCGCGAGGTTGATCTCGTGGCCGCCGAGCGGTTGCCCGGAGTCAGATCAGTGGTCAATGAAGGCGAGCTCGTTGCCGTGCTGGCCGACGACGATCACCGGGCCGATCAGGGTTTGGCCGCGCTCCGCGCCGGCTGGGACGAGAATCTCGACCAGCCCTCGCACCTCGATGTGCCGCAGATACTGCTGGAAACCAGGCACGAGCCGTTCGTGACGCAGGCCCGTGGGTCCCTTTCTGAAGGATTGGCTTCCGCGCAGCACGTGATCGAGGAAACCTACTACGTGCCCTACATATCGAACGTCCCCATGGAGCCGCGGGCCGCGACGGCCGCCTGGGAGAACGGCCGGCTGACGGTCTGGGCGGGGACACAGCGGCCGTTCGGCCTGCGTAATGAGCTGGCCGAGCTTTTCGGGATCTCCGAGGACGCGGTGAGGGTCATCATCCCCGCGATAGGCGGCGGTTTCGGCAGCAAGAGCATCTACCAGCCGGCTCTGGAGGCTGCGCGGCTGGCGAGGATCGCCGGTCAACCCGTCAGGGTCGCGTTTTCCCGTGCCGAGGAGATGAGGCTGGCAACGTTTCGACCCGCGGCGCTCCTGGAGCTGAAGAGCGGATTTAGCTCCAACGGGAGGATTGTCGCCTGGGAGTTCAACGCCTACCACTCCAGCGAGCGCGCGCTGATTGGGCGCCGCGGTTCGGCGACGCCCTATGACATCCCAAACGCGCACACAACAGCGTGGATCTCGGACGGCCCGCTTGCCAGCGCCTCGTACCGGTCGCTGGGGGCCGCCGTCAATCAGTTTGCCACCGAATCGCACATCGATGAGATCGCCCATCTGCTCGGCATGGACCCGCTCGAAGTCAGGTTGCGCAACCTGGCCGACGTGCGGTTGAGGCGCGTGCTCGAGGAGGCCGCGTCCAGGTTCGGCTGGGAGTCGAGGGCGGCGGGGTCGGGACTCGCCATCGGCGTCGACGTGGGCAGCTACGCCGCAACCTGCGTCCGGCTCGCCGTCGAGGACGGGAAAGTCGAGCTCAAGCAGATCGCGGCAGCGATGGACTGCGGGAGGATGATCGACCGGGATTCGGTCGCCAACCAGGTGGAGGGCGCAACCGTGATGGGTATTGGCAACGCCCTGTTCGAGGCCATGGAATTCGCCGCCGGGACGCTTACCACCGGCAGCCTGGAGAGCTATAGGCTACCCCGAATCCACGACGTGCCACCGATAGACGTCATCCTGACCGGTGACGCCACCGATCCATCGACCGGCGCGGGCGAGCCGTCGATTGTGCCCGTCGCTCCGGCGATCGCCAATGCCGTCTTCGCTGCGACCGGACAACGCATACGCGAGCTGCCCATCGAGCGACAGATACGAACATAGGCCCCGTCGAACCGACGCACAGCGGCCGGTTGCTGTCGTGGGTGTTTCTCAGCCTACCGACAAGATCGACCAGTCATTAGATTCCTAGGGCGGTGCAGGTTCAGGGCCTGGATGGGGCGTAGCCAGCGGACCTCCAGTTGCGAGCGGAGCCAACCACCGAGTTTGGAGGACCAATGGACTACGAGCTGTCAGAAGAGCACAAGCTTATCCGGGACACAGCCCGCCGCATCGCGCGCGAGAAGGTGGCGCCCAGGGCTGCTGAGATCGACGTTACCGAGGAGTACCCGGAAGACACGTTCCAGGTCTACAAGGAAGCCGGTCTGCTCGGCCTGGCGATCCCTGCCGCCTATAACGGCGCCGGGGCTGGGACGCTCGGCCTGGCGCTGGCCGTGGAGGAGGTGTCGAAGTACTGCAACGCCTCGGGATTGATGTTGCTCCTCTCTTCGCTCTCGACGCAGCCGATCGTGATCGGCGGCACCGAAGACCAGAAGCACGAGATCGTGGGCCGTGTGGCTACGGGAGAGATCAAGGGGGCGTTCTGCCTGACCGAGCCCAGTGCCGGCTCCGACGCCGCCAACATCCGCACCCGCGCCGTCCGCGACGGCGACGACTACATAATCAACGGCGAGAAGTCCTACATCTCGGGCGGTACAGTCGCCGATTACGTCGTTTGCTTCGCCCGCACCGCCCAGAACGGTGCGGGCGCGATCTCGTCCTTCATCGTCGATTCGAAGTCGCCGGGATTCAGCGTCGCCCGGTCGGACCGCAAGATGGGCGTGCGTGGCCTGCCGACGGCGCACATCGTCTTCGACAACGTGCGCGTGCCGCCGGATCGCCTGATTGGCCACGTCGAAGGCAAGGGCTTCAAGAGCGCGATGCTCGGCCTCAACTCCCTGCGGCCCGTCGTAGGCTCGCGCGGCCTCGGACTGGCCGAGGGCTGCCTGGCCTATGCCCTCGATTTCGCGCGCAAGCGCGAGACGTTCGGCAGCCCGCTGACCGACAGGCAGGCGATCCAGTTCATGTTCGCCGACATGGCGATCCAGATTGAGGCTGCGCGTCACCTCGTTTACCACGCTGCGTGGATGGTCGACCAGGGAAAATACACCCGCGAGTACGCCCATCACCTTTCGATGGCCAAGGCCTACGCCACCGAGATGGCCAACAAGGTGGCCTCGGACGCCCTCCAGATCCTCGGCGCCCAGGGCTACATGATGGACCACCCAATCGAGCGTCAGTATCGCGACGCGAGGCAGTTGATGATCGTCGAAGGGACGAGCCAGGTGCAGCGCATGGTGATCGCCCGCTCTCTAATAGAGGAAGATCTCGTCTACAACTAGCCGAAGGGACGTTAAGAACATGGCCGGTCCGCTCGCCGACGTGCGTGTCCTCGACCTGACGTGGGTGCTGTCGGGGCCCTACGCCTCGATGGTCCTTTGCGACCTCGGGGCTGACGTGATCAAGGTCGAGCGCCCGCCCTGGGGCGACATCGCCCGCACGACCGGGCCGCATATCAAGGGCGAGTCGGTCTACTTCTTCTCAATCAACCGCGGCAAGCGCAGCATCACGCTAGACCTGAAGAGCGACCGGGGGAAGGATATCTTCCGCCGCCTGGTCGGCGAGGCCGACGTTGTAATGGAGAACTTCACCCCCGGCACGATGGACGGCCTCGGCCTCGGCTACGAGCAG
>WHTO01000069.1:11143-14586 GCA_009377665.1 Dehalococcoidia bacterium
AGCTCAAGGAGATGAATCCGAGATTGATCTACGCCGCCACTTCGGGGTTTGGCCAGACCGGGCCCGATCGCAACAAGCCCGCGCTCGACATAATCGTCCAGGGCATGGGCGGCGTCATGAGCATCACCGGCGAGCCGGGGAGGCCACCAGTGCGCCCCGGCCTCTCAATTGGCGATATCGCCGCCGGGATGTTCACGGCGATTGGCATCCTGAGCGCGCTCCACGAGCGCGAGCGCAGCGGACAGGGCCAGATGATCGACATCTCGATGCTCGATTGCCAGGTGGCGATCCTCGAGAACGCCTACGCGCGCTACTTCGCGACCGGGCAGGTGCCCGGCCCGATCGGGACGCGACACCCGGCGGCCACCCCCTTCCAGGCGTTTCCGACCAGCGACGGATACCTCGTGCTCGCCCTGTCGTGGGGGGTGGAGAACCAGTGGGAGCTCCTCTGCGCCACCATTGGCCGGGTCGACCTCGTCAACGACGAGCGTTTCCAGAACAGCTGGGAGCGCACCCAGAACCACGCCGAGCTGGAGCCCATCATGAACGAGGCCATGCGCCAGAAGACGACGGCCGAGTGGCTCGAGCTGCTGGAGCCGCTGCAGATCCCCTGCGGCCCGCTGAACAACATCGCGCAGGCCGCCGAGCATCGCCAGGTCAAGGCGCGCGAAACCCTGAAACCCGTCGAGAATCCGCGCATGGAGCAGAGCCTTCCCCTGCCCAACACGCCGGTCCGCCTCTCACGCACCCCGGGGGGCATCAAGGGCAACGCTCCCGATGTCGGCGAGGACCTTTTCGACGTCCTGACGCAGCTTGCCGGGCTGACCCGGGACGAGGTACAGGGACTGGTAGACGAGGGTATCTCCTCCCAGGGCCGCCCCACGGATTGGCCGTTCTGATGGCCGCCTACTGATCGCCCGGTTGCAACGCCAGCCAGTTCAGACGCGCCTGCTCGTCCGCCAGAGAGGGATCCGGGTCGCAGACATAACCGAGAGTAGCGAACACCCGCTGGTGCGCGGCCGCGATCCCGTAGGCGCTATCCGCGGTCAGCAGTGTCCTCCAAAGCCCCGGTTGCCCGTGCCAGACGTGATCCGGCTGCCGCGCTGCCATAACGCTGCGACTATTCGACTCCAGCACGGCCTCGATCGATTCCAGTGGGTGCCGCCCGATCCCGCTTGTCGCGGCCTCTATCGCAGCGCGGGGATCAAAGAAGAAGTCCTCGTAGCGAAATCTCAGGACGCCGGGTAGATTCCACCAATCCGTTGTGACATCGAGATACCCGACGGCCTGTGGCGAGGTAGCGAAATCAATGAAACCGTCCCCGGTAGGGTCCGCGCTGTCGGGCAGGGGAGAAGGCCAGGGCAGGTCGTTGACCTTTACGAAGCGCAGGAGTGAGATCAGCGCGTCCAGTGGATGCCGCGCCGCGGTGATGACGCGGAAGTCGTCGCGCGCCAGGAGGCTTCGCAGAGTCGCATGGACGTCTTCCGGCGGCCGGCCGGTAGCCCCCAGGAACGGCGACCAGTGGCCGTGAAGCAGGCAATGCCGGGGCAGCCTTTCCCAATCGACGTCCCCTGGCAGGACGTTGGTCAGGACGTGAAGCCCGTAGAGCGTCGAGAGCACTGACCTCAACCACGTTGTCGCCGCCCGCGGCGAGCTGAGGACGGCCAGCAGCAGCGGCGCGCCGATCTCGTCCCGCGCGGCGTTCCACATGATCACCCCGCTCTCGCCCGTGAGCGGTGCGAGGCGGCTGCCGTCCGGATCTGCCCCGGGGTGGTTCCAGCCCGGGCCATCGAGCATGCTGGCGAGGTTCGGCCCCCAGTCGTCGGGCCCGGCGGGCTCGGGCGTGGGAGTCTTCATCCGGATTTCCTCTCCGTAGCGGTGCCCACCTTACTACATCCCTCCCTCCCGCATCTGGAGCTGCTCATAAGCAGCGCCGCCGATCGTGAGGGTAGCTTTCGTCCCGACAGCGTGCTTCGAGTTGAAGGCTCACCGCCTGCTGGCCCGCGTAACTGCGATGCGTCAGGATGAGGCTGTGAATTTTCGAGCCAAAGCACGCGGAGCTGTGGCCCGGGTCACCGGTGTTGACGTCGTCGATGCCGCCAGCAGCACCTCCCTGATACCGGCGATCGCCGGCGAGCTTGCGCGGATCGAGTCACGCCTGGCGGCCCTCGACACCCGGTTGTCCACGATGGCGTCGTCGCTCGCGCCGGGCGGGGTGGCGGGCACGCCCGGCGAAGGGAGATCGGCGGCCGTTGCGCCTCGCCTGGGCGGGCTCGGCTACAACAAGGTTTGCAATCTCGAGGACTTCGGCCAGCCCGAGGTGCGCGACCTGATACGCAACGTTTTCTCCTTCGACATCCCGCGTTTCGGCGCTGACTTTCCGGCCGGCTTCGAGTACCGGAAGCACTGGGAAGTGGCGATGGCGGTGCATACGCTGGCGGATTGCGGACTTCTCAATCCCGCGGCACAGGTGCTCGGCGTGGGCGCAGGGAACGAGCCCACGATCTTCTGGCTCACCAACCACGTCGGCCGCGTCTACGCCACCGACCTCTACCTCGATCCAGGGATCTGGGAGCAGTCGGCCAACACGTCGATGCTGGTCTCGCCCGGGAGGCACTGGCCGGCGCTGTGGAATCCGCGCCGCCTGGTCGTCCAGCACATGAACGCCCTCGATCTCCTCTATGAAGACGAGTCGTTCGACGCGATCTTCTCATCGAGCTCGATTGAGCACTTCGGGACCCACGAGGACGTGCAAAAGGCCGCCGGTGAGATGTTCCGGGTGCTGAAGCCGGGTGGCGTCCTCTCCCTTTCGACCGAGTTTCGTCTCGATGGCCCGTCGCCCGGCTTTCCCGGAGTCCTGCTCTTCGACCCCGGCGAGCTTCAGAAGTGGCTGATCGGTGACCTTGACTGGGTGCCGCTGACGCCGCTGGACTTCTCGGTTTCCGCCGCGACCAGGGAAACAGAGCACGACTTCGCAACCTATATCGCGGACCATCAGACCCACGCCGGGGAAGACGGCAGCATAATCATCGACCGGCTTCGTTGGAGCGTCTATCCGCACGTCGTCCTGCGCTACGGTCCTTACGCCTGGACGAGCGTCCACGTCGGGCTGCGTAGGAATGGCTGAACCATTCCGCGCAGCGCATGGCCCGGGGCCGGATGATGTTGACGGCCGGGCTGTCTGAGGCCGCGGCGTCGCTGCCGCGCCGTGCTCTACACGCGGCGCTACCGGCCGTCCTCGCCGCTGGAAGGCTGCTCAATCCCGCCCTACGCCGCCTGACGTTTAACAACCGCTGGCTTTGGCGCAGGGTCGACCAGGCGTACGTCCGCCTGGCCCCGCTAGGGACGATCATCAGCGCGCCGGCAGCCACCAATCTACCTGCCATCCGCTTGCGCTACCGCGAGGGCATGGACTGCCCGCGGGTGGGCGTCGTCCCGGCCGG